>NZ_OBEL01000003.1:0-300000 GCF_900215605.1 Cohaesibacter gelatinilyticus | reverse complement strand
ATATGTTGCAAGCGGCTGGCGCCAATTCTGTTGGTTCCTTTTTCATATTTCTGAATTTGCTGGAAGGTGATCCCGAGATGTTCACCCAGCTTTTCTTGGCTCATAGACAACATCATGCGACGCAGCCGGACACGGCTTCCCACATGAATATCGATGGGGTTTGGTGCTTTTTTACTGGCCATTTTGGCTCTCATTGTTTGTGGCAATCTGCTCTTGGCGACAGTCATTTTGCCAACTTGTTTGTTTAAAAGAGGCTCCGCAACCTCTTGTTTCAACCTCAAGGCTCGGTATGTGTCTTATTTTGAGCCTTCGGGGACAGGTCTATAACAATATTGCCGTGTGAGCTTATGTTCTGTCAATTCTTGAGAGCATGTGGCTCAGACTTTTCTGCGCAAAAAAATTAGAATTATGAGTAAAAAAAGCCAAATTGCACTAAAAAGACCATTTCCTACGATGGAAAATAATGTCTTCGCTCTATCATCAGGCAATTTCATTTGAAGAATACCGGTTTGTTCCAATGGAATTTGCGCGATCACTTGTCCTTTGAAATCAATGATTGCAGAAATACCGGTATTGGCAACCCGAACGACAGGCAAACCCAATTCCACCGCTCGCATACGTGCCATGAACAAATGCTGATAAGGGCCAATGGACGGGCCAAACCAGGCATCGTTGGTCACCGTCAAGATCCAGTCCGGTCGTGCCACATAGCTGGCTACTTCACCTGCAAAGGCAATCTCATAACAAATCAGCGGAAGAACAGATCCGAACTTATCTGTTCCGAGGAGATTACGGTTACGCCCTGGCGTAAAGCCTCCCTTCAAACGGGTCAATTGTTCCAACCCGATTGCCTCCAGTACCGATTGCATCGGAAGATATTCACCAAATGGAACCAGATGGGTTTTATCATATGCCCCACGCACAGCTCCGTCCGCACCCAACCAATAGATGGAATTGAAAACATTCTCTTCACCTTTGGTGCTCTGTTCCCTACGAAGAGCACCGGTCATCAACTGACTTTGCCCGGGTAAGGCTTGTGCAATCGCTGCCAAGGCAGCGGGTTGCTCCATCAAATAGAAGGGAATGGCGGATTCCGGCCAAATAACAAGATCCACTTCGTCTGCTGGAGCTTGTTCGCTGGTTTGGCTGGTCATCGCAACCAACCGGTTAAAGATCCAGGAGCGATTTTCCAACTTCCATTTTTCGGATTGAGGAATGTTGGGTTGAACCAACCTGAGAATCTGTCCCTCAGACTGCAAGGGTTTTGAACCTTCATTCTGCAGACGCATAAAGCCATACAGAATCTGTACTGCGAGAATCGCAGATATCAAAACCGTATAACCCAGCGCTTTTCGGCTAACATGCTCTTGAGCAATCCAGATGACCGGCAGCGTGAAGAGAAGCAATGCCCACAAGGTTAGAAGATCCGGCCCAGTAAGGGACAAGGCTTGCATGGTTAGATCGTTACTTGCCAGAGAGAAGCCAAACCCGCCCCATGGAAGCCCAGTGAAAACAAACCCCCGGATCCATTCCATGATGCTCAATGATAGTGCAAACCATATCACTCGCGTCCAATGGTCCGACCAGACCAGAGCGAGAGCTGCCATTGCCGCGGCCCAGAAAATTGCCAACCCCGCTGGCAGAACCAGAATTGCAAGAGGCATTGCCCAAGCAAATTTTTCTGCTTCCACCAGAAACGCAGCTCCGAGCCAATAAAAAGTGAGCAGAAAGAAGCCAAACGCAAACATCCACCCAGTGGCAAACATACGCTTTGCAACAGCGCGGCCATTATGCCCAAGAGACGCAGAGTCCAACAGGGCGACCAAAATGGGTAAACAAAACCACAGAAGACCAAACCAACCATAAGGCGGCTGCGCAAAACTGGCTATGACTCCAAGGAGAAAAGCCAGACAATAGCGCTTCCAGCCATCAAGCAGGACAAGCGAAGAATAGAGATGCCTTATGGAAGCCATGGAGATCCCAGCGAATCAGAACAAGTCTTGTGGAAGTCATAAGACTCAGCATTCGGGTTACAGGTCAAGCACGCTTTGCATCGGGTTCCTCTTGCCCTGGATCTTTATCCTCGGAGCCGGAATTGCTCACTTCCAGATTGGCAGCATTCAATTGGCCAAGGCGTTTTGAGCCTTTTTTTGTAGGTTTGATACGAATTTTTACACGCCGAATGCGGCGAGGATCCGCATCCATAACCTCTGCTTCGAGATTATCGGAGATGGCAATCAACTCGCCACGCACCGGAATTCGACCAATATGGGTAAAAATCAAACCACCCAACGTATCAACATCATCCGATTCTTCACTGGTGGCGAGTGTTACACCAATTGCATTGGAGACTTCTTCGAGATCCGCCTTGGCATCGGCGATGAACAGATTTGGCCCTGCTGGCGCCACAACCAATTGCTCTTCATCATCATGTTCGTCTTCAATATCACCAACAACCGTTTCCACCACATCTTCCAGTGAGATCAGGCCATCAGTTCCACCGTATTCGTCAATAACAAGTGCCATCTGGGTGCGTGCAGCACGCATGGTTGCCATCAGATCGGTTGCAGGCATGGATGGTGGCACAAACAGAATCTCACGGATGACACCAAGCTCACTCAAAGGGCGCTGAAGATCAATGTTGCTCATGGTTTTGGGATGATTGCTGCCAGACAGCAACGGATGATAAACCTTTTCGGAACCATTCTGATCTTCGGCTTGCCGATCAATCGGTTCATTTTCATCAGCACAATCCAACAGATCTCCGTCGGTGGAAACGCATCCTTCTGATGTCATCAGACCAACGACATCCTTGATGTGAACCATGCCCACAGGATCATCCAACGTTTCACGATAGACCGGAAGGCGGGAATGTCCGACTTCCTGATAAATAGCCAGCAAAGCGCCCAATGAAATGTCATCTTCGACCGCATCGATATCGGCACGGGGGATCATGACATCATCAACCCGTAATTCACGTAGCGCCAGAATATTGCGCAACATGACTTTTTCATCGGCGGAGAAAGTCTCATCTCCCCCTTCGTCATCGGCCAATGCGCCTTCCATCTGGGTACGCAGAGATTTTGTGTTCAGCCGGGCGGTCAAACCGTTGATGAGGCGCTGAAACCAGCCCTCATTCTTGTCTTGCTGGCGTTCACTACCCGGCTCGATCGGGCTGGGGTCCAAAGGGTCAGGACTATCGGGATCGTTCATTATCGTATGTCATGCTGGCAATCAGCCAGCTTTCCTCATATTACGTCTAAAAAAATCTAATCAGGCATCGGAAGCGGATCTGAGCCTGCATAGGGATTATCTATTCCCAATTGGGCGAGAATGGCAATTTCCACAGCTTCCATCTTCTCCGCCTCATCCCATTCAATGTGATCGTAGCCTAAAAGATGCAAAAAACCATGAACACACAAATGGGTAAGATGGGCTGAAAATTCAATAGCCAGCTCTTCTGCCTCACGCTCAACCGTCTCATAGGCGAAAACAATATCACCCAGAAGAGGCCCCAGGGGATCTGCTTCTTCATCTATGGGAAAAGATAGCACATTTGTTGGCTGGTCCTTGCCTCGATGAGCGGCATTGAGCTCTCTTACAGTCTCATTGTCACTGAAAACCAGAGATACTTCCGAGCCTTGCCGAATTTCGATT
This sequence comes from Cohaesibacter gelatinilyticus, assembly GCF_900215605.1. Classification (NCBI taxonomy): domain Bacteria; kingdom Pseudomonadati; phylum Pseudomonadota; class Alphaproteobacteria; order Hyphomicrobiales; family Cohaesibacteraceae; genus Cohaesibacter; species Cohaesibacter gelatinilyticus. The sequence continues at coordinate 296,343 of NZ_OBEL01000003.1, read as the reverse complement.
TTCTCGACTTGCTCGGCATATGCATGGGCCGTATCAATTGCACGACTGATCAAAAGCTCCAGATTTTCAATCCGATTCCAATTATCCGCTTCAATCAGGCTGTCTTTTTCGAGAGGAGTTTCCAGGGGAGCAAGGCTCATTGCGCCGCCTCGTCCGACTGATCCTTGCCTGCACTCTCATCCAGATCGGTCAATGCCCTTTCTTCCAAAGCCCGGCGAATACGTACCTTACGACGTGCCTCATCATCATAGGCATTGACGATACGCATGACCAATTCATGCCGCACCACATCTTCAGCGGTGAATTGAACCCGCACAATGGATGGGATGTCAGAGAGAATATCCATCGCCTGCACCAGACCAGATTGCTCGCCAGAGGGCAAGTCGATCTGGCTTGGGTCACCTGTGATGATCATTTTGGAATTTTCACCAAGGCGGGTCAGAAACATCTTCATCTGCATGGAAGTTGTATTCTGGGCTTCGTCCAGGATAACCACGGCATTGGAGAGCGTTCGGCCACGCATGAAGGCAAGGGGCGCAATCTCGATGACCTTTGCTTCCAACTCACGTTCCACCTTGTCTGGCGGCATCATATCATAAAGCGCGTCATAAAGGGGACGGAGGTAAGGATCGACCTTTTCCTTCATATCACCCGGAAGGAAACCAAGCCGCTCGCCTGCTTCCACTGCCGGACGGGAAAGGATGATCCGGTCCACGACACCACGTTCAAGCAAGGATGCAGCATAGGCAACGGCCAAATAGGTCTTGCCGGTACCGGCCGGACCGGTGCCAAAGACCAGATCTGCGCGATCCATCGCACGGATATAGGCATCCTGCGTGGCTGTGCGGGCAATCAGTTTTTTCTTACGGGTCGCAATCTGGGCAAAATTCAGTTTGCCCTTGCCTTGCGCATCTTCTGGCATCATTTGTGGGAGAACCAATTGTTCATCTGCTGCTTGAGCCATGCGGATGGCACCATCCACATCGGCCTGTTCAATTTCTTCACCTGTTTCCAGACGGTGATAGAGACTGTCGAGAGCATATTTGGCCTGATCACATAAATCGGCGGGGCCTTTGATTGTGACCTTGTTGCCGCGGGCGATGGCTTCAATCCCGAGCTTTTGCTCAATGCGGGCAAGATGCTGATCATATTGGCCGAAAAGGTTGCTAGCCAGACGATTGTCATCATAAGACAGGACAATATGGCCCATGTCAGATGCGGCGCTGAGCGCCTTTGAGGCGCGATGTTGCTTGCGTGCCTGCTGCTTGGCTGGCTGCTTGTTCGAAGTTTGGCTCTTTTTGCCTTTGGTCCCTTTTGGGGTCATTTCGCGATTGTGATCGCTCAAATGCTTAACCCTTCCGCTTGGTTATGGAGAGGAGTGCCTATTGTAGTTCGATCTTCTATCATTGTCCCAAACAAACTGTTGGTTCCAATATTATCGATGTGAACTGTGACAATTTCACCAATCAATTCTTCGGAAGCTTGAACATGCACAGCTTGTAGCCAAGGAGATTTACCGACCAGCTGTCCCTCATCACGCCCCTTGCGCTCCAGGAGCAGGCTCATTGTCGTTCCAACCTTTGAGGCGTTAAAATCGCGCTGTTGCTGATTCAGAAGCTCTTGCAAGCGATAGAGACGCTCGGATGCAATTGTTGCTTCCACCTGTTCTTTCATATCAGCAGCAGGTGTACCCGGGCGTGGAGAATATTTGAAGCTATAAGCAGACGCATAAGTCACTTCGCGCACAATGCGCATGGTGTCTTCGAAATCCTCTTCGGTTTCGCCGGGGAAACCAACAATGAAATCGCCGGACAAGGCGATATCCGGGCGCACGTCGCGGATCACGTCAATCAAACGCACATAATCGTCGTAAGTATGCTGACGGTTCATGGCTTTGAGGATCTTGTTGGATCCAGCCTGGACCGGCAAATGCAGATACGGCATCAGGCTGTCGAGATCGCGATGTGCTACCAACAATTCCTCATCCATATCGCGCGGGTGCGAGGTGGTGTAGCGCAAGCGATCCAGACCATTGATCTCTGCCAGACGGAATAAAAGGCGCCCCAAGCCCCAGGCTTTGCCGTCCGGGCCTTCCCCATGATAGCCATTGACATTCTGCCCCAACAACGTGACTTCGCGCACACCTGCTTCGGCCAGGCGCTCGGCCTCGGCAACAATCTGCGCAACCGGGCGGGATGCCTCTGCACCACGAGTGTATGGCACCACGCAGAAGGTACAGAATTTGTCACAACCCTCTTGTACCGTCAGGAATGAACTGACACCGCGTTTGCGTGTCACTTCCTTCTTGGCCTTGGGCAGATTGGCAAATTTGTCTTCGACCGGAAAATCGGTTTCCACCACACGGTCACCATTATCGGCCCGGTCCAGCAGATCTGGCAGGCGATGATAAGATTGCGGGCCAAAAACCATATCAACGACAGGCGCACGGCGCATGATTTCCTCGCCTTCAGCCTGAGCCACGCAGCCGGCAACACCAATCTTCATGTCGCCCTTGCCGCCATCCCGTTTGGCGTCGCGCAATTTGCGGATACGTCCCAGCTCGGAATAGACCTTTTCCGCTGCTTTCTCGCGAATATGGCAGGTATTGAGAATGACCAGATCAGCCTCTTCCATTTGTTCGGTCGGCTTATATCCCTTGGTCGCCAAAGCATCGGCCATACGATCGGAATCATAGACATTCATCTGGCAGCCATAGGTCTTCACAAAGACCTTTTTGTCTTTAGGATCGGTCATATCTGGTCACGCCCGGAAAATCTGGTCTGAAAGTGCGGTTCGTACCGCGCAACATGCTGTTCATGACCCATATTGCCACAAACAGCTGAATGGCGGGGAGCTTTAGCGCATTTTCCGCGAATTTGCAAAGCGCAAATTCCGTCATCTTGCCTCGATGCTATTGTTTGGCAATCCGTCTCTCGAAAAGTGCAGCACGGGTCATCGCTCTTACTTCATTTTCAGCCATTTGCGCAATCTGCTTGCGATTCACGCTATCATCCATCGGGATTGGCTCGCCATAGCTTATCGTAACATCCAATGCGCCCTCTTTCAGTATGGCCCAAAGATGAGGCATCAATTCCATATCACCATACCAGGCCGCGAGTGGGCGATGCTGACGCCCCATTGGCAGACCCTGAACTGCGGTATAGGCAATGGACACCGGTTGTATCCAAACCGATGGAGCAGACGTGGTAGAAGTCTCGTTTTGGTTGGCTTCAGATGCAGTGGACATTGCTGCGCTCGCTGCTCCAATAAGCGCTGAGCGGAAAGGCAGAACCCGATTACCGTCTGAGGAAGTCCCTTCCGGAAACAGAACCATGGCATCGCCTTGGGCCAAACGCTCGGCAATCGCCTTGGCAACCTTTCCCGTCTCGGATCGGCGGGTTCGGTTGACAAATATGGAGCGTTGCAATTTGGCAAACCATCCAAAGATTGGCCAATTCGCCACTTCTGATTTGGCAATGAAGGAAAGCGGGCGACTTTGTCCCAAAACCACAATATCAAGCCAGGATACATGATTTGCCGTAATCAGAACCGAGCCTTTGTCAATCGCCAAACGCCCTTTGGTTCTGACCCTGACACCAAAACCAAAGCAAGCCAAACGATGATAAATGACCGGAATCCAGCGTGCTGTTGGCAATTTTGCTGTAACGGAAAGCGCCTGCAGGGGCAAACCGATCAGGGTAATTCCAATCAGAAAGCCGCTTGCCAGCGTGGCCCGGATGGTCGCAGTATCTGGAATCGTTACTTGACGCATGGCCTTGCTCCCAAGGGAAAAACTGGCTCACTAATCCTTTGAATCCTCAAGTGGAACCCCGTACAGCTCCAAACGATGATCCACCAATTTGAAACCAAGACGACGAGCAACTTCAGTCTGCAAACGCTCGATTTCCTCATCGCGAAATTCGATCACTTTGCCAGAACGCAAATCGATCAGATGATCATGATGCTCATCGGAAATGGTCTCATAGCGCGCACGACCATCTCGGAATTCATGCCGCTCGATAATGCCAGCGTCTTCAAACAATTTGACCGTGCGATAGACGGTAGAAATGGAAATGCCACTATCAATACTCGATGCCCGGTTATACAATTCTTCCACATCTGGATGATCTTCTGCAGCGTCCAGGACGCGGGCAATCACACGCCGTTGCTCGGTCATTCTCATACCGGCATTGACACACAAATCCTCGATGGCGGTCTTCTTGATGATGGTCATCACATTGTTGCCCTTTGCTGCCTCTGCAGATCAGGATGCTTTTCCAATCCTGTTTCCTTCGCGCTCTAGCCATCCAGCTCGACTTGCATGATGAGGGCCGTAGCGGCACTATCTTTGCCACTCGTATAATAGCCCTTCCGCTCACCGACTTTTTCAAACCCGAGCTTTTGGTAGAGCAATAGCGCAGGTTGGTTGCCCTCGTCCACCTCCAGAAACAGCTTGGCCATCCGATCTGCATAGAGCTTTCGCATAACTTCACGCATCAACAGCTCTCCCGCTCCCGTTTTTCGCTGGACAGGATCCACAGCAATGGTCAGGATTTCCGCTTCGTCCAGAACTGTGCGAACCAGCACAAAGCCAATAATCTTGTCTTTTATCCGCAAGTTTGAACGCCGCAGAACCAGACAATCGATGCCATCATCACCCAGAAAGGACTGGAACTCACTATCGGTCCAGGCACGGGCGAAAGATTTTTTGTGAATATCGGATAGAACCGGCACGTCTTCCAGCATCGCCGGCGCAATCGACGAGGTATTTTTGATCGGGAAGATCACCCAAATGCTCCCACAGTCTTGTTTATGTCTTCATCCCACAATGAGTGTGAAACAAAGATCAGGCCCTTGCAATGGCCTTCCCGACTTGGGGTTTTGCATCTGGTGCCCGCAAGTAAAGTGGAGATGGACTGATATCAGTTTTTGGCTGTTTTAGCGCCCATTTCGCAACAACCGCCATATCGGGCACTTGTGGAAGGAGTGATGGCTCCCCTGCCTCATTGTTTTGCGGTTCATCCTGCACTTGGCGAATCAGCTCCGAGGCACTGCCAATCAAAGACACATCTTTCATTGAAGACAGGTCCTGCATCACCTCTTCAAGGCTGGCGGCTTTTGGCTTGCTCTCATGATCCAATCCGAAAATCTGGCAATAGATCTGCCCGCGACGGGCGTCGATCGCTGCACATATCACCCCGTCTTGACCTAACTCTCTGGCTGTCACTTCCAATGCCTGCAATGTGGACAGGCCGACCAACGGGATCTTGAGTGCCAAGGCAAAGGCACGCGCTGTTGCCAGCCCAACACGAAGGCCTGTAAAGCTTCCCGGGCCAACTGTCACCGCAAGGCAAGTCAGATCGGAATAGTCAACTTCAGCTTCCTGCATCAATGCTTCCAGCTGTGTCATCAGAGCTTCTGCATGGCCGCGATCCATCAAGATGGACTTCTCGATCAGAACCGGCTCTGTACCTTCTTCGGGGCAGATTGCCAAAGCCAGCGAACAGGCATTGAGAGCCGTATCGATTGCCAGACAAATCTGACGCCCGGGCTGCTGATCTGAGGTCATGATGGCGATCCTGATGGTTTCGTAGTTTCCCCATGCAAAAGGGCTGTATGATGTTTGCATACAGCCCTTTTGAAATTTCTACAATATCAATCGATGTGCTTAAACGGCACGCACTTCCTGTACATCCGGCAGGAAGTGGCGCAACAGGTTTTCGATGCCATGTTTCAGGGTCGCGGTGGATGACGGACAACCGGCGCAAGCACCACGCATCTGCAAATAGACAACACCATCGCGGAAGCCGTGGAACGTGATATCGCCGCCATCCTGCGCAACAGCAGGACGAACGCGGGTTTCCAGCAATTCCTTGATGGTAGCAACGGTATCAGCGTCAGCTTCGTCGTAATCTTCGCCGCCACCGTTGGTTATCTCTTCGATCTTCATGATGGGTGCGCCAGACATGAAATGTTCCATGATGGCACCAAGAATAGCAGGTTTGATATGCTGCCATTCAGCTTCACCTTTGGTGATGGACACAAAGTCAAAGCCGAAGAAAACGCCTTCTACGCCTTCAATCGAGAAAAGCTTTTGTGCCAATGGAGAGACTTCGGCTTCCTGCATGGAGCGGAAATCATGGGTGCCATCTTCCAAAACAACCTTGCCTGGCAGAAATTTCAAGGTAGCCGGATTGGGTGTTGCTTCGGTTTGAATAAACATGTCTGTTCCTTCATATGGTTCGGCCATGGCGCAATCAACATCCCTATGGTCGTGCGGGACGGTGCGCAAAATCTATCAGTCTCACTAGAGAGATACGCTTTTTGACGGAAACTTCAAGCGCGAACGTCTCGCAACTGGCTATTTCTTTTTTTTCAAAGAGTTACGCCAGAGCTTCAATATCCTCATCTGACAGATCCCCGGGTACGATTGTCACCGGAATGTGGAATGCCCCATTTGCATGGTTTGCAATAGAGGATACCAGAGGCCCCGGCCCGTCGCCAGAGCCGGTCGCTGCCGCCAGAACCAGAATAGCGATATCTTCGTCTTCATTGATCAAGTCACTGATCTGTTCAGCTACCATTCCGTCACGAATGACACTTTCCGGTGAAATCTGCGCAACTGCGCGTACCCGTTCATCAAAGCGCGCCAGAACTTCTTCTGCTGCTTCGCGTGCCTCGGCCTTCATGATTTCCTCAACCCCCAGCCAATGTTGGAACTGGCCGGGCTCAATCACCATCAGCATTGTAAGGGCTCCACCGGTGCTCGCAGCACGGCGGGCAGCGTAAATGACCGCTCTGTCGCATTCGGATGTGTCATCAATAACAACCAAAAACTTGCGACGATGGCCAGCTTCGTGACTTTTGCGTTTTGTAACCATGGCGTCAGCCTGCCACGAACACACGTTCGGAGCAAGACATGAGCTCCATGATGCTCCCAGAAAAACAACACCCCTCCTGGATGCTCATTTCTTCCATGAGCATCCAGGAGGGGCTATCAATTTCTTTGTTCAGGCAAAGTCAAACACAGTACCTAAAGAGTGTTATGCCTTGCGGATGAAGCCAACGATATCCTTGACTTGATCCAGAACTGGCTCGGCAATCGCTGAAGCTTTTTCTGCACCCTCACAGAGGATCTTGTCGATATGGCTCTTGTCATCCATCAGACGACGCATCTCGTCCGTGATTGGAGAGAGCTTGTCCAGAGACAATTCAACAAGTGCAGGCTTGAATTTGGAGAATTCAGAGCCACCAAACTCACCTAGAATCTGTGCTTTTTCCTTACCAGACAAAGCGGCGTAAATGCCGACCAGATTGGCAGCTTCCGGGCGACCTTCCAGACCCTCCACTTCACTTGGCAGCGCTTCAGCGTCGGTTTTGGCCTTGCGAATTTTCAGTGCAATGGTTTCGGCATCATCGGTCAGATTGATACGGGCCTTATCGGAGGCATCAGACGAAGACATCTTCTTGGAACCATCACGCAAGGACATAACACGTGGAGCCGGGCCACCGATCAGAGGCTCTGGCTGAGGGAAGAAAACTTTCTCCGGATCTGTCGTCGCATCGCGGTTTAAATTGTCTACGCCATAGCCAAGATCGGCAATACGATCGGCAAAATCGATGTTGAATTTCTGAGCCGTGTCGCGTGCCAGTTCCAGATGCTGTTTCTGATCTTCACCAACCGGCACATGGGTCGCTTTATAAGCCAGAATATCGGCAGACATCAGGTTCGGGTAGACAAACAGACCAGTGGAGACATTCTCACGGTTCTTGCCAGCCTTATCCTTGAACTGGGTCATGCGATTCAACCATCCCATACGGGCAACACAGTTGAAGATCCAGCCAAGCTCGGCATGAACCGGCACCTGGCTCTGGTTGAAGACGATATGTTTGGTCGGATCGATACCAGCTGCCAAGAAGCCTGCGGTTACTTCACGTGTACGCTGTTCCAGACCTGCAGGATCTTGCCAAACGGTGATGGCATGCATGTCCACGACACAGAAGACGCAATTGTAGCTTTCTTGCAGATCAACGAATTTGGTGATGGCGCCAAGATAGTTGCCAAGATGCAGGTTGCCAGATGGCTGAATGCCGGAAAAGACGCGTGGCTCAAAAGCGGCCATGATCATATCCTCTTCATGTTGCCCAAGCGGTTGGACGCGCAAGGGGGGGAGGGAGAGCCCCGTAGGCTCAACAAAAACAGAGGTGGTTATCGGTCAAGGACGATAAGGTTGCAAGGCCTTTGTTGCTATTGGGGTAAATGCCCAAAGAATATTAGCGGAAGATCAAGCCGAACGACGGCGAAGACGTGCCTTCAACTCTGATAGGTGGATGGCTCCAGTGCCCAATGTCGCAACAAGAAACAGCCCTATGCCCGCGATTACCAGAGCAGCCAAAGCAAGCGCCTGATTCAAAAGGTTCGAGCTTTGCAGCCAACCAAGCATTTGTTGCTGTAGTGCATAGACCCCTGCCCCCATGATGAGGGAAGCCAAAAGGAACAGGGTCAGTCGACGAATCAGCAATGCATCTGCGACGAAATGCCCGCGTCGTTGCAGGCTAACGGCCAAGAGAATCACATTCACCCAACCCGCCGCTGTGGTAGCAATCGCAATACCGACATGCTGGATGAATGGAAAGAGGATGAGCGACCCGACAACATTGACCACCATGGCGATAGCAGCGAATTTCATTGGCGTTTTGGTGTCATGACGGGCAAAGAAACCCGGTGAAAGGACCTTGTTGAGTACGAAAGCCGGAAGACCGAAAGCGAAGGCAGCCAGCGCCATTGCCGTGAGTTGTGTATCATCTGCGCTGAATTTACCGCGCTCAAACAGAACCTGAATGATCGGTGCCGGGATAACCGCCAGAGCGATGGACGCAGGAAGCGTCAGAAACATGGCAAATTCCATGGCCCGGTTTTGAGAGCCAATAACGGCATCCTCATTCCCTGCTCTTACCTTTCTGGTGAGATCTGGCAGAAGAACCACGCCAATGGCGATGCCAACCACACCAAGCGGCAATTGATAGATGCGGTCTGCATAATAGAGGTACGAGACCGCACCCGCCTGAAAGGAGGCAATAATCGTACCGATGGTGATATTAAGCTGGGTAACACCACCCGCAATGATGCCGGGAATGCCAAGCTTGATCAATTTTTTGGTGTTGCCAGTATGGCGTGGACGTTTCAAGGAGATTGGGAAGCCTGCTTTCCTGATCGCCAGAACCAGGGATGCCAACTGAACAAAGCCCGCAACAAAAACACCCCAAGCCAGATAATGGCCAGCCAGATCACTTTTGCCTGCCCCATTCAGTAAAATCAGCACCAATGTCGAGATCAGAACGATATTGAGCAGGACCGGTGCAAAGGCGGCAGCTGCAAACTTACCCAGAGAATTCAGGACACCCGAAAGAAAGGCGATGAGGGACATGCAGAGCAGATAGGGAAAAGTGACGCGAGTCAGCACAACCGCCAGATCGAACTTGGCTCCGTCTTCCACAAAACCCGGTGCCAGAATATGGATCATCCATGGCATGGCAAGTTCTGCCAAAGCCGTGAACAGCAACAAGACCAGCAAGAGACCCGCCAGGATCTCTTCCGCAACTTTTCTGGCACCAGAAGAGCCCTCTTCCTGCAAACTGGCAGCAAAAATTGGCACGAAAGCGGAGTTGAACGCCCCTTCCGCAAAGAGACGACGAAACAGATTTGGCAGGCGAAATGCGACAAGAAAAGCATCAGCCACCGGCCCGGTCCCTACCGTTGCAGCCATCAACATGTCACGCACAAAGCCAAGCAAGCGGCTTGCAAGCGTTGCCACACCAACTGTGGCAAAGTTTTTCAGCATGGACATGGAGGCAGCACTTTCAATCAACCAAACAGCAAAAACAGTGTCACCGACTTATAGCTCTTTTTGAGGCCGGATCAATTTTTATCGCAGATTATGTGCTGCTCAAACACTGCCCCCTATTTATACAGGTTGGGATTTGGTTGTTTTGCCTTTCAAAGCCGCAAGCAAGGTCTCTTCGATTGCCTGCTTTCGATCCACATTGGTGATTTTCGCACCGGTCAGATCGGTTACATAGAAGCTATCCACGACACGCTCGCCATAGGTAATGATGTGCGCCGAGGCGATATCGAGATTCAATGCCGATAATGCCCTGGTCAGATCGGAGAGCAAACCCGGACGATCCAGACCAGATATTTCAATGACCGTTGCCTGATTGGACAATTCATTGTTGAGCGTGACTTTTGGTGTCCGGCGGAAGGCACGATAACGCTTTTTGTGTTTTTCCTTTTGCGCGACCAGAGGAGGAAGCCGTGTTTCTCCTTTCAGCACTTGCGTCAGCAAATCAACAATCCGATTGGCGCGACGACGCTCGTCCTTGTCCTCTTCAAATTCGCGAGAAATGAAGATGGTATCCAGCGCGCGCCCGTCTGTGGTGGTAAAGATCAAGGCATCCATGATATTGGCACCAGCCGCAGAACAAGCTCCTGCTATCATGGACAATAGACGCGGATGATCGGGTGCAAGAATGGTGATTTGAGTGATGGCCTCGAATTCCAGTGTCTTGATGGAAACAGCGATTGATTGTCCCTTTTTATCCGCAGAGCGGATCAGCTCGGCATGCTCCAATGCGCTGTCCATGTCGGTGCGCAACCAATAGGCTGGATAATGCAGATCGAGATAAGACTTGACCTCTTTCTTGCTCCAGCCCTCCAGTTTGGCGACAAATTGCTCCTTCATATGTGCAAGACGTGCGTCCCGCGATGTTTTGGAATGACCGCCGGTCAGGATCGGTTCTGCCTCATAATAGAGGGTACGCAGAAGCTGTCCTTTCCAGCCATTCCAGACATCCGGGCCAACCGCCTTGATGTCACATACAGTGAGAATGAGCAGCATTTTCATCTGCTCCATGGTCTGGACGGAATGGCAGAAATCCAGGATGGTCTTGCGATCAGCCAAGTCACGGCTCTGAGAAATGGTGCTCATGGTCAGATGCTCTTGTACCAACCAGGCCACCTGTTCTGTTTGCTCTCGGGATAATCCAAATCGCGGACAGAGGCCACGGGCAACCTTGGCCCCGGCGATGGAATGATCTTCCGGTCTTCCCTTGGCAATATCATGCAGGAAGACCGCCATATACAGGACCACCCGATCATCCAGCTTGCGGATCAGTTCGTGGGAAAGCGGATGTTCTTCTCCAAGATTTCGCTTTTCGATCTCGGAAAGAATTCCCACCGAGCGCAGCAAATGCTCATCAACCGTGTAGTGGTGATACATATTGAACTGCATCATGGCGACGATCTTGCCGAATTCCGGTACGAAGCGCCCCAAAACACCAGCTTCGTTCATGCGGCGCAGAATACTTTCGGGATCTCGCCGGGAGGTCAGGATCTTGACGAAGAGCCTGTTGGCTTCCTTGTCTTTTCTCACCACACGCGTAATCAGTCGCAAAGAGCGACGGATCAATTGCATGGCGTCAGGATGGAAAGCCAGATTTTCCTTATCCGCCACTGCAAAGATACGAATGAGATTGACTGGATCGCGTTTGAAAACCTCATCATCCATAATCGTCAAACGGCCATGTTCGATGACAAAATCTTGTTGACCGCGAATCTTTCTGCGACGACGGAACGGGATGGAGGAGAAGAAACGGTTGATCCCTGGAGCCTGACGCCCGAAATCCTCTTCCAGAGCCGCACAAAAAATGCGGGTCAAATCGCCCACTTCCTTGGCGACCAAAAAGTAGTGCTTCATGAAGCGCTCGACCGAGTGCTGACCCGGACGGCTGGCATATCCCATTCGTCCGGCAAGTTCTCGCTGTAAATCAAAACTCAAGCGTTCTTCGGCTCGGCGGGTCAGGAAATGCAGATGACAACGCACGGTCCAGAGAAAATCGTTTGTTCTTTTGAAGCGGCTATATTCCTTGGCCGTAAAGACCCCGGCTTCGATCAACTCCTTACCCTTGCGGACCCGGTAAACATATTGCCCGATCCAAAAGAGCGAGTGCAGATCACGCAGACCACCCTTGCCTTCCTTGACATTGGGTTCCACCATATAGCGACTGTTGCCCTGCTGAGTATGGCGGGCGTCCCGCTCGGCAAGTTTGGCAGTCATGAACTCGCTGCCAGAATCCTGCATGACTTCCTTGTCATAACGCTCGATCAGAGAATCATATAAAGGCTGTTCACCGCAGATAGGTCTTGCTTCAAGCAACGCCGTTCGGATTGTCATATCCGTCTTGGAGAGACGAACACAATCATCCAGCGTGCGAGTGGAATGACCGACTTTCTGACCCAGATCCCAAAGCATATAGAGGATATACTCCACCACGCTCTCACCCCAGGCCGTTTGCTTGTAGGGCAGCAGGAAGAGCAGGTCGATATCAGACTGAGGGCCGAGGGTCGCGCGTCCATAGCCACCCACTGCGATAACGGTCATTTTCTCGGAATCTGACGGGTTCACCACCCGATAAACATAGGTGGTGGCAAAGTCATAGATCAGCCGGATCAGGCAATCTTCCAGATAGGATAAACGGATCGCACAGAGGATGCCGCTTCCATCTTCAAACAGCATCTCTTCAGCTTTTTTGCGCCCCTGCCCCAAACGCTCCTTGAAAAGCGCCAGTATCTTGCCACGCAGTTTGAAATCATCTGACTTGCCATCATGATTTTCGACCAGTTCCTGAAGGGCCTGTCTGGTTTGGTCGACGTCAATCAAACCATCTTCTTGGGGCGCTATCTTCATCATGGTGAGCTGGCTTTCTGTTTGCGGTGATACGCTTTGCCCATTTCTCAAGCAAATTGAAGGCCAAGTGACCTACCGACATGAACAAGGGTCAGGATTTATTCAACAAGCGTCAAGTGAGACCTTGGGTCCCACCTTCCCCATTCACGCCCCTATTGTAGCATTCCTTTTAACTGATAGAGCATTTCGTGCGCCTGTCTTGGGCTGAGGTCATCCGGATTGACATCCTGAAGTGCAACACGCAGCTCATCAGGTTCCTCTTCCTCATTGCTCATTACATGGGCAGTTGCATGGAAAAGAGGCAGATCATCGATCATGGTCTTGGCGTTGGATTGGCGATCACCCTCTTCCAGATGTTCCAGCACGGCCTTTGCGCGCCCCACAACTGCAGGCGGCAAACCTGCCAATTTGGCCACCTGGATGCCATAGGAACGGTCAGCTGCACCGGGGATGATCTCATGCAAGAAAACCACATCGCCTTTCCATTCCTTGACCTTGACCGTTGCATTGACCAGACGTGGCAATTTTTCGTGCAGGACTGTCAGCTCGTGGTAATGGGTGGCAAAGAGAGAGCGAGATTTGTTCACATCATGCAGGTTCTCGATCGTAGCCCAGGCAATGGAGAGGCCATCAAAGGTCGCCGTACCACGTCCGATTTCATCAAGAATCACCAACGAGCGTTCACCAGCCTGATTCAGAATGGCAGCGGTCTCAACCATTTCCACCATGAAGGTGGACCGGCCACGCGCTAGATCGTCCGCTGCTCCGACACGAGAGAAAAGCCGATCAATCAGACCGATATGAGCGTTGGATGCGGGCACGAAGGACCCCATCTGCGCCAAAATGGCAATCAGCGCATTTTGGCGCAGAAATGTCGATTTACCAGCCATATTAGGACCGGTCATCAGCCAGATCTTGCCGTTGGTTTCACCATTTTGCGGGCTGAGATTGCAATCATTGGCGACAAAGGCATCGGCACCGTCGCTCATAAGCGCTTGCTCGACCACCGGATGGCGGCCGCCCTCGACATGAAAGGCCAGACTCTCATCTATCACGGGGCGGCAGTAATTCTGCTCTTCTGCCAGCAAGGCCAGAGCGATGGAAACATCCAGCACCGCCAACGCATGAGAGGCGTTCTTGATCATATCGCTGGCAGCCAGAACTTCTCGCTCCAGATGGGCGAAAATGTCCTGTTCGATTGCCAAGGCTTTGCCTGCGGCCGAAGCAATCTTCGCCTCCAGATCCGCCAGTTCCGTAGTGGTGAATCGCACGGCATTGGCCAATGTCTGGCGATGAATAAAGGTCTCGTTCAATGGTACCGACATCAGTTTGTCGGCATTGTTGGCGGTGACTTCGACAAAGTAGCCAAGCACATTGTTATGCTTGACCTTGATGCTTTTGATGCCGGTCAGGTCTGCATAATCGGCTTGCAGTGATGCAATCACGCGGCGACTTTCATCACGCAGCGAGCGTAACTCATCAAGGCTTGGATCATATCCCGAACGCACAAAGCCACCATCGCGGGCCAGCAATGGCACTTCGTCATCCAATGCTGCGCCCAAAAGCGTACCAAGATTTTGAGGCAAAGCAGAAAGAGCTTCATAAGAACGAAGCAGTTCTGCTGGTAATTGCTCAGGTTCGACGCTTTGTCCAAGCTGTGCCAACAGAGTGATACTGGAAGCAAAACCACCACGAATGGCCAGCAGATCACGTGGACCGCCGCGGCCAAGAGAGAGCCGCGACAACGATCGTGGCATATCAGGTGCTATTTTTATGGCATCGGATAGATCTTCACGAAGACCAGTCTGTTCCAAAAACCAACTGACGGAATCTTGCCGTGCAATAATCTCTCCCAGCTCCACCAAAGGAGATGCAAGGCGCGCTGCAAGCAAACGAGAGCCACCGCCTGTGAGCGTTTTATCGATGGTCGAAAGAAGTGAGCCTCTCTTTTCACCCGACAACGTACGGATCAGTTCCAGATTGGTCCGGGTCGCAGCATCAATGGACACGGTTCGGGCGGAGATTTCCCGCACAGGCGGGCTAAGAGGTGGGCGCGCGCCCAGTTGGGTTTTCTCGACATAGGCAAGAACGGCACTTGCAGCCATCAATTCAACCCGTTCAAACTGACCAAACCCATCAAGGGTAGAGACCTTGAAATAGTCTTTCAGACGGTCTGCTGCGGTTGAACCATCAAAGAAAGCCCGGGGAACCGGAGATAATGCTCCCCTCACCTCTTCGTTCAGTGCGCGGATGTCTGACTCTTGCAGGATATTGTCGGAAAGGATGATTTCGCGTGGATCAAGGCGCGCCAATTCTGCGTTGAGGCGCAGGTGGTCGACTTGTTGGACACCGAACTCGCCGGTTGAGAGCTCCAACCAGGAAAGACCATAGAGCGCCTCTTCCTGCTCACCGGTTTTCACCCGGGCAATGGCTGTCAGATAATTGGAGCTGGCAGCATCAAGCAAACTATCCTCGGTCAGCGTGCCGGGAGTTACCAGACGCACCACTTCTCGCCGAACCACTGATTTGGAGCCACGTTTCTTGGCTTCTGCCGGATCTTCTGTCTGTTCACACACCGCAACCTTGAAACCAAGAGCGATCAATCGATCCAGATAACCGTCCGCTGCATGGATCGGTACGCCGCACATAGGGATATCCTGCCCCTGATGCTTGCCGCGTTTGGTCAGGGTAATCCCGAGTGCTTGGGCAGCATGAACTGCATCCTCGAAAAACAGCTCATAGAAATCGCCCATACGATAGAAAAGCAGACAATCGGAATTGGCATTCTTGATTTCGATGAATTGCTCCATCATGGGCGTGATCTTTTGCCCAGGTTCTATGGCAATTTTCCCACCGACTTTCGTACCCTGTGGCTGGCTGGCGATATTCTTCTGCTCGTTCATCACTTGGGGCCTGATTTATCCTTGTGCGATAGATTTTGGGGGACATTCATACTCGATCCAGCCCGGAAATCCTGGTCTTTTTTCGTCATATTCTTGGGCTGGAGAGGCGAATCCCCGTCAATTTTTTCGCACATTAACAACAAAGCGGGTGTCTAGACCACAAAAGGAAACCTTTTGGCTGATTGCGACTGGAAGCAGCTTGCAATAATGTGCATAACTCGTGATCCGATTTACATGAATGATGGTGTGATTTGCGCGCAAGGACCAACCTTTCAAGCTGCGCATACCAGCGTCAAAGCCGCTGATTGTTTTGAGAGAAGAGGAAGCCCGACGTGGGACAGGACAATATCAAGAACGGTGTAACCGTCACCGATGAGGAAGCGCTGAAATTCCATCAGCAAGGCCGGCCGGGCAAGCTGGAAATTGTACCCACCAAACCCATGGCGACCCAGCGTGATTTGTCGCTGGCCTATTCTCCGGGTGTGGCAGCTCCTGTTCGGGCCATTGCAGAAGATCCTTCCCGTGCCTTTGATTATACCGCTCGCGGCAATGTCGTCGCCGTGATCACCAACGGCTCTGCCATTCTGGGTCTTGGTAATCTTGGGGCTCTTGCCTCCAAGCCTGTGATGGAAGGGAAATCCGTTCTCTTCAAACGCTTTGCTGATGTGGATTCCATCGATCTGGAAATTGATACCCAAGATC
The DNA here is from genome assembly GCF_900215605.1 of Cohaesibacter gelatinilyticus. Lineage (NCBI taxonomy): Bacteria > Pseudomonadati > Pseudomonadota > Alphaproteobacteria > Hyphomicrobiales > Cohaesibacteraceae > Cohaesibacter > Cohaesibacter gelatinilyticus. Next base: position 279,992 of record NZ_OBEL01000003.1, on the reverse strand, counting down.
CTGATACCTTCATCAATGCCGTGCGCTATCTCGGCCCTTCCTTTGGTGGCATCAATCTGGAAGACATCAAGGCTCCAGAATGTTTCATCATTGAGCAAAAGCTCAAGGAAGTCATGGATATCCCGGTCTTTCATGATGACCAGCATGGCACCGCCATCATTGCAGCAGCTGGCCTGTTCAATGCCATGCATCTGACCGGACGCGACCTCAAGGACACAAAGGTCGTCTGTAATGGGGCGGGGGCTGCTGGTATTGCCTGTATCGAGCTGGTCAAAGCCATGGGTATTCCGCACGAAAATGTTATTCTGTGCGACACCAAAGGCCCGATCTATCAAGGTCGTGAAGAGGGCATGAACCAGTGGAAGTCCGCTCATGCTGTTCCAACCGAAGTACGCTCTCTGGCAGAAGCCATGGATGGTGCTGATGTTTTCTTCGGCGTATCCGTTAAAGGCGCTTTGACGCCTGAGATGGTCAAGAGCATGGCTCCATCGCCAATCATTTTTGCCATGGCCAATCCAGATCCGGAAATCACACCGGAAGAAGCCCATGCCGTGCGTGAAGATGCCATTGTGGCCACCGGTCGTTCTGACTATCCCAATCAGGTCAACAACGTTCTCGGCTTCCCCTATATCTTCCGTGGTGCTTTGGATGTGCGCGCCACCGAGATCAATGATCACATGAAAGTGGAAGCTGCTCGCGCTATTGCGGCTCTGGCTCGCGAAGATGTGCCGGATGAGGTGGCCAATGCCTATCAGGGCAATCGTCCGAAATTCGGTCCTGATTACATCATTCCGGTGCCGTTTGATCCACGTCTGATTTCTGCTATTCCGCCAGCAGTTGCCAAAGCAGCGATGGAAAGTGGTGTCGCCCAGCGTCCTATTCTGGATTTGGCTGATTATGCCCAGCAGCTTTCTGCCCGCCGCGATCCTTTGGCCTCAACGCTGCAGCGCGTCTATTCCAAAGTTCGCCGCAATCCAAAACGCGTTGTTTTTGCTGAAGGTGAGGAAGAGCAAGTCATGCGCGCCGCTATTTCCTTCGCCAACGAGGAACTCGGTACGGCCATTCTGATTGGCCGCGATGACGACGTGCGTCGCACCGCCCAGAAAGCCGGGATTGATCTGAACCGTCCGGGTATCGAGTTGGTCAATGCCCGAAATTCGACTCGCTCTGAGGATTATGCCGATCATCTTTTCCGTCGCTTGCAGCGCAAGGGCTATCTCTATCGCGACTGCGTGCGTCTGGTGAACAATGATCGCAACATTTTTGGCGCTTCCATGGTTGCGATGGGTGATGCGGATGCGATGATTTCAGGCGTGACCCGCAATTATTCCATCGTTCTGGAGGATGTTCAGAAAGTCATCGATCCGCGCCCGGGCCACCGAGTGATTGGTGTGACCATTTCGCTCTGTAAGGACCGTACAGTGCTCGTTGCTGATACTGCCGTGCATGATATGCCAAATTCAGAAGAACTGGCTGACATCGCAGAAGAAGCCTCTGGCGCAGCACGCAAGCTGGGTATCGAGCCTCGTGTTGCCTTCCTTGCTTACTCTACCTTCGGGCATCCGGAAGGGGAGCGTTCTGACAACCTGCGTGATGCTGTAAAGCTTCTTGATCGTCGCCGGGTTGATTTTGAATATGAAGGCGAGATGGCTGCTGACGTGGCTCTGAATAGCGACCTGATGGCAGCGTATCCCTTCTGTCGTCTGTCCGGCCCGGCAAACGTTCTGGTTATGCCGGCCTTCCATGCTGCTTCCATCTCCACCAAGATGCTGCAGGAGCTGGGTGGCTCGACCATCATGGGTCCGTTGCTGGTAGGTCTGGATAAACCAGTTCAGATTGTCTCGCTCGGAGCACGCGATAGCGAGATCCTCAATATGGCTGCTTTGGCTGCCTATAATCTTGGCGCATGATTGCCAGAATGAAGATCAAGGAAAAAGGGCCTCTCAGGGGCCCTTTTTTGTATCTGATATCAGTGAATAATTAGCCGCGCTGTTCGACCGCCGATTTCACATGGTCGGTGCTGTAATGCTCTATATATTTCCGATCAATCCGATCAATCGGCATGATGATGAAAACATCCGTTGTGCCGAATTGATGGTCAACCATCGCAGATGAGCCAAAATAGCAACCAATGCGCATATAGGCTTTGACCAGTGGCGGAAGCTGACGCAGTGCCTTTCTGTCATTCAGCTCTTGTGGCTTCATCTGTTGCAGTGGCACTGCTATATCTGGCCAAGCTTCCACATTCCATTCCTTTGGAACGTCGCCTTGCTTTGAAAGGAAGGTGAGGGGCTCTGCAAGCTCTTTCGGATCAGTACCAGCCAGAGAAGCGCAACCGAACATCACATCAATGCGATGGATCTGGACATAGGCCCAGATGCCTTGCCAGAGCAGCTCAATCGTACGTTTGGTACGATAATCTTTCAGGACACAGGAGCGGCCCAGCTCCAAAAAACGCGCATCAGGGTGGCGCTCCAGCATGGGCTGGATGTTGAATTCATTGGCTGAGTAAAAGCCACCAAACATATCCGCCCGGTCCTGCCGTAGCAAACGATAGGTACCAACGATACGAGGCTCATTTTTACGAAACTTCTTTTTGGGGCAAGCATGATCCAGTACCAGAAGATGATCGCAAATGGCATCAAAGGCATCTGCATCACGACGAGTCAATTTGGTCTGGTTGCTCGGTTTGGCTCCCATTTCCTTGTAAAAGACCTTGTAACGCAACCGCTGGGCTTTCTTTACCTCCCGCTCCGTTTGCGCCAGACGGATTTCCAGCGAGCCAATGCGACCAAGAGTCAAGGGTGCAGAAGAGATCCGCCGGCCATCTTTGAGGCGATTGCGCCGCATGGCGGAAATCAGCTTTTTGGGAAGGGAAGGAGGAATAGGGCGTTGAGCGATCTTGTGTGGATGCCCTTCGATCTGAGCCGAATTTGAAAGACGTTTCTGAGCCATTGTCTTTGCCTTCTATCACAAGCCCGGGCCAATATCAGCTTCGGTTGAAAGAGGCATCAAGGCGGTTGTGCATTTTGCAAGTTCGCGAGCCAAAACATGCCCGACAAATCATCACTTTGACAAATCAACTTAAATATAGAATTGCACAGTTATATGACGCTTGGCAAAGAATAAATCCTTCCTATATCGCAATCACTTATGATTTGATTGACTGGCAGTAGCATGCACTGTGTTGATCAAATTCTGCGGATCAACCGGTTTGACGATGAAATCTGCAAAACCATGCGCCAGACAAGTCTTGCGGGTTTCCTGCAAGGCATCGGCGGTGAAGGCAACTTTGGGAATGGAACACCCAGTTACCTGATCACGCTTTTTCATCTGATCAAAAAGAGACAATCCATCCATATCTGGCATATGCAGATCGAGAAGCGCAACGTCAAATGGATGCTCCGCTTGCTCATCATACAGTTCCAAAGCCTGTTGACCTGATTGGGCCATAGAGACCTTGATATTGGCCTTGGTCAGAATGGACTTGGCGAGAAGGGCATTGATCTCATTGTCCTCTACCAGCAAAACATGCAGCTTATCAGAGGTTTCCTTGTCATGTTGTTCTGCTTCGCTCTCGGTCGTGATTGGAGCAGATGGTTTTTCATCTGCGGGTTCGACCCCTTCCGATGCTGTATGAACAGCTGCTTCGCCTTGCAAGCCAGCCCAGAGAGAGGATTTGCGCACCGGCTTTACAAGATAGCTGGTCATGCCCGTCTCACGCATCTGAGCGATCATGGAACGCTCGGACGGCTCAATCAGCACAATACGTCGACGGGGAAGGGGACGTGTCAATATTCCGGTAATCTCCGGATCAAAAACATCAAGGATTTTCTGGCTCCGCTCCGAATCAGCACCATTGATCAGGATATGATCTGGTGCAAGATTGTTATCTTCCTGTGCGATCCATTGCTGACTGGTCAGGGAATGAAAGCTCAAGCCCCAATCCTGACAATAAGAGCGAAAAGCCAGCTCATCAGCAGAAGTGAGATCGATGCCAAGCAAGCTTTTCCCTTTCAGCGGTTTGGCGTTGTCTTCTGTTTCTTCCTGTGCCAAAGCCGCTACGGGAAGATAAAGACTGAAGAGGCTTCCCTTACCAGGCGTACTGGAAGCCATCAGATCACCTTGCATCAACTGGGCCAGATGACGGGAAATGGCCAGCCCCAATCCTGCCCCATCATGACGACGGCTACGCCCGGTATCGATCTGCTCGAACTCCTCAAACAAACGCTCAAGCTCATCTACCTCAATGCCAATGCCAGTATCGCGCACAGAGAAATGCAGCAAACTTTGCTCCAGATCCAACTCCTTGCCAAGAAGCTCATGCGCCTGAGCGGGGAGGCAAAGTTCCAGTGAGATATTGATGGCACCGCTGTCGGTAAACTTGATGGCATTGCCCAGGAGATTGATCAGAATCTGACGCACGCGCACAGGATCCAGCAAGACTTTTTCCGGCAGATCCGGCGCCATCCAACTTGCAATGGACAGGCCTTTTCCCTGAGCATTGGGTGCCAGCAATTCAGCAACTTCCTCAACGATCTGGATGGGTGATGTCCAGTCTTCTTTCAAGGTCAACTTGCCGGCTTCAACACGTGAGAGATCCAGCACATCATTGACCAGCGAGAGAAGGGAAGATCCGGATTGACGCAGAGCCTGAACATAACTGATCTGTTCTGGGTTGAGTTCCGTTTGTTCCAGCAAATTAGCCATGCCGATCACGCCATTCAATGGTGTGCGCATTTCGTGGCTGATGGTTGCAAGAAAACGTGACTTGGCTTCACTTGCTGCCTCTACACGTTTATAGGCAGTGATATCGCGGGCAATGATCAGTCGCAAGGTTTCCTTGCGTTGCGCAGAACGCATCAAGGTCTCCGTCCAGCGGAACCAGCGTGGCCCTTGTGTGGTTTCGATGAGTTTTTCATGAAGCAGGGTGTCGTTGAGCTGACCTTGCGAATATTGGCGAATATCGGATCGCTCACGATTTTGTTCCTGCATGGCTCCTGCATCTTCAACAAGATGATCCGGATCCATATCGACCAGACTGCCTTCTTCACATTGGAACGGTATTTCCTTGTCACCCCGATCGAACCAATCATCGAAAGCCTTGTTGGCGAAATGGATGGTTCCGTCATCTCCTTGCTGGATGATGATGTCTCCTTGACGATTGAGAAGCGCGTTATATTTCAGCTCAGCCTCGCGCAATTCCCAGTTCTGATCATGGAGCTTCTCCAGCTCGCTATCCAGCAAGTTCAGATGACTGGATAGATCCAGTTCCACTTGCTCATTTTCATGGTCTTGTTCGGTCGTTTGAACGGAAACAGGAAGAGGAGCTTGATGTTGTCCGATCAGAAGCGTGACCAGAATGCCGACAAGTGCCCACAATAAACCCGCAACAAAGCCAAGTTTCGGCGTTATCCAGAAAAGTCCAACCCCAATAAGAAAAAGCAGGGCAGTCAGCAAAACCAATAGAAAGGGACGGGCCTGAAGCCAGACCATGATATTGGCCACAGCAGATCGCTGCTCGCCCTCAAGCTTCGGCTCTTCATGAATTGGATCGGAACTATTGGTCATTAAGCACTAGAAGCTCTGGCTATGATGGATCAAATTTCTTCCGTCATAGCACAGATCTGTGACCAAAACCTTGATCGCTGAGCTGTATGCTCCTACCAATATCAAGCCATGGTCAGCGATGTACTGGATGTCATTCGATAGGAGAGCGCCTCAGCGATGTCTTCTTTACCTGGTTGCTCCCGCTCAGCCAGATCCGCCAAGGTACGCGCTACTTTCAGAACCCGATGATAGCCACGAGCAGAGAGTGACATACTGGTTGCTGCCAAACGCAGCAGATCCATGGCACCTTCGCTCGGTATGGTCACCTGCTCGATCAGGCTGGCCGGACATTGCGCATTGGTCAGAACATCCGGACGACCTTTGGCGCTATAACGTTCTTTCTGGATGGCACGGGCTTTGGCAACACGTAAGGCCACCTCTTTGGAGCCTTCCTTGGGCGGAGGCAACATAAGATCTGTGGCTGAAACCGCTGGAACCTCGATCCGCAGATCAATACGATCCATCAAAGGACCAGAAATCCGAGCCTGATAGTCAGCGGCACATCTGGGACCGCGTTTGCAAACGAAACCCGGCTCCCCAGCATGGCCACAGCGACAAGGATTCATGGCCGCAATCAATTGTATTTGAGACGGATAGCTAACCCGATGATTTGCACGGGAAATAGAAACCTCGCCGCTTTCAATCGGTTGGCGCAGACTATCCAGCACTTGCGGAGAGAATTCCGGCAATTCATCCAAAAACAGGATGCCATTGTGAGCAAGCGCCACTTCTCCCGGTTTGGCACGCGCACCGCCACCGACCATTGCCGCCATGGAAGCAGAATGATGGGGTGAGCGGAAGGGGCGCGCATTTGAGAGCTGACCTTGCGGTAACAGCCCCGCCATGGACTGGATCATGGAAACGTCCAGCAATTCCTTTGGCGTCAAAGGCGGCAAAATGGTCGGAAGGCGCGACGCCAGCATGGATTTTCCCGAACCTGGAGGGCCAACCATTACCATGTTATGCCCGCCACTGGCAGCGACTTCCAAGGCCCGCTTGGCGACTTCCTGCCCTTTGATATCAGAAAGGTTCAACTTATTGTCTTTAGCTTGTCGAATGGCCGCCTTGGGTCGGGAGAGAACCTGTTGACCTTTGAAATGGTTAGCAAGCGAGATCAAACTGGTTGGTGCGAGGATCGACATATCCGGATCCGCCCAAGCAGCCTCTGGTCCGCAATCTGATGGACAAATCAAACCCTCATCTCGCCCATTGGCAGCTATAGCTGCTGGCAAGACGCCAACGACGGAAGCGGTTCTGCCATCCAATGCCAATTCTCCCAAAATCAGATAATCATCCAGACAATCCGAGGGCAGGGCACCAATCGCCACCATCAATCCCAATGCGATGGGTAGATCAAAATGGCTGCCTTCCTTTGGCAAATCAGCCGGGGCCAGATTGATGGTGATGCGTTTTGGTGGCAATGCCAGACCGGACGCGGTGAGCGCCGCTCTCACACGCTCACGGCTTTCTGCTACCGCTTTGTCAGGTAAGCCGACGATGGTAAAAGCAGGAAGGCCGGGCGCAATCTGCACCTGTACATCCACCGGAATGGCGGTTACCCCCTGAAAGGAGACAGTCTGAACATGTGCAACCATGACAAGGCCTTTTGACGATAATCATTATTCATCACAACCTTAAAGGGATTTTCGTACCTTTTCAAGAACACATAGAGAACAAATACTGGCGTTTCAAACTTTGATATGGCAGAGTGAGGATATATTGGATGCGGAGAGAAAAATGGCTGAACCCATTCTATATTGGCAAATGGAAAGCCCAGTTGGATCACTGCTCATGGGCGGTGAGGGTGGTCAGCTCGATTTCCTGCATTTTCCGGAGAGTGCCCGCCGGCGTTTCATCGAGCCCGAATGGCATGAGGACCCAACCCCTTTTGCCGAAGTGCGCAATCAGCTATCTGCTTATTTTGCCAGGGAACTCACTGTCTTTGACGTGCCATACCGCCTTAATGGTTCAGATTTTCAAAAGGCAGTCTGGCAACAATTGGCTGCAATTCCATTTGGTGAAGTGAAATCTTATGGCGATATTGCACAAGCCTTAGGAGACAAGGGTGCAAGTCGAGCCGTTGGTATGGCCAACAATGCCAACCCTATTCCCATCATTGTGCCCTGTCACCGCGTGATAGGAGCGGATGGCAAGTTGGTCGGGTTTGGTGGCGGCATGGATACCAAGATCTGGCTACTTGAGCATGAAAGTATCGATCCACGCTCTGTTAAAAATCCCGATCAAATGAATTTATTTGGCTGATTTTTTCATTTTGTTAGAACCAAATCTGATTCCACCGCGTCCCACCCTGTGAAAGAACAATTTTGAGGGTTGAGGGACAAAATGACACAAATCACCCATATGTCGACAATCAAGGCACACACATTCGCGCTTGCTGCATTTGGGCTGCTTGCCCTTTCAAGTCCTGGACAAACCGCTACTTTCGAGAGTGCTTATGCAGGTTTTTGCGAAAAAATGAAAAGCTGTGCCATGGCCGAGATCAATAAGGTTCAAGGCATGAATGAAGCGATGAAAACACAAGCCACAATGATGATTGAAGGCATGTGCGCCAATGTTCGCCAAGACTTTACCTCAATCACCCAGCATCCAGCGCTGGAGCCTGCGGCTGTTGACTGTCTTAATTCCATGGCAGCATTGAGCTGCGAGGATTTATCAGGTCATCAGGGAGCCCAAACAACTCCTCAATGTACAGCACTGCAAACCAAGGCAGAAGCCATGGGCGCCAAGTTTGGGCAATAATTTCTCAACTTCATAACCAATTGATAGTCAGTTTTTTTCAGCAGCAAAAAGGCACCCGGGATGGTGCCTTTTATTTTTGATGAATTATATCTCTCACTCTATCCCTCTCACGGCTATTCCGGCCTTGGCCGGACCTCCGAGGGGCGCAGCCAAGCTGCGGTCGCTTATCAGCTCCCGGCGGAAGCGCGATGCTCCCGCCGAATTCTTTTTCCTTGAGAGATTGATTTGAGAAAAGGATCCGTAAAAGGAAAACGTCCCGTCTGGAGCTCTGATCGCAAGATCAGGAATAGCGTGAAGACGAATAACTTTCTACTCTTCGAGCAGATGTTCGTAGCGTTTGTCTGTGAGCGTTTTCATGAAAGCAACCAGAGCATTGATCCGCTTTTCATCCAGAGCCGGACCGGTGGTCAGCTCCTTGACATCCAAGGTTGCGGGCACTTCCGGTTTTCCCCATGTCTTACCCGTCTCCGGATTGATCTGTGAGGATTTTTTGAGGCTGTTATAGCGATTGTAGAACTGGACAACCGTTTTCAGATCCTTGAAGACGCCGTTATGCATATAGGGACCAGTGACCGCAACATTGCGCAAGGTTGACGTCTTGAATTTTCCGTCCCAATTTTTTGCGGTGACGGCCGGGTTGGCCAGCAACCCATGATCAATGGTGCCGGGTTTGGAGCCATTGACGTTGCGGACAGCTTCATTCACCGGCACGCCAATATTGAAATATTGATAATTGGAGAAGGTCTCTCTGGCCGCACCCGGTGTTGTATGGAGTTGATGGCAAATATTACAATTGGTGAATTGCGGGCTGAAAAAAAGGGTACGCCCCAACTCCTCCTGCTTGGTAAATTTCACTTCTCCGCGCAGGTATCGATCATATCTGGAATCGAACGGTGCAAAATAATCTGTTTTTTCAAAAGCTGCGATGGCCTTGGTCATGGAGCCATAGGCTTTATCAGAATCTTTGAAGATATCCTCTCCGAAGAGATGTTTGAAGCTCTTGATATAGGTTTCATTCTCTTGCAGTCGCTCAACGACGGACGCCTTGTCAGGCATGCCCATTTCAATAGGATTCAGAGGAGGGCCACCTGCCTGCCCTGCGAGATCTTTTTCACGTCCATCCCAGAATTGGCCACCGACCCAAAGACCTTCTCTATTCTTATGGAAGTCCGGAGAGAATGCGGCATAACCCGCTGCTGGAGCATTTCGGTCTCCAATGGATTCCCCATCATCGCCCAAGGATACCGCTCGATTGACCGGTTCATCAAAACCATTATCGCGCGGATCGGCAAAACCGGTTTCTGCCGAATGACAGGTGGCACAAGACATGGTGCGGTTCTTCGAGAGATTTTCATCAAAGAACAGAGCCGCGCCCAGACCTTCCAATGTAGATGTATCATTTGGCAGCACTGGCTCACCATTGGCATTTGCCACTGGCATCAGGACAAGAAAAGACATGACAAGCGGAGCCAAGCTCCGCTTCTTGAAGAAAGTTCGCATTGTTCCACTCTTCGCCAGGCGCAGACTGGTCCAAGGCTTGCCCGCTGACGTCTATTCCAATTACTGTTTTTTGGCTTCGATTTTATCCCAAATGATGGCTGCAATATCGATGCCGTCCAGACGCTGAATGGCGCGGATCCCTGTCGGGGAGGTCACATTGATCTCGGTAAGATATCCTCCGATCACATCAATCCCGACAAAGATGAAACCGCGCTCTTTCAGAGCCGGTCCTATACGGGCACAAATCTCAATCTCCCGTTCGGTCAATTCTGTTTTCTGGGCCTGGCCGCCCTGAACCATATTGGAGCGCAAATCGTCCGCCGCCGGAATGCGGTTAATCGCCCCAACAGGTTCTCCATCTACTAATATGATACGCTTGTCGCCGTCTTTGACATCGGGCAAAAATTGCTGAGCCACCCATGGCTCACGGAAGATTTCACCAAACAGGCCCATCAATGAGCCAAAATTCTGATCTTCCTGACGAAGGCGAAACACCGCAGCCCCCCCATTTCCATAGAGCGGCTTCATGACAATATCGCCATATTTTTCCTTGAAACGGCGCAACTCGGATTCGAAACGTGTGATCAAGGTTGGCGGCATCAGATCCGGATATTCGGTCACAAAGATCTTTTCAGGCGCATTGCGCACCTCTGCCGGATCATTCACGACCAAGGTTTTTGGATGAATGCGCTCCAGCAGATGCGTTGCCGAGATATAGCCCATATCGAAGGGCGGATCCTGACGCATATGGATTACATCCATTTCCGCCAGATTGGTGCGTATCGCCTCGCCCAACTCATAATGATCACCAACTTCATCCTTGACGATCACTGGCTCAAGACTGGCAAAGATTTCGCCATCTTCCTGCGCCATGCTTTCAACCACATAGTGATAGAGCTGATGGCCACGATTTTGCGCTTCCAGCATCAATGCAAAGGTGGAATCTCCAGCAATATTGATGCTTTCAATGTGATCCATCTGGAAGGCGACCTTGAGCGGCTTGACCATGTTTACAGCTCCGAGCTTGGGCATTAAAGCCATTGTTTTGATGCAAATTCTTGTCCGAAAAGTGCTTCAACTTTTCAGGAACGTGCTGTAGAAAATTTTCCGAAAAGCCCCTGAGGAGATAAGAGACTGAGCGGGCAGTTCTTCCTATATGTCGGCTTAGAGCCGCAATTTCAACTGCCAAGACTGCTTAAGCATGCCAAAGCAAAGCTTAAAAGGCTTCGAATGCATTTTCGATATGTTGATATCGTGGGAGCAGCCCCTTTTTCGGGGCGAAAGCCATGACATCAAAGCGAAAGGTTTCAAAAGCCTCGCAAGAATGATTGGCGAGATAATGCTGACTTGCGGCAACTATGCGCGCCTGATTGCGCGGCGTGATGGAATAAAGTGCATCTTCCAGTGATTGCCGATATTTCACTTCAACAAAAACAAGGCTTTTGCCTTTTTGGGCAATCAGATCAATCTCACCGCCTTGGGCCTTATAACGTTGTGCCCGAATGGAATATCCCTTGGCACGCAAGATCCACATTGCCCACCGCTCGGCTTTCAGACCCTGTTTATAGGTCTGGCGCTTCTTTAATTCTTTGCCCGATGGTTGGGCTTTGGACTTATCGGGGCGATGTAGAGGCATGCCAACTCGTTGGAATTTTGATCTATATCTGATCCTTGATAGTCTGAGCCAGCTTATAGATTTCGTTTTTCTTGCGACCAGTTTTAAGCGCCAAGTCGGCTGACAGCTGTTTCACATGCAGCCCTTCCGCCAATCCCTGGCGAATCAGTTGGTCCAGATCATTTTCATCAAGCTCCTTCTTGGCTGCGGGACCCAGCAGGATCACAGCTTCGCCTTTTGGCGCGTCGCTATTTGCATAATGCTCAGCCAGCTCAGCCAAGTTGCCTCGACGAAATTCTTCGAACTTCTTGGTCAGCTCGCGGGCAATCACCGCTTTGCGCTCTACCCCCAGATGCTCAGCCATTGCGCTCAATACCGGGCCGAGGCGGCGCGGGCTTTCGTAGAAAACAAGCGTACCGGGAATATCTTTCAGGCTCACCAACTTGGTGACGCGGGCTCCAGCCTTTTGAGGCAAGAAGCCAGCAAAATGGATTTGATCTGTTGGCAGGCCTGCAGGCACCAAGGCCGCCAATAGAGCCGATGCACCAGGAATCGGCGTGATTTCAAAGCCTTCGCTCAAAACATCTTCAACCAGTTTGTAACCGGGATCAGAGAGGAGCGGGGTGCCTGCATCGCTGATCAGCGCAATGGCCTTTCCCTCATTCAGGGCATTCAGCAGATAGGGGCGTTGCTTGTCCGCATTATGCTCATGATAGGTGACCAGATGGCTTCGGATGCCATAATGGCTTAGCAATTTACGGGACACGCGCGTGTCTTCACAAGCAATGATATCGCATGCTGCCAGTGTTTCCAGCGCACGAATGGTGATGTCCTTCAAGTTCCCGATCGGGGTAGCTGTGACATAAAGCGCAGCTGGCAATTTTGGCGCTTTCATCTTGTTGCCAAGCAAAATATACTCTGCTTCGCCTAGCGCAGCTTCTGATTTTTCAAGGGGTGCATCTTGATGACTATTCTCATCAAGTTCGGGAGAAGCTTGGTCTGTTGGCAGGTCTGATGGCTTTGTCATAATGATCGGGTGCTGCGATGATGCGTTTGAACGTCCAGACAGGATCTGTCCGGTTTTTGGCAGGTGCGATGTAGCTCGAAACAGGCTGTAAGAATTTGTGAACTTTTCTGTCAAATTCGCGACAAAATGGTCACAGTTTTGCCTTTTCGCCATCGAATCATGCCTACCGACTGTAACAGAGTTGTTTTGACAGGTTATTTCTGACAAATCAAACGCCCAATTCGAAATGTAGCTGCCCGAGGAGGCCAAATCTCGATGCGTTTCAAACCAATGCTTGAAAAAGCAGCCAACCAGATTGCCGCCCCACTCTCAGCATCGAGCAAACGCTCTGCTGTGCGTGCTGGCGCAGCCGTGGCTTTGGCAGGGATTGTGACGGCCTGTCAGCCAGTCACATTGGGTGGCCCGGGCTATTCCACTCGGCCTACTCCGGGTGTTAATCCACCTGTCATCGCACAGCCTACCGGTGAAGTTTTGGGCTCGGGTAGTGTACGTGTTGCTCTATTGACGCCAAGTTCTGCTCCGGGTCAGTTTGGTAAAGCGGGACAATCCATTCGCAATGCCGCTGCGATGGCCTTGCAGGATTATTCCAGCGCCGACTTGCAAGTGATCGTCAAGGATGTCGGTCAGGATCAAGCTGCACTTCAGGCCTCCAAGGCTCTGGCTGAAGGTGCACAGCTGGTTATCGGTCCGATGCGTTCGGCCCAGGTCAAAACAGCGGGTACTGTCTTGAAGCCTGCTGGTGTTCCGATGCTGGCCTTTACCACTGATACCGGTGTTGCTGCCCGTGGTGTCTATCTGATCAACTTCACACCTGAAAATGATGTTGATCGCATGATTTCCTATGCGGCTTCCAAAGGCAAACGTTCCATTGCTGCCATGCTTCCAGCAACACCTTATGGTTCTGTGGTAGAAGCCTCCTTGCGCCAGACAGCTGCTCGCAATGGTGTCCGTATTCTGGCAATCGAGAAATATAAGAGCGGTGGCAAGGCCGATCCGTTCAGCCTGCAAACTGCGGCAGAAAAGCTAGGCGAAATCAAAAATCAGATCGACGCCATGTATATTCCGGAAGGCGTCGCAGCGGTGCCTGCAACCCAATTGCTGGCCGGGCAGGGCATTCGCGCCAATAAAATTCAGTTCCTTGGCTCCGGTCAGTGGGATAACGCCAGTGTTTCTCGCGAGCCAATGTTGCGTGGTGCCTGGTATCCGGCTCCCCCGGCCAGCCTTCGCAATCTTGATGGCCGCACCATCGGCTTTGATGTCTTTGCCAATCGTTACACTCAGCAATATGGCGAGCGTCCACCACGTGTAGCGGCTCTCGCTTATGACGCGGTTATCCTGTCAGCGGCTCTGGTTGCCCAAGCCGGCGAACGTCGCTTCGCCCATGAAACCTTGACCGACCCGCAAGGCTTCATCGGCTTTGGTGATGGTTTCTTCCGTTTCCGTCCGGATGGCACCTCTCAGCGATCTCTGGGCATCAAGGAAATCACCACCAGCGGTGCCAAATTGATCGAGAATGCACCTATGTCTGCTGCGGGCTTGCCCAACTAAGCTGACAATCCGAGTGATGAGATTACGAGAAAGGGAGCCTGAGGCTCCCTTTTTTGAACTATTTCAAAACTTTATTTGCTTGCCAGTTCCGCAACGACGGAATTGAGCAGGAAAAAACCTTCCCTTGTCGCGCGGATGCGATCATCTGAGATCTGCTCGATAAGGCCATGTTCAATCATGGTCGCCAATCTCTTTCCATTCAGAGTACGATTGGAAAGAGATTGATAGCGCTCAAGGCTGATGCCTTCCTTGACGCGCAGACCCATGACAAGAAATTCATCGCCTTGCTCTTCAAGGCTCAGGATTTCTTCACCGCGCGCACCGATTTCCCGCTCTTCCACCAGCTCCAACCAACGTTCTGGATTATATTCATTGCTGGTAGCAACGCGGGCATTTGGCAGCGTTAAGCGTCCATGTGCGCCTGCACCGACGCCGACATAATCGCCATAGCGCCAATAGGTAAGATTATGGCGGCTTTCTTCGCCTGGTCGTGCGTGATTGGAGATTTCATAAGCAGGCAAACCACGCGCCTCGCAGGTCTCATGGGTGACCTCATAGAGCGCAACTGATGTATCTTCATCGGGCAGTTTGAACTTGCCGCTGTGATAAAGCTTATGGAACATCGTATCCTGCTCAATGGTCAGCTGATAGAGCGAGAGGTGATCTGCTGCAAGATCAATGGCTTCGTTCAGTTCATCCGACCAGCTTTGCGGCGTCTGATCAGGCCGTGCATAGATCAGATCAAAGGACATGCGCGGAAAGATGTCTCGCGCCAGTTTGATGGCATATTTGGCCTGCTCCACATCATGCATACGGCCAAGGAAGCGCAATTGCTCATCATGCAAGGATTGAACACCCATCGAGACGCGATTGATGCCAGCATCCCGATAACCCTTGAAGTTCTTTGCTTCTACCGAGGTAGGATTGGCTTCCAAGGTGATTTCCGCGTCCCTGTCCACGTTCCAAAGGCGATGAATGGCATCCAGAACATGGCCAACCGTTGCAGGCTCCATCAGAGATGGAGTGCCACCACCGAAGAAAATGGACGTGACCGTTTGAGAAGGAACGCGCGACGCGTAATGGCTCAGTTCTTTTTCCAGCGCGCGGGCAAAGCGCATCTGGTCCACCGGCTTGTGGCGAACATGGCTGTTGAAGTCGCAATAGGGGCATTTGGCTGCGCAAAATGGCCAATGTACATAAATACCAAAACCGGGATGGTTGGGTCCCGGTTTTGCAAGTTTGTTTGCTGAGTTCAGCACCGCAGTCCCTTCAGTGATCCATTCTCCCGTATCGGGAGCAGGGTCATTCTAAAGCACTTCTCACGCTTATTGAATTGCGAGAAATGCTTTAATTTTTTTGGAAGCGAGTTCTTATCCGAAAAGTGCTACAACTTTTCGGGAATGCGCTCTAGCTTGCAAGACAGGCTTTTGAAAACAGAATGAAGGCGCGGGAACGGTGAGAGAGCGCTTCCTCTTGTCCCGGCTTCCAGCCATGCTTTTGTTCGCTGTCCATTTCACCAAAGGTAATATCAAAGCCTTCCGGCACAAAGACCGGATCATAGCCAAAGCCTTTGTCGCCACGTGGTGGCCAGACACAGGTGCCTTCCACTTCGCCACGGAAAAGATCGCAATGGCCATCAGGCCAGGCAAGGCACAGCACCGCCACGAAACGTGCACCGCGTTGACTTGGCTCGATCACACCTTTTTGCTGCAGTTTTTCTTCGACATTGCGCATGGCCATGCCAAAATCCTTGTCCGGCCCAGCCCAGCGCGCAGAATAGATGCCCGGATCTCCATCCAGAGCATCAACCGCAAAGCCTGAGTCGTCTGCCAATGCAGGCAGACCAGTAGCGGTGGCGGCAGCCAAGGCCTTGATTTTGGCATTGGCCTCAAAGGTATCGCCATCTTCAATTGGCTCTGGCAGATCCAGCTCTTCGGCTTCTTTCAAAGAAAGACCATAAAAGTTCAGAAGCTCGCGAATTTCGCGGATTTTTCCCTTGTTATGACTTGCCACAACAAGAGGGGTGTCTGCGGTCAGTCTGCGTGCCATGATCTGGCCTTTCCTTACATGCAAAAAGCAAAAGTGTGAGAGCAAAGCTTAGTCTTTATTGGCTTCCTGCAATTCGACCAGCTCGCCAATGCCTTTCTTGGCCAATTCCAGCATCTGCATCAGTTCGTCGTGAGAGAATGGCTCGCCTTCAGCGGTGCCTTGAACTTCTACAATGCCGCCCTTACCTGTCATGACGAAGTTGGCATCGGTCTCAGCGTCAGAATCTTCCAGATAGTCCAGATCCAGAACTGGTGTGCCCTGGTAGATACCGCAAGAAATTGCTGCCAGCTGATCCTTCAGCACAACTGCGTCGGCGGCAATCATGCCACGAGCACGCATCCATTCGATGCAATCACGCAGGGCAATCCACGCACCAGTGATGGAGGCGGTACGGGTACCACCATCGGCCTGAATGACATCGCAATCGACCGTAATCTGACGCTCTCCCAGAGCTTCCAGATCGACCACTGCACGCAAGGAGCGACCGATCAGACGCTGGATTTCCTGCGTACGGCCGGACTGTTTGCCAGCTTGGGCTTCACGGCGCATACGATCGCCAGTGGCGCGGGGCAACATGCCATATTCAGCCGTTACCCAACCACGGCCCTGACCACGCAACCAAGGTGGAATGCGCTCTTCCAAAGATGCCGTACAAAGAACATGGGTATCACCGCATTTGATGATGCAGGACCCTTCTGCATGTTTGGAAACATTGCGCTCCAGACTCACCTGGCGCTTTTCATCGGGATTTCGCTTGGATGGACGCATCGGTCTTTCCTTTCGCCTTATGGGCGGATCACCAGCGGCAGCTGCTGGGCTGCCGATAGACTGGCTTGGTCAAGAATATTCGTTGTGCCGCTTGTAAAAGCCTTAGCACTTGCGGACAAGGTATGCTTGCAGCTTTTCCCCCTTTTGAGGCATAAAGAAGAGACTTGGCAAGTTCAAAGCACTATCCAGAGGACGCGCAGAGCCAAATGAGGAACAACAAGGACATCATTAAATATGATTGATCGCAACATGTTGTTGTCAGCTTCCGAACTGGCAGGAATGGATGACCGGCTAAAAGATATTTTCCGGCATATCGTGGATTCCTATCTGGCAACCGGTGATCCCGTTGGCTCACGCAATATTTCCAAGGCACTCCCTCATTCGCTCTCGCCAGCTTCTGTGCGCAATGTGATGGCAGATCTGGAACAGTTGGGTCTGATCTATGCACCCCATACATCTGCTGGACGTTTGCCCACGGAAATGGGACTTCGTTTCTTCGTGGATGCCATGATGGAGTTTGGAGATCTCTCCAATGACGAACGTCACCGTATCGAGCGGCAGATGACGCCGGGCCATCAACAAAGTGCCGGATTTGAAGGATTGCTCACCAAAGCCAGTCAGATGTTATCGGGACTGTCAAGCGGGGCAGGACTGGTCATGGCCAGCAAACAGGATCGCTTGCTCAAACATATCGAATTCGTTCGACTGGAAGCAACCAAGGCACTTGTTGTTCTGGTGGATGAGGAAGACAAGGTCGAAAATCGTCTCATCGATTTACCAGCAGGCCTGCCTGCTTCGGCTCTGACCGAGGCCAGCAATTTTCTCAATGCTCATATCTCTGGCAAAAGCCTTGATGCCGCACGTCAAGATATCGAAGCTCATCGCCATATTGTGCAGCAAGAACTGGATGAACTGACAGCAAAGCTCGTTGATGCGGGCCTTGCGACCTGGACCGGGGCAACCTTGGACCAACCGCAAAGCTTGATCGTGCGCGGACGCTCCAATCTGCTGGAAGATGTTACCGCCAAGGAAGATCTGGATCGCATTCGTCATCTTTTTGATGATCTGGAAAGCAAACGAGATTTGATCCAGCTTTTGGAACTGGCCCAAGATGGCGATGGCGTGCGCATCTATATTGGTTCGGAGAACCAGTTGTTCTCACTATCCGGCTCGTCGGTGATCGTCTCACCCTATCGCAATAGTGAGCAGAAAATTGTTGGTGTTTTGGGAGTGATAGGACCAACCCGGCTCAATTATGCCCGGATTGTGCCTATGGTGGACTATACTGCCAAGGTTCTCAGTTCCATGATTTCGGAACCTTGAGATAACCACAGCGCGGCAGCAAAGGCCAAATGGCAGACCAATCAGACCATCTGATTGTGCGCGAGAGACAGAAAAAGGAGCATTCTCTTGACTGTCTCTCTTGATTTTTTTGCCAGAAAGCCTGATATCCCTTGCAAAGAAATGTGTGCGGCGCGCGACTTTCGCCCCGCTCGATACAAGATTTGATCAAGACCGAGGCTGATACATGTCTGAAGACATTCGCGAAAACGAAGCCGCCGAGACCCCAAATCCTGCGGAAGAGGTAGCTGAGGAGAAGGAAGAAAAGCCTTACCTCAATCCTCTGGAAGCAGCAGAACTGCGCATTGCCGAGCTGGAAAAAGAACATTCGGAAATGAAGGACCAGCTTTTGCGGACCGTGGCCGAGATGGAAAATCTGCGCCGCCGCACCGAAAAAGAGATTCGGGACGCCAAACAATTTTCCGTTGCCAGCTTTGCTCGTGACATGCTCGGCGTTGCCGACAATCTGCGCCGCGGCCAGGAAGCTATCAGTGACGAGGATCGCGTTGGAGCAGAAGGTGCCTTGAAAGCACTTCTGGATGGCACTGCCATGACCGAGCGTGAAATGCTGAAGACACTGGAAAAGCACGGTGTGAAAAAGCTGAATCCGCAAGGTGAAAAATTCGACCCGAATTATCATCAGGCCATGTTCGAAGTGCCAAATCCTGATGTACCAAACAATTCGGTCATTCAGGTGGTTCAGGCCGGTTATGTGATCGGCACCCGTGTACTGCGCCCAGCCATGGTTGGTGTTGCGAAAGGTGGCCCGAAATTTGTCACTCCGACCGAAGAGACAGGCGAGTCCTCTGAGGGCATCGACAAGAGCGTCTAAGACACTCTATTTGTCGTATATCATCGACAAATAGAGTTTGAAATCTTACAAAAGGCTCCTGATTCAGGAGCCTTTTTTGTTTGATGCTATCCATTAGTTCTGATTTTTTGCAAGTTTTTGGGATTTTTGTGTTCAAACATGACTTTGATCAAGATTTTTGGCCCAGAGAATCGGTAATCTCTATTCAACACTTGTGGTTCCGGCAATCGATCAGTGCGTCTCTCTCCTCCCTCGACGTTCCTCTTCTGATTAGAGCCCATGGACCACCATCCAAGGAGGCTTCTCTCGGGCCTCCTTATTTTTTGGGTAAAGAGTACTTTTCTCTCACGGCTATCTTAGATTTGTACGTCTTCACGCTATTCCTGATCTATCGATCAGGGCTCCAGACGGGGCGCTTCGCGCTTGCCTATCGGCCGTCAGAAAAGGAAGGATTTCCTTTTCTGGATTCTTTTCCCTCACCAAGCTCTCAAGGATAAAGGAATTCGGCGAAAACACAGGTTTTCGTCGGGAGCCGATAGGCGACCGCAGCTGACAAGATACGCCATCAAGCCGAGGCGAGATGATAAGCGTATCGATAGGAATGCTGCGCACCCCGTAGGCCCGAGCGAATGCGAGGAATTGCCGTGAGGGGTATAATTAGGCGAAAGCTGAAATAGCCCTGATCGTAAGATCAGGAATAGCGTGAAGACAGATAGCCGTGAGAGCAAACACTATTTCCTCGCCGTGGCGAGGAGCCAGGAGCGGAACTGGATGGCTGCGCCTTGGCTGTGGCCTCTATGACGCAGAAGCAGGAAATGCTTGGAGGCTGGCAAAGGTGTGTCTGACAGGACCACCAGTTCGCCCTCCGCCAGTTCATTGGCTATCAAAGATGGATGACCCATCAGCATACCAGCAGATTCCTTGGCGGCTTGAAGGGCCATGGCATAGGAAGAGAAGCGCGAGCCGGACTGGCAATCAAGATTAAGTCCCGGATGGGTCTCTGCCCAAGCCTGCCAATCACCACTCCATTGCATATCATGCAGCAATGTGGCTTTGCGCCAGTTGCTCTCATCCTCAAGGTTCACGAGATCACGATAATAAGGCGTCGCTACAGGAACCAGAGCATCCTCCAGCAAGATTTCAGACGCTGCTCCCTGCTGATCCCCAGAGCCATGACGTATGGCGAAATCAACTTCGGGATCTTTTTCCAGATTGACCAGATGCTCCTCGGCCCGAACATCAATCTCGATGTCTGAATGCTGTGCCATGAATTCGGACAGGCGAGGGGCCAACCAGCGCTCTGCAAAGGCAGGCTGGACGGACAGGGTCAGGCTTATCTTTTGTGTCTCATTGGCTGGCTCAGGAGGCAGCAGATCGGCAATCTGATCCAGAATGCGGCTTACATCACCCAAAATGGCAGAACCGTCTGACGTAAGCAGAACGCCGTTTGAGCGGCGCTGGAACAGGTCCTTGCCAAGCCATTGCTCCAACCCTTTGACATGCTGGCTGATGGCGGTCGAGGTCACATTCAACTCCTGTGCGGCTCGAGCGAAGGAGCCGTGACGTGCTGCAGCTTCAAAAGCTTTGACTGCACTGAAAGGAGGAAGTTGACGCGCCATTCTGGAAATTCCTTGTCTTTCTATCTGATGCGAACCCTTATCCGAAAAGTCGAACAACTTTTCAGGGGCGCGCACTTTTCGATGCGAACCCTCTGTCATCTGAGCTTAGGCCCAAGTTGAACTTAGCCTAAGCTTAATTTGATTGCCATTGCGGATTACGGTTGTCCAAACCTGCTTTTGAACAGGATTAAGACAAGTTTGCAGCTTCATGAAAGATAAGCGGAATTTCGAACTTTTTCACAACCGGCAGCTCTCATTGGGCCACTGGTTTGGAAGGCAGAGTAATTTTGAATTGCTCTGCCCAATTAGGAATAAATCAGAAAAACCCTGAAAATCCTGCGCAAAATATGGACAAAAAAGAACCCCCGGATGACCTCTAGAATAGTCATCCGGGGGCTGCTTTAGGCTCTGAAATTCAGAGTCTCCTCGCATGCTTCTTGCGATAAGAAGGCGGGACCATGGAAGCAGGGGGGAGTTAAGCCGCTTCCCCTCCTTCGGCTGCCGCAAGAAGCGAAGCATTACCGCCAGCGGCGGTGGTATCGATGCAGAGATGGCGCTCGAGCACATAACGGCATGGAGCAAGACCTTCGCTGATCAATGGAAGCAGGACGCCATCGCGGCCTGCAAGAGCACGGCGGAAGCTGCGCAGATGCGCTTCGTCGCCATTGCTGGCCACAGCGTCGATGCCGTTCAGATCAGCCAGATGTCTGGATGTCACGGTGCCGTTCAGACCAGTCACAGGAGCGCCGGAGCTTTTCAAGCTCGTTGCCAGCTCGTCACCATTGCCGCAGGCAATCACAACAGCGTTGCCGGTTACCAAAGCAGAGGTTGCTTGCATCAGGGCTGTGTCCCGATCCGGACCTGTTACCAGAACCACACCACGTGGTGCCATGGAGAGACGGTTGGATTCACCGGTTGGGCCAGGCAGATCGACAGCTTCCAGATCACAGTGCAGATCCTTGTCCCAAGCGACTGGCAAATCAACCGCACCTTTGATAGCGGCAAGACGGAACTTGTCATTCTCCCAATGCTCTCGGGATTTGGTATCGTTGGTCACTTTGCTGATGGCAATTTGCAGATCACCCAGATCCAGTGGAGCGCTGAGGTCCTGTTCGCCTTCAACCTGGTCCGCTTTCAGGAAGCGGGCTACATAGTGTGGGCCACCAGCCTTCGGACCAGTACCGGAGAGACCTTCGCCACCGAATGGCTGGGAGCCAACCACCGCACCAATCTGGTTGCGGTTGACATAACAGTTGCCGACTTTGACCTGATCAACCACTTCCTGAACCCGATTGTCCATGCGGGTATGCAGACCAAAGGTCAGACCAAAATTCTTGGCATTAATGGCTTCGATCACTGTGTCCAGCTCTTTGGCTTCAAAGCTTGCTACATGCAGAACTGGGCCGAAGATTTCTTCTTCCAGCTCTTCAATGCTGCTCAGCTCCAAAAGAGTTGGTGGGCAGAAGAGGCCTTTTTCCGGCACTGGAAGTTTCTTGAGCAATTTGCCCTGTGCTTCCAGTTTTGCAATATGGTTGTCGATCTTGTCCTTGGCGGCTTTATCGATCACCGGACCCACATCTGTGGTCCAGGCCCATGGATTGTCGAGCTGCAGCTCATCCATAGCACCCATCAGCATCTCAAGGAGCTTGTCCTTGATATCTGCCTGCACATAAAGCATGCGAAGAGCGGAACAACGCTGACCAGCAGACTGGAAGGAGGAGGCCAGAATATCACGAACAGCCTGCTCTGGCAGAGCAGTGGAATCGACGATCATGGCATTCAGACCACCGGTCTCGGCAATCAGTGGTGCATCTGGAGCAATGCCTTCAGCCATCACCTTGTTGATGCGCTGGGCGGTTGCCGTGGAGCCTGTGAAGCAGACACCAGACACACGGGCGTCAGAGGTGATTGGCGCACCGATGGTTGGACCATCACCTGGCAACAATTGCAAGGCATCAACCGGAATACCGGCTTCATGGATCAATTGTACTGCACGGTAGGCCATGATCGGGGTTTGACCAGCTGGCTTGGCAACAACCGCGTTACCCGCAGCCAAGGCTGCCAGAATCTGACCGGTAAAAATGGCCAGAGGGAAGTTCCAAGGTGAGATACAGGAGATGATGCCACGGGCATTCAAGTCTCCATTCGCTGCAAGACGTTCAGCTTCATTGGCATAGAAGCGTGCAAAATCGACAGCTTCGCGCACTTCGCCGACAGCATCGAGCATCATCTTACCAGCTTCGCGGCTGGCAAGAGCGAAGAGCTCAACGGCATGCTCTTCATAGAGATCACCAACTTTGCGAAGAGCAGCTGAGCGCTGTGCAACTGGGGTCTTGGACCAGCTTTCATAGCCCTTTTGAGCGGCTTCAAGCGCAGTTTCGACATCTTCGTGAACTGCATTGAGAACAGTACCGACTTTGTCATCCTGATCGGCTGGGTTCAGCGCATCATAGGTGTCTTTTGCTACAACCTTGCCAGCGATCAGCGGCTTGGCTTCCCAAAGATGGGTTTTGAATTTATTGCGTGCTTCATCAAGCGCTGCAATTTCCATTGGGTCGGTAATATCCCAGCCCTTGGCATTCAGACGGCCTTCACCAAAGATACCGGCTGGCTTGGTCAGATATGGGTTGGCAATTTCATCACCCAGCGCTTCCACCTGATCAAATGGATCCTTGGCAATTTCTTCCGGAGAAATGTTCTCGTCGACAATCTGATTCACGAAGGAACTGTTGGCACCATTTTCCAGAAGACGGCGAACCAGATAGGCCAGCAGATCCTGATGGGCACCAACCGGAGCATAAATACGGCAATTGGTTTTATCGCCTTCCACCACGGTGTCATGCAGGCTTTCCCCCATGCCATGCAGGCGCTGGAATTCGAACTTCTCTTTCTCAATGCCGAAATGCTGGGTCATTTCCAGAATTGCGGCCACCGAATGCGCGTTATGGGTCGCAAACTGCGGATAGATGCGATCGGTCATGCCCAGCAATTTGCGAGCATTGGACAGATAGGAGACATCTGAATTCACCTTGCGGGTGAAAAGCGGGAAGCCTTCCAGACCAAGTACCTGAGCGCGTTTGATTTCGGTGTCCCAATAGGCACCTTTCACCAAACGCACCATGATCTTGCGATCCAGCTTCTGAGACAGGTTATAGAGCCAATCCAACACAAAAGATGCACGATGGCTGAAAGCCTGAACCACGACGCCGAAGCCGTCCCAGTTTGCAAGAGCAGGGTTGGAGAGAACCTCTTCGATGATATCGAGAGAGAGATCCAGACGATCCATTTCCTCGGCATCAATGTTGAAGCCCATATTGGCGGACTTGGCGAGCAGAGCCAGACTTTCTGTGCGGGAGGTCAATTCTGACAGCACACGCTCTTTCTTGGCCATTTCGTAACGAGGATGCAAAGCTGAAAGCTTAACGGAAATTCCCGGGTTTTTGCGGATGTCATCGCTGGTGCAGGCCGGAGCCAAAGCGGTGATGGCATCAGAATAAGCAAGATGGTAGCGCTTGGCATCATCTTCGGTACGGGCTGCTTCGCCCAGCATGTCATAGGAATAGGTAAAGCCTTTGCCTTCCATTTCCCTGGCACGATCAGTTGCTTCTTCAATGGTACGGCCAAGGACGAACTGACGGCCCAGTTCTTTCATGGCTTGCGCGACAGCGGTACGGATTACCGGCTCGCCAAGACGGCGAACCATGCCATGCAGAGTGGAAACAAGGCCTACCTCTTCGCCACCTTTCAGCACTTTACCCGTCAGCATCAGGCCCCAAGTAGAGGCATTGATCAGCGATGAAGAGGACTGACCCAAATGCTGGCCCCACTGGCTGGGAGCAATTTTATCAGAAATGAGCGCATCAATCGTGTCGTCATCAGGCACACGCAGCAAAGCCTCTGCCAGGCACATCAGCGCCACACCTTCACGGGTGGAGAGACCATATTCTGCCAAAAAGCTTTCCATCATGGTTGGCTTGGTGGAGGTACGGATGGTGCGGATCAGATCCGCCGCGCGCTTGGAAGCCTTGGCGCGAAGATCGGCGTCCAGATTGGCATCCTTGATCAGACGGCGAACATTCTTTGCTTCATCGGCAAGATAATGATCACGCATAAGCTGGCGGATTTCTGCGCGTTGTGTATCGAGATCGATGCTCATGGTCTGGTTTCCTCCTTAATGCGTTTACGGAGTCCTGAAAACGCATTAATCCTTGTTTAGAAGCGAATTCTTATCCGAAAAGTCTGCAACTTTTCGGGAACGCGCTTGTGCTCGATGCAGGCCAGCTTCTCGGCTTTGGCGGCCACGCTCATCACGATGGGTCATTGACTTCAGAATACAGGAAAGCCTCTAGTCGGAGTGGCCATAAATTTTGGTTTTTTGGATAATATGACTTTATTTTTTGGGTTATTTTTATCTATTACCTATGATATCACTCATATATGGACGTTTTGGATAAAATTGATCGCAAAATTCTGGAAATTCTGGCTCAGGATGGCCGGATCACGGTAACCGAGCTTGCCAAACAGGTAGGCCTATCAAAGACACCGTGCCAGTTGCGCATGAAAAAGTTGGAAGATGCTGGATATATTACTGGTTATGGCGCCATACTGGATCCGGAACGGCTGGGCGAGGGGCATATTGCCTTTGTGCAGGTGACACTCAGCGACACCCGATCTGAAGCGCTGAATGCTTTCAATGAGGCGGCTCGACAGATCCGCGAGATTGAGCAATGCCACATGATTGCCAGTCATTTTGATTATCTTTTGAAAATCCGCACGCGCGATATGGCCAATTATCGAAAAGTACTGGGCGAGAAAATCTCAGCCTTGCCGCATGTAGCCCAGACATCCACCTTCGTTGTGATGGAGGCGGTGAAGGATAGGGGTTAGATCCTGCTCTCAGTCCAGTGATTATCAATCATGCAGTTTTTCGGGCTCGACTGATGGTTTTGCTCATATTGTTTTTAAATAACAGGGCAAATTCCAATAACGCACAATACCAACCAAGAGATTGCAAGGACTGATATCAAATCCTTGCCTCAATCAATGTTCAAAGTCTGGTTGCCGCAATTTGATCTGCTTGGTCAATTGCAGCAGCATAGTCATTTTATAAGACCTGTGCCCAAACCAGCAACAATCACGAGAGTGGACCGATGCTCGTCAATACCCATAAAACCTATGGTCTGGTCGCCCAATTGCTTCACTGGACCACCGCAATTCTGATCCTGACCTTGCTCGGACTCGGCCTGTTCATGGTTGAACTCCCTGAAACCTCAGCAGCAAATGTGGAATCCAAGACGTGGTTTTATTCCCTTCACAAGACCATTGGAGTAACCACGCTGATTGTAGCGAGCTTGCGCATTTTATGGGCCTTGCTGCAGCCGCACCCTTTGCCTCTGAATGCCGAGCGAAAACTGGAGAGCCTTGCTGCACAAAGTGTTCACTGGATGCTTTATGGGTCCATCCTTCTCATGCCCTTGACCGGTTGGCTGCATCATTCTGCACTGGATGGCTTTGCGCCCATCTGGTGGCCGCTACCGCAGGATCTGCCGCTTATTCCAAAGAACCCACATCTGGCCGAGATTTTCGGCGCTGGCCATTTCTTTACCGGCGTTTTGCTTGTCGTATCCTTGGCTTTGCATATCGGCGGAGCTCTCAAACATGTGGTCATTGATCGTGACCAGACCCTCGTGCGCATGATACCGGGCAT
Organism: Cohaesibacter gelatinilyticus; assembly: GCF_900215605.1. Classification (NCBI taxonomy): domain Bacteria; kingdom Pseudomonadati; phylum Pseudomonadota; class Alphaproteobacteria; order Hyphomicrobiales; family Cohaesibacteraceae; genus Cohaesibacter; species Cohaesibacter gelatinilyticus. The sequence continues at coordinate 253,637 of NZ_OBEL01000003.1, read as the reverse complement.
GAAGGCGGATATTGCTGATGATCTGATGGAAAGCAGCCACAAGCAATCGCCGATATTGATTGCCATGCTCTGCATTCTGGCCGTTATTGCAGCGTCAATCGGCGTCAATCAATTGAACAGACCCGCAGCAGGAGATCTTGCTTCGCCTACGGCTGTCACCAACGCACAGACTGCAAACTGGGCCATTGATCACGAAAAGAGTGAACTTGGTATTTCTGTCATTCAGTCCGGCACACCCATTATGGGCGCCTTTGCCAGCTGGAATGCTGCAATCAACTTTGATACGGACAATCTGGCCGGTTCACGGGCTGAAGTGATTGTTCAGATTGCCAGCCTGTCTTTAGGGGGTGTGAGTGCTCGGGCTATTTCATCGGATTTTCTCAATGCCGAACTGCATCCCACGGCCAAATTCCTCGCTGAGGAATTTGTCAAAACGGGTGAGAACAGCTTTGAAGCGCTCGGAACTCTGGATCTGGTCGGGCAGAGCAATCCCTTTGTCATTCCGTTTGAACTGAAGATTGAAAATGACCGCGCCTTCATGACGGGTAAAGCAACCATCAAACGGCTTGATTTTGGTGTAGGCGCTGCCGGGTTCCCGGATGAAGGCACCGTTGGCTTCAATGTTGATGTGACTATCAAAATCGAGGCGGATCGGCAGCAATAACGCATTCTCAGCCTTGAAATAGCCTTCAAACAAAAAGGCGGGTGTCGTGAAAACACCCGCCCTTTCGTTTTTGCAAGATCACCCAAATCTGAGATGCCAGGATTTACCCAGCAATCTGCTCAATCCTTTGAAGTCATCCAGAATCATCAAGAAGACCGGGATCAGGAACAAGGTAATCAGGGTGGCAAACAGGATACCAAATCCTAATGAGACCGCCGCCGGGATCAGAAATTGGGCTTGTTCTGCAGTCTCAAAGATCATCGGGGCAAGACCTGCAAATGTGGTGGTCGAGGTTAGAATAACCGCTCGCATACGTAGGCCTCCTGCCAAAATCAGGGCTTTTCGGATCTTGGTTCCGTTGCCCTTATTCTCGTTATAGGCAGAGACGAGCAGCAAGCTGTCATTGACGACAATGCCACTGAGCGCAAGGATACCATTGATGGAAAGGATCGAGATTGGCAAGCCAACAATCCAATGCCCCAGAATGGCTCCGACAATTCCAAAGGGAATAGCGGCCATGACAATCACAGGCTGGGTATAGGATTTCAACGGCACGGCCAACAGAACATAGATTGCGATCAAGGTGATGGTGAAGGCGGTGACCAGGCCACCGATTGCTTCAATTTCCTGTTCTACCTCACCGGAAAATTTCGCTTCAATTCCAGGAAACTTCTTTTGTAGTTGAGGGAAAATTTCAGAATTGAAATAGCTGGTCAGAGTTTCTGCTTCGATACTACCCTTGTCAATCTGTGCCTCCAGAGTAGCAACGCGCTTACGTTCACTATGATAAATTTCATCGACCGTGAAATCCGGTGATAGTGTCGCAACCGCACTAAGAAGAACCGGATTGCCATCCGGTGTTCGCACATAGAGTTGCTCCAGAGCGGCTTTGCTGTTGCGTTCTGCATCCGGATAGCGGACCCTTACCTTTACCTCCTGATCATCGCGTTGGAAACGCTGGATTTCTGCACCACGAATAGCCTGAAAGACCTGCTCGGATACACTTTGTGTGGTCAAACCAATCGCACGGCCATAATCCGTCAACGAGATATTCATTCGACCACGAACAGCGCGCAGATTGTTGGTCATGGACAGGACGCCATCTTGCGTGGCTAGTTTGTCTTCGACCATCTGACTGGCCTGGATCAGCAAATCCAAATCATCCAGCAACAATTCGACACTGAAATCTGCATCATCAAATTCACTGGCCCGGAAATTCAGTCTCTTTGCACCTTCTACTGGTCCGACTTTATCGCGCCACCGATCCGCCATTTCAGAAATTGTGATTGAGCGCTCGGATGGCAGGGTCGCAACACCAGTGACAGTCACGGTACCTGTGTCACTGGCGGTCAACTCGATGCCGATAAGGGGAGGCTTACTGGAGGGTTCTTCATTTGCCAGTTCTTCATTAAGCTCGTGCAGAGCCTTCTCCAGACGATAACCTTCCGCAAAGAGACGCCCATAACCAAGGTCCGGTTCGCTTTCATAGATAGCCGTGATGGTGGAACCAGGAATTTCCGGGAAGAAAACCATACGCACATGACCAGACGGGATCATGTAACCAACAGCCACAAGGACTAGGCAGAAAACAAGGGCTGAGAGATAACGTAGTTTCAGAGCAAGCGTTACCAGTGGCTGATAGATATTGAGCCTGAAGCGATCCAGAGCTCCGCCAACCTTGTCCTGAAAAGCATGCCAGAAGCGCGCCAGAAAATTGTCATGGCGTTTGGAATGATTGATATGCGCCAGATGAGCAGGCAGGATGAATTTGGATTCAATGATTGAGAAGATCAGGCAGAAAACCACCACCCAAGCAAATAGTGAGAAGATTTCAGCAAGGCGGCCGGTCACCAATGTGATCGGGAAAAAGGCAGCCATAGTGGTCAAAACACCAAAGACGGCAGGTGTTGCGACCTTATGAACACCTTTGACGACCTTATCGACGCCACTTCCTTCTTCTTTGACCGTGGTATGGACGCTTTCCGCCACCACAATTGCATCATCCACCACAATGCCCAGAGCAATGATGAAGCCGAAGGTCGTAAGCTCGTTCAAAGTGAGACCCATCATACTTGGTCCCATCAGGAACAATGCGCCAGCAAAAGCGATTGGTAGCCCCATCGCCACCCAAAAAGCGGTACGCAAGTTCAGGAATAGTGATAGCGTCAGCAAGACGAAGCCCATCCCCATCAGGCCATTCTTCATCATCAGCGATAGTCGATCGGAAATTTCGACACTCTGATCACCCCAGAATTTGACCTGCAGCTGAGGGGGCAGGCTGCCATCTGCCGTGACCTCTTCAATAATCTCACGAGCCCGTAATGCGCTGGGTATCAAATCGGCATCGCCAACCATTTGCACAGTTAGCTTGCGACCAGGTTGACCATCAAAACGAAACAGACTTTCATCGTCCGTATAGCCATCACGGATCTCTGCCAACTCTTGCAAGCGAACCACGCGACCATCTTCGAGGGTCACAACGGGAATGGTTTCAAAGTCCTGCTTGTAATAGCTCTGCTTGTCAGCCTTGACGAGAATGCGACCATTTTCACCCTTCAGGCTGCCTTGCTCGGATACCAGCGAGAAGGCTTGCACTTGACGAACCACAGTTCCGAAAGTCAGACCATAGCGCTGTAGGGTCTGCTCATTGACCTTGATGGTAATTTCCTGAGTTTTATCACCACCGATTGTCACCGAGGGGATCAATGGATCTTCGAGCAAACGATCCTTCAGACGGCGTGCACTGGTCGAGAGAACATCCTGCTCCAGCGGGCCGAATAGCTCGATCTGAATGACCTCTTCAATTTCGGTAGCACGTACCACGACAGGATTTTCGGCGGCATCTGGCAAGCTGACCGCATCGACCTTGATTTTGACATCAGAAAGCAGTTTATCGAGATCAATCCCTGAGCTTTTTTCAACCACTATGGTCGAGTTGCTTGCCGTTGAGGTTGAGGTGACCTTCTTGATGCCTTCCGTACCGGTCAGAGCACGTTCGATCTTCTTCGTGACCGCTCGTTCGGTTTCGACGGCGGATCCTGAATTGTAAGGAACCGAAATGGTAACCTGTTTGGCTTCGAAGCCCGGGAAACCTTCTGTTCGGATGGACATCAAGGTCATCACGCCTGCTGCAAGAATGCAAAACATCAATAGATTTGCCGCAACACTATTGTTGGCAAACCAGGCTATCCAGCCTTTGTGATTGGGATCGCTCATTCTGCCACCTGCGCTTTCTCGATTGCTTTAGGTGACGTACCTGCGGCGGAGTTGGATGTGGGTTTGACATATTGGCCCGGCAGGTAACGACTGATCGGGTTGACCACGATTTTAAGCGGCTTGCTTCTGTCCCAACTCGGCAATTGATCAGCCGGAATCGCCACTTGCTCTTGCTTGGCAAAAAGCGGGGTGACCGCATGGCGCTGCAATTGATCCTTTGAAAAGACCGTCCAGACATTGCCTTTCAGAGTGAGGGCAGAGGATGGAACCATCAGGATATCGGGAACTTCCCGTCCTATCAGGCGCACATTGACGAAGGCACCGGGGCGTAGCACCGCGCCTTGCGGGCTGATGGGTTGGACCTTGAGGCGCAGCGTCTTCTGACGGGTTTGACTATCGGCTTCCGCTCCAATGGCGATCACCTCGGCCGTCCAACCCAGATCGGTGCCATTGGTGACTTCGGCCTTGATCTTGTCCAAGCCGACAGGCTTTCCATCCTGCAAAAGTAATTGCTGCCATTGCTTATCTGATAGACCGACTTCCACTTCCAATTCATCGGTGGAATAGATCTCGGCCAATTGTGCACCAGCTGAAACATAGGCCTTAGGAGTAGCCGAGCGAGACACGACGATTGCATCAAAGGGGGCTTTGATCGTCGTGTTGGTCAGGTTTTTCTCTGCCTTTGCCAGATTGGCTTTGGCGGCTTCAAGCTTGAGTTTTTCCAGTTTCAGAAAAGGTTCTCGCAACACCAAAGGTGAGGAGGGCTTTCCTTGCAGACGGGCGCGTTTCCAGTCCAATTGTGCCTGAGCACTCCGCTGCTCTTCCTGAAGCAAATTCAGTTCTGCTTCTGCCACACTTTGCTGGGCTGAGGCAACACTGGTTTGATAGTCCGTCTCTTCGATCCGGGCGAGGGTTTCGCCCTGTTTCAGTCGGATACCAGGCTCCAGACGAGGAGATAGTTCGATGATGCGTCCGGAAACTTCCGTCACCAATGTTTGACGATAGTGGGCTTTGGCCACGCCAAAGACTTTTAACTGGATATTTTCCTGGCTGGAGCCACGTTCAACAACACTGACAAGAGGGCGAAGCTGCTCTTGCGGGGCAGCTCCGTCCATATCCTGTTTGGTTTCCTGAGCCGGAACAAGGCTGGTAGACAGGAGCAGGCCAGCCAGCACCAATCCAGAACCAAACAGGACTTTGCCAGTCTCTGATGTGCGGGGCATCAGAAATTTTGAGGTTTTGTGTCGCATGATGGATCTCATTGTTTCGATGTTATGAGCCGGGCCACCTGCTGGGGCCCGATGATCAGTTAAATTTGGAAAAAGAGGCGCGTATGCTTACAAACCAAGGCCAAAGGCCACGGCCAGGTTGACGCGGTTTTGAAGCCGTAACGAGCGGATATTGACCAGGGACTGCCTTGCCGTGAACGCATCACGCTCAGCCGATAGCAAGGTCACGATGTCCGTCAGGCCATCGCGATAACGGCGCTCATATTGCTCATGATTGGTCTTGGAATGGCGCAAGGCTCGGGTCAGCATTGCTTCTCTGCGGCGCAGATTTCCTTCACTCTGTAGACCATTTTCTACCTCGGATAAGCTATCCAGTATGGTCTGGCGATAGGTCAGCCATCCCCTTGCAGCATCGATCTCTGCCTGTTTGGCGGTCAGGCGTCTGGTGCCGCCATCAAAGATCGGAGCAGTCAATGATCCCAATGTGCGCCAGGCCGGTCCTCCACTGAACAGATCGGACAGGTTGGGCGCCTGATCGCTGGCAGTCAAGGTGATCGAGAATGACGGCAGCATATCCTTGTAGCTTGCGGAATGGGTGCTATCTGCAGCCTTGGCACGCTCAAAGGCAGCCAAGATATCGGGCCGCCTGCCCATCATGGCGGCGGGATAATCGCCCTTTGGCAATTGAATGGACGGCATTTTACGGCCTAGACGCAACTTGCCGGTTGGAATGCCATTTGTTGCGATCTGCATACGACGCTTGAGCTGGGCAATTGCCAGTTTTCGCTCCTCAAGGGAGGCTTCGGCATTGGCAGTTGCAGAGCGAGCCGCTTCCAGATCACTTAATTGCCCCAATCCACGAGAGAATTGATCAGAGATGATCTGTTCAGTGCGGCGCAGGCTGGTGATGCGGGATTGCTCAAGACTTTTCAAGCGCTCCAGACTTGCCAGTTCAATGCCATCTCGAAGAGCTTGCGCCACCATTGATACCCTTGCGGCCTTTAGATCCTGCTGGCTTGCTTCTCCTTCAGCACTCGCCGCTTTCTTGCGGTCGGCAAGCTTGCCCCAGATATCGAGCTCCCAGTTGATACTGGCATCCAGACCAATATTGTTGGCATAAGATGCTCTCTTCTGGCCAGGGGCTGCCTGCTGGGATTTGCTACGGGAACGATCTGCCGTTGAAGACAGGTTCAAATTGGGCCACAGATCTCCTGCCGCCTTCTGACGTTCCAGCTCGGCCCGTTGATAAGCCAGCTCGGATTGGCGAAGCGAGATATTCTGCTCAAGGACCTGATCGATATAGGCCAGAAGAGCTTTGTCATTTGTCAGAGATCGCAGGCTCTGAACGCCGGACGCATAGGGTTGTTTTGAGTTCGTCCAGCTGGAAGGAATATCCTGCAATGCTGCTTGCTGAGAAAAACCGGATTTCTGAGGCACCAGCATTGTGCCACATCCAGCCAAGACAAATCCCAGAGTGGATAGAAGAATTAGACGGAATACGGATTGCATGCTCATGCCTCTTTGCCAAATTTCAGCAAAGAAATGCCATAGAGCCGGTAGCCGCCCGGTTATCACCCATACTTCTGATTTATAGAGATATTTTTCTTATCTGAGCTTAATTTCAAATGTGCGATAACCTGATTATCCGTAGTTATCAGAGCAAATTGCCAGTTCAAACGTTCAGCCATTCGACGGATCAGAGAGAGCCCAATTCCCTTGTCTTGCTCAAAAACTGTGCTTTTGTTGAATGGATCGCTGGGTTGATTGCCCGCAATTTCATTCATCACCTTAATCTCGCCCTGGCTTGCCACGATCTTGATGACACCAGACTGGCTATGCTGAAAGGCATTACGCACCATATTGGCCAGAATGATTTCCAATGGTGCGGCTGGTAGCAATTGAGTTTCATCCTCAAGCTCAAGGCTCAAGGAAATCTCCTTACCACCCAACAGATAGCGGTGATCTTCAACGCATTGCTGGATCATTTTGGAGGGATCAATCAGCTCCAGATCAGTATAGACTTCTTTTTCCCGACCAAGCCACAATAGTGTTGCCACGATTGTCTGCATGGAGTGGCTTGCTCGCTGGATACGAGCATTGATTTCCTTTTGCTGCTCTGATGTTGCTATCTTTTCCAGCAGTTCTGCATTACCGAATATGATGGTGATGGGTGTCCTTAGTTCATGGCTTGCATGACGCAGAAAAGCGTGCTCACGGTCAACAAATCCCGCTATGCGCATGACGGATTTGGCGAGATGATCGGCAATCTTGTTCAATTCTCTATAATTGAAATCCGGTCTCTCTTCGACCAGCTCGCGGGCTTTGAGTTGATCTGCCCAGGACTGCAAGGCATTGATGCGCTCATTTACCCGTCTTGTCAAAAAATGGAAAACCAGCAGAAACACTAGAATGGAGAAGCCTGCACCTGCAAAAACAATTAGTTCCAGATTCCAAAATCCGAATGTTTTATGTATGAGTTCGTCTTTTGGTATGAAGAGTTTGTCAGCCAAATAAAGCCTTTTGCCGTCCTTGGTTGGTTCTACATAGACGAAATAGATAAACTCTGGCGGACCGTCACCCTTTTCCAGAGGCTCGGCCTCAAGTTTTCCCGGTACAAGATCTTCTTTTGAGAAAATACTCTGATATTCTTTCGGTAAGTCTTCAAATTTCTCGGCAACCAGAAGTGTACGAGTGATGGGGGTCAGCGGGGAGAGATTATCATTTTGCTGCATCTGAGCCGCGTAGCTGAGGGCAACATTTTTCATCTCCAGTCGCTTGGCAGTATCCAGGCCCGCCATGAAATAGAAAAATAGGCCAACACTGTAGACCAGCACCAAGATGATGAATAAAGCCAAGAGAGATCGGCGAAATTCCTGCCTTAGTGATCGCACCTGAAATCCGGGTTTCAAGGGATTTAAAAATGACAAGGACATATCTTCCACCCTTCTATCTCAATCAGGACTGGCGCAATCCATAGCCTGAGCCTGCAACAGTATTTAGCAAAGGGCTTTCATGAGGCCTCTGTATCTGTCGACGCAACTTGTATATGTGCACCTTCAGGCTATTGCTATTCGGTACTTGATCTCCCCAAACCGCACGCTCCAATTGCTCACGGCTTAGAGTTTTTGGACTGTTTCGGGCCAATTGTTCAAGAAGTGTCCAACCGGTGGGGGAGAGTTTGAGCCTACGGCCATTGCGCAGCGCCAGCTGTTGATCAAAATCGATGGTCAGGTCCGCTATTTTTACCTGGTTGGACTGGGCTTTAGAACGCCGGACCAGTGCACGAATTCGAACGACCAATTCTTCAAATGCAAAAGGCTTGATGAGATAGTCATCCGCGCCGGCTTCAAAGCCAGCAACGCGATCGGAAATGGCGTCACGAGCCGTTAACATCAAAATGGGGCATTGGATATGCTGCGCACGTAGCTGTTCACTAACCGAGAGACCATCTATTTGTGGCAAGGTAAGATCAAGCAAGATCAGGTCATACTGATTGTTCAACGCCTGATCCAGGCCAGCCCTTCCATTGAAAGCATGATCGCATTCTATATTCTCCAGCGTCAGATAGTCAGATAGTGTCGCGGCCAGATCCATATCGTCTTCAACCAGCAAAACAAGCAGTGCGGTTTGCTTCATGGACATTTCCCTAGCTGCGCCTTTACAAATTTGAGGCTTTAGAACTGATTTGAAATTTCATCATCCCAGAGAAGGAGTTACAGTATGGTTATCATGTAACACATTGTTTAGATGGTATATTTTTATAAAATTTGTATTTTAATACCAAAAAACCTGCGAGGAACAAAACGTACTTCTGTCCCTGCAGGCATTTTATATGCTTCAAAACGGCAAGCGCTCAGAATTTATAGACAGTGAAAAGCTGTCCAGAAAACTGATCTTCTTTCCGCGTGATGGAGCTGTCCGCAGCGTCACCGATCAGTTTGGTATATTCTGCTTTGGAGCCAATGATCACATGATCAGTGACGGGAACAATCAGGCCAATGGAACCAGATACAGATTTGAAGCCAGATTTAGCCGTGAATTGCTTCAAACCAGACGCTGCCGATTGCGCGCTTGTCACGCCAAAATAGCTTTCCATGTGATTCTTGTCAGCCCACGTTGTGGAGGCACCAAGAGTTAACACGGGACCATTTGGACCCTCGTTATCATCTCTGGAGACATCGCCGCCCATTGAGGAGCCCATAAGAACCGCCAGAGGTATAAAAGCACTCACGCCAGCATCTACGGTCAGACTTTTTGAACCAGAGAAAGTCTTGTTGATTTTCACATCCGTCTCAAGAAACGAATATTGGTAACTGGCAAAAAGCGAGCCTTGTGCGCCACCTTTAACATTTCCCAGGCCAGTCAGTTCTTTGCGGCTGTCTTTTTCCTTGCGTCCACCATCATAGCCAACGGATCCCCCAAAGGTGAAACCTTCGTGTTTGAAAATATTGACACCCAGACCATCGACCGGATTTAGGAAGATCGTATCTTTCCAGGCAATATCCAGGTAGGGCATAGCCGAGACCTTATGGTCTTTTGAGCCTTCGAATTTGGGCGCATAGGCAACGCCGCCACCTAATTTTACATCCCAGTTTTCGAGCTCGGTAAAGCCCCCTGCCATCATGGTCGAAAAGACATCTTCAGCCTTGGCTGGATTGATCGCGACAATCAACGACAAAGCCATCGGTGCAATCTTTACGAGGCATTTCATATATGTACTCCAAATAACGAACTACCCGTTTGGCTTGGGTATGAAGTGTTTAATGTTACATAGAGGAGGTTACAAGTCAGTTACATATTAAGATATTGAATTTAAAAGATTAAAATTTGAAACACCGATTTTTGCCACATCTTCGCCTCATTCTGTTTCATTCCAGGATGTAACACGACGCATTGTCAGGTTTATGCGTCCCGGGGCTTTGAGCAGGGTCGAAGTTCCTGCATAAATCCGATCAATTCCATGATAGGCTTTACGATCTTCACCATCCAAAAGCAAAACATCACCGGAATGCAGGATGAAGCTTTTGGTCGGATCTTTTCGATTCATTCCCCCCAAGCGAAACCGGGCGTCATCTCCCAGTGAAAGCGAGAAAATGGGTGCCATGAACTCTTCTTCGTCCTCGTCCACATGCAAGCCCATTTTGGCCCTGGGTTCGTAGTGATTGATCAGGCAGGCTTCCGGCTCTCCGCCAAAGTCAGTCAGATCGCTCCACAACTTCAAAAGCTGGTCTGGAATGTTTGGCCAGGGCTCATCGGTGATTGGATGAGTGGACTGATATCTATATCCCTGCTTGTCAGCGACCCAGCCCAACGGGCCACAATTACTCATCCGCACTGAAAATGGCTTTCCCGTTCGTGGCATACAGGGTGTGAAAAGCGGGGCCTGACGTACAATCTCCCGGATCTCTGAAAGAAGTGTTTCTTGCGCTGAGTGATCCAGATATCCGGCAAGCAATTTCATGTCGAAATCAATTCCATACCGAATTCAATAAATAAAGTTGCGGGGAAATTGCTCGTAGAGCGGATCTCCCTCCCAAAAAACATCTGTTGGACCAATTGCATAATCAACAATATTCCAACGCTTATAGGCATATTTCAGCAATACATACGTATGCAGACCGTCTTGAAACTCACTCAAACGATAGTTTTTATCAGTTTTATTGATTGCAATTCCACCAGGACGTTGGGGATTAACCACTGCAAATACCCAGTCTTGATAAATACGCAACCGATCGACAACAAATTCTACCGGTGGGCCAACGCGCGCTTCTATCAGAGGTCTGATCGCGTTCAAGACGTCTGTTCGCTCTTCGGTTCCCCGTTTCGGCGTATAGATTTCATTGGCTATTACAGTTGTTGGTGCCATATTCATGCAAAATATCATGAACAGGGCAGACAAAAGATTTCGAATAATGCGCAGTTCAAGCATGGGCAACTTCCAACTGTATCGATCTATCGATGATCTTATTCTATCAGTATAGATCCACAACTTGTACCTTGCCCATAGCTGGATGGGATAATTTCTTGAAGCAACAGAATAGAATTTGGGGAAAAATTTGTCCTTAACGCCACTTTAACCAAAATCACCCCCTTTATTTTGCCGCTTCTCTGACTTAAAGAGAGCGCTGATTTTCAAAAATGTCGCAAATCTAGGGCCGCGGTGCCTTGCAGGACGTTCGATACGCCCCTATATGTGCCGTGAAACGTGAATGAAAGCCTCATGTGAGGCAAAATCTTCATGGGGGCCGGGCTGATTAGTTGATTGGCATTGGCGAGCTGCTTTACCCAAGAGCTTGACCGGCCTGCCGACAAGGAGAAGAAATATGAGCAAAGTCATTGGTATTGACTTGGGCACCACAAACTCCTGTGTGTCCATCATGGATGGCAAAGAGCCAAAAGTCGTTGAGAATGCGGAAGGCGCACGGACCACTCCTTCCATGATCGGTTTTACCGAGGATGGCGAGCGTCTTGCCGGTCAGCCTGCCAAGCGTCAGGCCGTGACCAATCCGGTGAATACCCTGTTTGCCGTCAAGCGTCTGATTGGCCGCCGGTATAACGACCCGGCAGTGGCAAAAGACAAAGAGCTGGTGCCATACGAAATCGTCAAAGGCGATAACGGCGATGCATGGGTTCAGGTAGACGGCGAAAAATACTCTCCTTCTCAGGTTTCTGCGATGATCTTGCAGAAAATGAAGGAAACTGCCGAAGATTATCTTGGCGAGACTGTCACCGAAGCTGTTGTTACCGTTCCTGCCTACTTTAACGATGCTCAGCGTCAGGCAACCAAAGATGCTGGCAAGATTGCTGGTCTGGATGTGAAACGCATTATCAACGAGCCAACAGCAGCGGCCTTGGCCTATGGTCTGGATAAGAATGACGGCAAAACCATCGCGGTTTATGACCTTGGTGGTGGTACCTTCGACGTGTCCGTTCTGGAAATCGGTGATGGCGTCTTTGAAGTGAAGTCCACCAATGGTGATACCTTCCTCGGTGGTGAAGACTTCGACATGCGTCTGGTTGATTATCTGGTCGGTGAGTTCAAGAAAGAGAGCGGCATTGATCTGAAGGGTGACAAGCTGGCTCTGCAACGCTTGAAAGAAGCAGCCGAAAAAGCCAAGATCGAGTTGTCTTCCTCCACTCAGACCGAGATCAACCTGCCTTATATCACCGCAGATGCATCCGGCCCAAAACACCTGACCTTGAAACTGACTCGTGCCAAGTTCGAAGCATTGGTGGATGATCTGATCAAGCGCACCATCAAGCCTTGTGAAGCAGCTTTGAAAGATGCTGGTCTGAATGCTTCCGAGATCGACGAAGTTGTTCTCGTGGGCGGTATGACCCGTATGCCTAAGGTTCAGGAATCTGTTAAGCAGTTCTTCGGCAAAGAGCCTCATAAGGGTGTGAACCCTGATGAAGTGGTTGCCATGGGTGCTGCCATTCAGGCTGGTGTTCTGCAAGGTGACGTGAAAGACGTCCTGTTGCTCGATGTGACTCCGTTGTCTCTGGGTATTGAAACCCTTGGTGGCGTGTTCACACGTCTGATCGACCGCAACACCACCATCCCAACCAAGAAGAGCCAGGTATTCTCCACTGCTGATGACAATCAGAATGCGGTGACCATCCGGGTCTTCCAGGGTGAGCGTGAAATGGCTGCCGATAACAAGGCTCTTGGCCAATTCGATCTGGTTGGTATTCCACCAGCACCACGCGGCGTGCCGCAGATTGAAGTAACTTTCGACATTGATGCCAACGGTATCGTGAATGTGTCTGCTACCGATAAAGGCACCGGCAAGGAGCAGAAAATCTCCATTCGTGCTTCCGGCGGTCTGTCTGATGCTGATATTGAGCAGATGGTGAAAGATGCTGAAGCCAATGCCGAAGCTGACAAGAGCCGCAAGGAACTGGTAGAAGCCAAGAACCAGGCTGAAGCTCTGGCTCACTCTGCCGAAAAGTCTTTGTCTGAATTTGGCGACAAGGTCTCCGAAGCTGACAAATCTGCCATTGAAGTGGCGATTGCTGACGTAAAGGAAGCTTTGGAAGGCGATGACATTGAAGCCATCAATGCCAAATCTGAAGCTCTGACCAACGCATCCATGAAGCTTGGCGAAGCAATGTATGCAGCTCAGCAGTCTGATGAGGAAGCTCGTGCAGCAGCTGACGCCGCTGCAGATGCAGCGCAGGAAGATGATATCGTTGATGCTGACTTTGAAGAAGTCCGCGATGACGAAGAGAAAAAGTCCTAAGGCTTTCGCCTTTGGCTTTTGAGCATTGAAGAGGGCTTCTTTTCCACTCGGATAAACCGAATGGTGAGAAGCCCTTTTTCTCATGGCCTGCTTTTGCAATTGGCTTTAAGCGGGCTCACAGGTGGCAAGCGTATGGCACCAGCGATTTCGCCCGCGCACGGACCCACCTCGAACAGTTTGGAATATGACGGCTCATTATGTCTAAAGCTGACTATTACGAAACGCTTGGTGTGTCCAACGGAGTGGATGACAAGGCCCTGAAAAGCGCCTTTCGCAAGAAGGCCATGCAGTTCCACCCTGACCGCAATCCTGACAATCCCGATGCCGAGGCCCGCTTCAAGGAAGTGAATGAGGCCTACGAGGTTTTGAAAGACGCTGAAAAGCGTGCTGCTTATGATCGCTATGGCCATGCAGCCTTTGAGCAAGGCGGTATGGGGCAGGGCTTTGGCAATGATTTCGGCACCTCCATGCATGATATTTTCGAAGATATCTTCGGCGATATGATGGGTGGTGGCCGCAGCAGAAGCCGTGGTCGCGAACGTGGCGCGGATCTACGCTATAATCTGGAAGTCACATTGGAAGAATGCTTCCATGGCAAGGCTGCCGAGATTGAAGTGCCGACTTCGGTGACTTGTGGAACTTGTTCCGGTTCCGGCGCCAAGGCCGGCACCGCACCAAAGCCATGCCGAACCTGTGGTGGTATGGGCAAAGTTCGCGCAAGCCAGGGCTTTTTCACTGTCGAGCGCACCTGTCCGTCCTGTCATGGTCGGGGAGAGATGATCGAAGATCCATGTGAAAATTGTGGCGGCGTTGGTCGCACGACGGAAGATCGTAATCTGTCAGTCAATATTCCAGCCGGTATCGAAGACGGCACTCGTATCCGGCTTTCCGGCGAAGGAGAAGCAGGTGTTCGGGGCGGCCCATCTGGCGATCTCTATATCTTTATCAGCCAGACACCGCATGATCTGTTCCAACGTGATGGATCTGATATCTTCTGTAAGGTGCCCATTTCCATGACCACCGCCATTTTGGGCGGATCTTTTGAAGTTCCTGTCGTGGGTGGCGGTAAAACCCGTGTAAAAGTGCCGGAAGGCACACAATCGGGCAAACAGTTCCGCCTGCGTGGCAAGGGCATGCCAGTGCTACGTTCCGCTCAGCATGGAGATATGTATATCCAGGTGGACGTCGAAACTCCACGCAAGCTTACAAAGCGTCAGAAAGAGCTTATCTCCGAATTCGAACAAATCTCTCATGAAGACAATCACCCTGACAGCTCTGGTTTCTTTGCCCGTGTCAAAGATTTCTTCGAAAAGATCTCCGACTAGTCGAATGGCCCATGCCATGCTTTGACAGATTACAAAAGGCAACTCTCTTGGGTTGCCTTTTTGTTTTTCCAACAACCATGCTAAGCTTTGTTGAACAATTCGATATAGCCCCTTCACATTTGATGATCGGCTCCCTAGGTTAAGGTGAAGAACAAGGTTAAGACATTGTAGTCTTCAAAGTGGGGCGTCATACCATCGCCATAGCTGTAGGTTATCGAAGCAGAGCGATGGATTTTGCGTGAGGAAAGCATGTTAAAACAATTGCGTAGTACCAGCCTGAAGGCTCGCCTTCCGGATGAGATCCGCTTTCTGCGACAATGGTTCGATAATCCACTAAAAACCGGGGCAGTTGCTCCATCCAGCCCTGCACTTGCGCGTCGCATGGCCAGCTATATCAACCCCAAGCTACCGGGAAAAGTCTTGGAATTGGGTCCTGGAACCGGGGTTGTTACCAGTGCGGTTCTTGAGCGCGGTATTGATCCACATCGTGTTATTGCCGTTGAATATTCCTCGCAATTTGTTGATATTCTATCTGATCGGTTTGCCGGAGCAACCGTGGTTCAAGGTGACGCCTATGATTTTGAAGCTCTGATTCAGGATCACGTTCATGAGCCGCTATCCGCTGTGGTCTCGTCTCTGCCGCTTTTTACCAAGCCCATGCCTCAGCGAAAGCGCCTGATTGAGCTTTGCCTGAAGTCACTGGCGCCGGGAGCTCCATTCATCCAGTTTTCCTATGCTCTGGTTCCTCCCGTTCCGGCCAAAGCCGGACAATTTGATGTTGAGGTCAGCAATTGGGTGGTTGGGAACCTGCCTCCAGCACGGGTCTGGGTGTATCGCCGCCGTCATCAAAACTGATGTGATGCAATGCAGTCCGATGCTGACACTCCTCAGAGATATCTTGATCAACTGGAAGAGGATTGGCGCAAAGACAAGCTCTTAACCTTGCGCCAACTGATCTTGGGCATTGCTCCTGAAGTGGATGAGCACATTCACTATAAAATGCTGGGTTATGGTCTGGATGATCGCTGGCTATGTCATCTCAATGCTCAAAAGCAGTATGTCAGTCTCTATCTTGGTAACATTCAAGCCCTTGATCCAGATGGATCTTTGACAACGGGGCTGAATATTGGCAAGGGATGCGTTCGCCTCTCCAAATCTCTGAAAATAACTGATACCGGTATACCAGACCTTATTCAGCGCTCAGTTGCGCGCTGGAAAAAAGGTGAAGTATCAGGCTGCTGATAACTCCTGCCATCGTGCTTTTTCCAGAGTAAAGAAGGGTAGCATCTGACCATAAGCAAGCTTGTCTTCTTTCTGAAGCAGGCCGATTTTCCTCAATACACTCTGAGAGGCTCTATTCTCAGGATGAGTCACCGCCACGATCTCATACAGATCAGTTTGCTGGAAGGCATGATCCCGAATAACGGCGGCCGCTTCGCTGGCATAGCCGTTGCCCCAAGCTGCCTGTATGAACCGATAACCGATCTCGACCTCCGGACCTTCATCTGCCAGAGGCACCAGAAGAACCCAGCCAATGAAATCTCCTTGGCTGCCATCCTCTTTTCTCAAAAAAACAGACCAAAAGCCAAGACCATCTTCATAGGATCGTTTGAAGCGCTCTTGCAGGAAGGCACGATGTGTTTCTTCATCTTCGGTCGGACGGATATATTTCACCACCGCAGGATCCAGATCCATGGCAACACAATCTTCTAGATCGTTCAGAGATCTCGGGCGCAAGATCAATCGATCGGTTTTGTAAACAGGATTCATGCAGTCACTCTTATTTTAAAGGAAAATCAAGCGTGATAGATTCGTTGGAGTTAAGGTTTTATCTCGCCTTGGTGATGATTCCCACGTTTATTGTTTTCGATTGCTGAAAGACAAATTCCATGACTCATTCCAAAATCCTGTGTTTCGCCGGATCCAACCGGTCTGCCAGTTTCAACAAGTCTTTGGCCGGAGCCATGGCCAAGCAATTAAGCCTGTTGGATTGTGAAGTCACTCTGATTTCACTGCAGGATTATCCTCTGCCACTTTTCGATCAGGATGAAGAAGCGGAAAAAGGGATACCCGAAAATGCAATCAAACTGGCAAAATTACTGGCAAGCCAAGATGGTGTCTTCATTGCCAGTCCGGAATATAACGCCAGTATCAGTCCATTGCTGAAGAATACCATTGACTGGATTTCCCGCCTGCCAAATTCGGATCCACATCCTTTCAAAAATCCGGTCTATGCCATCGGCGGTGCCTCACCTGGTGGTTTGGGGGGGATTCGAGGTCTCGCCCATTTGCGGCAGGTTTTGGTGGCCTTGGGGGCGCTGGTTTTGCCACAGCAGGTAAGCGTTGGCTCTGCCCATTCAGCCTTTGATGATACCGGGGATTTGTCTGACAACAGAACGGCCGCTTTCCTAGGTGATGCAGCGGCAAGTTTGCTCTCCCATAGCAAGCGTTTCTAAGGATTATCGCAAAATCATTGCCTATCTTGGCTTGCGGGTTAAAAGGGTGTAGAGAGGGGCCACTCCAGTGTGGTGGAATTGAAACAGATATCATCTGTCTGCGGGTTTGTTTGCCTATTTCAATCTTGAAACCGCATTAGAAACATATACTTGCTAGTTACCTTTTTGAATCTAAAGTTCGTTCGATGCTCGCTGCTCAATGTGACGAATTTTAGATGCGGGTAACTGGCCGAAAAATGGAGATTGCCATGTCTGCCCTTAGCCCGCGGGATCGTATGATTGTGCCTCTCGACGTCCCAACTGTTGATGACGCCTACGCCATTATTGATGACTTGGGTGACAGCGTTTCTTTTTACAAGATTGGCTATCAATTGGGATATGCTGGCGGGTTTGATCTGGCACGGGACCTGATCGCAGATGATAAAGATGTCTTCATGGATCTGAAGCTTCTTGATATCGACAATACCATTGAAAAGGGCGTGATCTCCATTCGAGATATGGGTGCCAAATTCCTGACCATTCACGCCTATCCAAAAGCCATGCGGGCAGCTGTTCAGGGTCGTGGGGATACCAACCTCAATCTGCTGGGGGTGACGGTACTGACATCTATGGATGACGCAGATTTGGCGGAAGCAGGCTACCTGATAAGCGCCAAGGACCTTGTTGCCAAGCGGGCAGCAAACGCCCGTGCCGCTGGTATGGATGGCATTGTTTGCTCTGCTCAGGAAGCAGGTGCGATGCGCGCCATTGTTGGGCCAGACATGTCCATTGTCACGCCTGGCATCCGTCCAGAAGGCACAGATATTGGCGATCAGAAGCGGGTCATGACCCCATCCAAAGCCATTGCAGCGGGTGCTGACTATCTGGTAGTCGGGCGCCCGATCTTGCAGGCAGACAATCGTTCGGACATGGCACGACGCATTACGGATGACATTGCCAAGGCATTAGAGAAGTAACGGTTTTGAGCGGAATTTAAGGAATAAAGTGTGACTCAGTTCAACACAAATTGTTCCGTGACGATTGGGCCAATCCTAAGAAAGGATTGGCCTTTTTTGTCTGAAGTGGAGTTAAGCGCAGCCCAGCTGTTCAAAGATAGCCCTTATCCAGAACTGGCCAGCTCGGCTGCCTGTACAGGAGACGCTGTCGAACAGCACTTTGCTACAGGTGGACTTGGATGGTCTGCCAAGACAGCGGAGGGCGCTCTTGCAGGCTTCATCATCGCCCATAGAGTTGGAGCGAGCGATCTGCATATTGACGAGCTATCTGTAGGCGCAGATTATCAAGGGCAGGGGATCGGTACATCCTTGCTAGACCATTGTATCAAGGAAGCGAAGCCACAGTCTTTTGACGCTTTATTTCTCACTACCTATAGCGATATTGCCTGGAATGGACCTTTTTACGCTCGCCATGGCTTTGAGATCATCCCCACTGAGACACAGCCCTATTGGCTCCGCGATATTGTATCAAGAGAAATAGCGGCCGGGGCCAATACGCAAAGTCGGATCGCCATGCGCCTTGATTTGTGAGATGTTTTAGATTGCAGCACCTGCATAGACCGGAGCTGCTTGCAACTCCCCAAATCGCCAATCTCGCCGCCTTCGTCGTTCATCCCGGACATGCTGAACCTGACCAAACAACCAGTTCAAAGCCAGCACAATGAGTGCAGGCAGAACAAAATTCATCATATAATAGTTTGGATTGGTGGTCAGATAGACCTGTTCCGGTCTGTTGGGATTGACATATGCCAGAACTGTGCGTCCCTCACTGAAAGGAGCGAGCATGCGCTTGACTTCACCGGGAGAGGTGGAGCGAGTAGGCGCCACCGACAAGCGGGTACCGGTCAAGGTTTCACCATTTACATTATAGGTATAGCTCAAATCAGCCGTGAAAATCGGTACGGCATCACCATGTTTAATGCGTGCAACTTCTGCACGGGTCACTTCCACGCTGACTTGCTGCCAGGTGGTGGCCCAGGTTGCCGTGAAATAATGGGCAATGCCGACGATGAAAACGAGTATCGCAGCGATCAGCGACATATACCGAATTGCACGAACTGTAGGTGTTGCAGTGATTTGAAATTGCGCTGGCTTCATGGCCTGCCAACTTTGTGCCTCGGGCTGGCTTTGTTGTGGCCTCAAATCTTTGCCGTTGTAACAGTATGCGCGTTGATATCGCATCCCCGTCCCCCCAAAAATATTTAATCAATATTAACCAAGTAAAGCACAGCCCGGTTGTTGTCGCCAGTAATTAGATCATTAAAGTTTGAATCTTTATTAATTTAAGAGAGTCGAACGAAAAAGAATCTCAATTTTCTAAAGAATTGGAATGGGAATCTAGAGTCAAACGGAAACGTTGCTTATTGTGCCTGTGAGTCTAACTCCATTAGGAGCGAGTCTAGCGGTCAAGCGCAGTGCTTGAAGTATTTACGATTGGTTAATTCTGATAGAATTTAGCATGATATAACCTTCAACCAGAATTTTTCGGACCAGAACATCGATTGTCGCATCACAAGACCCTTGTCTGCCGTGCCAAACCTGCTAAGAACAGGCTGGATTTTGCGCAATTCCATGCGCACATGCTCGAAGGCAGGATTTAGGAACATGGTGACAGCAAGCTCTGTTGGAACATCCGGGATGGGTCTGGTCGTTATGGGAGCAGAGGGTCGCATGGGTCGTGCCTTGATTGCTGCCATAACAGAATCTGCTGGTGTAAGGGTTGCTGGCGCAGTCGAGCGAACCGGATCTGCAAGTCTTGGTATGGATGCCGGTACACTTGCCGGATTACAACCTTTGGACGTTCAGGTTACTGATGATCTTGAGGCCGCCCTGTCGGTCGCTGATGGTCTGATTGATTTCACAGCACCAACTGCAAGCCTGCAGTTTGCAGAAGTCGCCGCCCGCCTTGGCAAGGTACATATCATTGGCACTACCGGCTTTGATGCCGAGGAAGAAGCCCAATTGCCAAATCTGGCCGCCCAAGGAGCCGTTATTGTCAAATCCGGCAACATGAGCCTTGGTGTCAACCTTCTTGGTAAACTGGTTGAGCAAGCCGCTCGCTCACTTGATGCCGACTTTGATATCGAAGTGGTCGAAATGCATCACAGACACAAGGTAGATGCACCATCTGGTACAGCCTTGTTGCTGGGGGAAGCTGCAGCTCTTGGTCGAAACATTGATTTGCGAGCCAATGCCGTCATGTCTCGTGAGGGTATCACCGGAGCCCGCGAGCGCGGCTCGATCGGCTTTGCAACCTTGCGCGGTGGCTCCGTGATCGGCGAGCACACGGTTATTCTGGCCGGTGAGGGTGAGCGCATTGAACTGACTCACAAGGCACAGGATCGCAGCGTCTTTGCGCGTGGCGCCGTAAAAGCAGCCCTTTGGGCCAAGGATAAGCCGGTTGGCTATTATTCCATGATGGATGTGTTGGGACTGTCATAAGGGTGTCTGGCAAAGCCCTGGATGATCGTTAGAGCGCGTTCCCGAAAAGTTAAGGCATTTTTCGGATAAGAGCTCGCTTCAAAATAAAGAGCTAAAGCCTTTCAAATGTTTTCGATGAAAATGAGAAAGGCTTTAACATATATCGCAATTGAGGAGCGAATGAAATGGAACGGACCCTTGTCTTGGTGCGTCATGGTCAGAGTGAATGGAATCTGAAAAACCTGTTCACTGGCTGGAAAGATCCTGATCTGACAGAAAAGGGTGTGTCTGAAGCGATTGCTGCGGGCAACAAACTCAACGAGATGGGCATGAAGTTCGATGTTGCCTTCACGTCCGAGCTGACCCGTGCCCAGCGCACCTGTCAGATGATTTTGGATGGCGTTGGGCAATCCGACCTGACCACTATTCGCGATCTGGCGCTGAATGAGCGTGATTATGGCGATCTGGCTGGCCTGAACAAGGATGATGCACGCAAGAAATGGGGCGAAGAGCAGGTTCATATCTGGCGCCGCTCTTACGATATTCCCCCTCCAGGCGGTGAAAGCCTGAAAGACACCGCAGCGCGTACCCTGCCATACTTCATCACTGATATTCTGCCACGCGTCATGGCTGGTCAGAATGTACTGGTAGCTGCTCATGGAAACAGTTTGCGTTCGCTGGTAATGGTCCTGGATCGCCTGAGCAGGGAAGAAATCCTGAACGTCAATATCGCAACTGGTGTTCCGACCGTTTACAAGCTGAATGTAGATACAACCATTGCATCCAAGGAAATCATTGATCTGTAAGGTTGAATTTTTGGACAATCAAAAGCCCCGCAACAAACCTGTTGCGGGGCTTTTTTGTAGCTTAAAACACTTCTCACAATCGTTGAATCGTGAGTAGTGCTTCAACTTTTCGGATAAGAACTCGCTCTAAACAGCTTGGTGTTCAGGCATCGATGGGTAGATGGCCTTTTTCCCATCCCAGCATGGCCTGTTTACGGGTCAGGCCCCAATGATAACCACAAAGCTTACCGCTTTTTGCCATCACGCGATGGCAAGGCACGACGAAAGAGATCGGGTTTCTGCCCACCGCTGCGCCTACTGCTCGTGATGCCGTTGGTTTACCCAAATGTTCGGCGATAGCAGAATAGCTGGTCGCATGACCCATTGGGATCTTCAGCAATGTCTCCCATACACGCACTTCAAAATCTGTCCCAATCAATGTGATCCTTAAGGGCTGATCCTGCTGCCAGCTATTCATGTCAAAAGCACGGGTGGCATAAGGTAATGTTGCAGCCTGATCCCGTTCATAGCGCGCCTTTGGCCAACGGCTGGTCATATCCTGCAGCGCTTCCTGCTCCTTGCCAGCATCACAAAAGGCCATTCCGGCCAAACCACCTTGATCCGTGATCATCACAAGCGCCTGACCAAAGGGGCATGAATGAAGACCGTAACGAATGATCAGCCCTTCTCCCTTGGCTTTATAGACGCCCGGCGTTATGGCTTCATGGGTGACAAACAGATCATGCAGACGTGACGGACCGGATAGCCCAACTTCAAAAGCTGTTTCCATGATGGAAGCAGATTGATCCAGCAAGTGTTTGGCATGGTCCAAGGTTACTGCCTGAATGAAACCTTTTGGCGACAAACCACCTGTCCAGCGTGTGAACAATCTTTGCATATGACTTTGGCTCAGCCCAATATGATCAGCCAGATCATCAAGGCTTGGTTGCGCACGCCAGTTCATGGTCAGATATTCAATGGAGCGGCGGATCAGATCATAATCTGCCATAGTGTTTTCACTTGTGCCTTGCCCGATCGGGCTCTCATAATCATTGGCCAATGCCGGTTCCATGATCGGCCTCCTCTGCAAAAACGAACTGGTGTCATTCTAGGAGAGCTCACAAATGCTCGCCACCCGAAACTTGCTCGAACCACGACAAGAAATTTGCGCTATTCAATTTCACGATGGCATTGGCGGCTGTTTGACCAACAACAAAGCTGCCTGCAGCGCTCGAGCGAGACTTTCGCGGTCTGGCGCGTTGAGAAATGGTCCAATCTCCAGGCTCTTGCCGTGAGAGATCAGGCATAACCGTGTCATGCCTTCCTCATCTTGTTCCTCGGTGATCAAGCGAGCCCAATAGGGATTGCACTGAAAGGATACTTCTTTGCCCTTTACAGGCATTTTGGTCAGGATCAGACTCTCACGGGTCAGCAATATCCGCTCTCGGGTCCGTGCATCGCGATAATTGATCCGAAATGCCCAATAGAGAGCCAGAAGATCCAGTCCGGCGAAACCAATGACAGGCCATGCACCAAGTGACCAGAAGTAGAGAGAAACTCCTAGCAGAACCACAAAGACAAAGATCATCAGGATCAAGAAACCTTTGGTCCCCAACGAACGATGGGGATGGAGGATAGCATGAAAGTAGATCTTTTCATTTTCTGGTTGCTTACTGGTTTCTGACAAAACACTTTCCAGTCTTTGTGCCTCATTCCACCATTATAGGTGAATTTTACGTGTTTTCCCATATCAAACTGGATCACGAAAATGTCGAAAGGCCCTGCCTATTGGGCTTTAAGGCATTTTGGCGATGATTGGCTTGTGCGCATTGCTTTGGTTCCTTGTTTCACGCCAGTCCCTATCCGAAAAGTACTTCAACTTTTCGGGGACGCGCTGTAAGACAAGAGGCGGGATGAGACCCACCAGTCATGATAGCCAGAAAGCCGGACCGATCTGATGAGCAAAAGTGCAAAGCCAGAATCATCAAAACCGAAAAAAGTGACACGACGTCGCTGGTCGCGATTGAAAAAAGCTGAGATTGTTGATCTTTTTGAACGCTTTTCCAAACAGCGCCCCGATCCACGTGGTGAATTGGATTATAGCAACGCCTATACCTTGCTGGTCGCAGTCGTGCTGTCAGCTCAAGCCACCGACGTAGGCGTGAACAAGGCTACAGGTCCGCTTTTCGCCATTGCTGATACACCGGAAAAAATGGTGGCCTTAGGCGAAGAAAAGGTCCGTGACTATATCAAAACCATTGGTCTTTATCGAAACAAGGCCAAGAATGTCATTCTGCTCAGCCAAAAGCTGATTGATGAATATTGTTCGGAAGTGCCAGCAGATCGGGATGCTTTGGTCGGCCTTCCCGGTGTTGGTCGCAAAACAGCCAATGTGGTTCTGAATATCTTCTTCGGCCAATCCACCATTGCGGTGGATACGCATATTTTCCGTCTGTCCAATCGAGTTGGACTAGCGCCGGGCAAGAATGTCGATGATGTGGAACTGGCTCTGGACAAGATCATCCCGAAGGAGTTCAAGCGCCATTCCCATCATTGGTTGATCCTGCACGGGCGCTATGTCTGCAAGGCACGTAAACCGGACTGCAAAAAATGTATCATCGCTGACCTTTGCACATTCAAGGACAAGACCTATAGCGTTCCTGCACCGATCGTAGAACTGGATTCATATGAAAACCAACAGGGGCAACCAGACAATACCGGTGAATTTACCGGCTAAACAATAGTCTGCAATTGTCGGATATCGCCAAAATCCGAAATTTGGCCGGCGATAAAAGGCTACTTTCGTAATGTCCGTGTTCCATGTTTCAAAATCCATTGGGTATATGGGTGATCGATGGTCGACCAATCCTTGACCAGCTCACCAATCCGTTCCGGATGGTCCTTGGAAACATCATTAATGAGGTTGGCCACAGATTTGCGAACATATCTTGACGGATCCGTCTTCAACGGCTCTACCAGATCGAGCATGGGTTCGGGATCTTCAATGAAGATGGGAAGATGTTTGGCCCATGGTAGACGTGGGCGTCCCCCTTCAACGGCCAGTCGACGGACATGCGCATTTTCCGAGCCAGCCCAGTTCTTCATAAAATCAAGTGCCTTTTCCGGATCGAGCTCGATATATGGCCTGACAGCATATTCCGAGGTGTTTCGTTTGGTGATCTCGGCGCATAAATCCATCGAAATATCAAAGTAATCTGTACCGAACTCCTCAACGAGCCGTGCCACCGGCATGAGCCAATACCCCTTGGAGAACATCCCTTCTTCCGTTTCGAGAGTCGGTCCTAGCGATTTGTGCAATATTTGTGAAGTTTTTTTGTAATCACGAGGCATATGAACACGCAAAGCTTGCGCCATTACAAAAACACGGTCTTTGAGTTCAAGACCATCGATTCCCTTTTCGACCATATCTGCATATTCTTCGATATTCAGCGCTTCGAAATGAGGTTTGATCGCAGTCGCAATTTTAAAAGCACAATCCCTATCAAACCAATATTTTAGTTTTTTTGCCATTTTGCTCATCCAACTTTCAAAACCGCCCGGTCATCTTGGCTCCGGAGCATATCCGGTAACCAAGATAATCTCTTCTCAATCATGCAGGCACACCATCGGCATACTGCTTCAAAAATTCCTCACTTGGCGGGATAATCTTAATAACATCAATCAGAACACCATTTGGATCGGACGTTATGAAATGTCGCTGTCCGAATGCCTCGTCTTTAATCGGCAGATGTATGACAAGGCCGTTTTGCTGTGCGCGTCGATATTCAGCATCCACATCATCAACCTCGAAATTTAAAAGAAGACCACTGACCTTCCCTCGTGCCGGTTTCGGGATCGTTTCATGGTCACCTTGCAGAATAGCGATATTCACTTTCTCATCTTCCACAGACTGCAAGTGAACATACCAGTCACTCTCGAAGCTCGGTACGAATCTGAAGTGTGTTTGATAGAAAGCAGCCGTTTCTGCCACTTTGTCGGTCATAATCACAGGATAGAATTGCGTGCATTTCATGGGTTTATCTCCATAATGATTTAACATACAGTCTGTATGCATGTTTTCTATTAACAAACAGGCTGTATGTATGC
The DNA here is from genome assembly GCF_900215605.1 of Cohaesibacter gelatinilyticus. NCBI lineage: Bacteria > Pseudomonadati > Pseudomonadota > Alphaproteobacteria > Hyphomicrobiales > Cohaesibacteraceae > Cohaesibacter > Cohaesibacter gelatinilyticus. The sequence goes on along the minus strand of NZ_OBEL01000003.1, from coordinate 228,196 downwards.
AAGTAAAAAATGAACGCAAATCAAATGCTGCAAGAGCCGAAGACACCCAACACGCACTCGTTACGGCTGCAAGGCGGCTTTTTGCTGAAAAAGGGTATCCGGCAACAAGTACACCAGACATCGTTAGCGAGGCCGGTGTAACACGTGGAGCATTGTATCATCACTACAAAGATAAAGCGGAGTTGTTTCGCACCGTTCTATGCAAGGAACTAACTGCTATTGCTGAAGAAATTGAAGCAAGGACATCGACCGACATGGAACCAATGGAAGCTCTGTTCGCTGGTTCTGATGCCTATTTCGATGCGATCTCAGCACCAGGGAGAGCCAAGATGCTGCTCATTGATGGACCTGCTGCATTGGGGTTCGAAGAGATACGAGCTCTTGGGTTGGAAACTGGTGGCGAGGAGCTTCGACAGGGTCTCGACCATCTTTTCGGTGATACCAATCCGAATATTGATATCACGATACTTTCTGATTTGTTCGCAGCAATGTTTGACCGCGGTGCTCTTGCCATCTCAATGGGTGAAAATAGCGATCAGTACAAATATCATACAAAACTGATCTTCAGCCTTCTCTCCAACCTGGTTCACACATCACATGAAAACAAAGCTATCGATTAAACAAGTGTCCAACCGATAGCATGGGGGAAAAGTCACTCGACCGTTCAAAATTTGTAAGCAGGAAAATGGCAATCCTTGATTTCCCTGCTTACCCTTACAATGCAAATCTACCCGATCGCTCAGCCGCAGCCCCATCCATGCGATGAATTTACGGCCCAATATCCGTGACTTGCAAAATTCCAGACCATTGTTCTGGAGAATAGCCTATTCAATATTGGTAGGGGTCGATCCGGACAGTTTTTTATGAACATGCACCATGAATGCTGTTGCAAAAAGTGGTGTCAGCAGGTTCAGGATCGGCACTGCAATGAAACATGCAATTACCAGGCCGCAGAGGAAAATCTTTGCGCCATGGCGCTTGCGCAATGCTTTGACATCCTCTGGATTGCGGAACCGAAGAGCAGCTTGTTCAAAATATTCCCGCCCCAAAAGATAGCCGTTGGCTGGGAAGAAAATAATGAAGCCAAGTCCAAGCAAGGGAACCATCAGCAAGACAAGCAAGTTGACGCCGATGACCACACCCAGAAAACGAAGAGCTTGCGCTACAGCTTCAGCAACTGGCAAATCCCGACCCGGTTCCTCGCGAGGATAATGCGTGGTCTCTACAACACGGGAGACATCGTCCAGAAAGAGTGACGCAACAACCGCCGAAACCGGGACAATAAGGAACCATAAGCCAAAAACCACCCCAAGGCCGGCCAGAATGGAGGCAACTGTTTCCGCCCATCCGGGCAAAACATCCTCCATTGAGAGCAAATGCGAAAGGCCCGCCTGACTACCTGCCCAAATAAGAGCAAGCAGGAGAAGCGTGATACCGAGGCTTTTCCAAAGGACAGATCGAAAAGGTTGGCTGAAACTTTGACTGAATGCCAGATAGGCAGACGAAATCATGGGCGAGGGCCCCTTTTTTGATGGGTCAGAACAGATTTTGCGAATTTTCTCTTCACATAAGGCCGGGATTGGCGTTGTGCAAGACAAAAGCTCATAAAAGACGTTGCGCTGGATAGTTTGATGCCTATACTGCGCCGCAACTTAAATAGCTTGCCCGGTTAAGAGGCAGGCTATGTCTTTTTGCGGAGAAATGAATGAGCGCTCCACGCTTTGATATCCTTGGCATCGGCAACGCAATTGTCGATGTATTGTCCAAAACAGAAGATGATTTTCTGGTCAAAGAAGGTTTGCATAAAGGATCGATGAATCTGATCGATACAGAGCGGGCAAATTATCTTTATTCCAAGATGGGCCCTGCTATCGAAGCGTCTGGCGGCAGTGCGGGCAATACCATTTTTGGCATTGCGTCTCTTGGCGGTCATCCTGCTTATTTCGGTAAGGTAGCGGACGATCAGTTGGGTCAGATCTTCACTCATGACATGCGCTCCCTTGGCGCTCATTTTGAGACCAGCCCATTGGTTGATGCAGCTCCAACCGCACGCTCCATGATCCTGATCACTCCAGACGGTGAGCGCACGATGAACACCTATCTTGGAGCCTGTGTTGAGCTGTCCGAAGATGATATTGACGAAGAAGTCGTGGCCAATTCCGGTATCACCTATATGGAAGGCTATTTGTGGGACAAGGAAAACGCCAAGAATGCGTTCCGTAAGGCTGCTCGCATCGCGCATGAAGCAGGACACAAGGTTTCCATTTCCCTTTCCGATAGCTTCTGTGTTGATCGCTTCCGCTCGGAGTTTCTTGAGTTGATCCAGACAGGTCAGGTTGACATCGTTTTTGCAAATGAGCCGGAGATCAAAAGTCTGTATCAGACTTCGGATCGCGTTACCGCCATCAATGCAATTCGCCGCGATGCAAAGCTTGCAGCTATTACCCTTGGTGAAGAGGGCTCGCTAGCCGTTACTGCTGAAGAGACGCACCATGTGAATGCTCACGAGATTCGTGAGTTGGTCGATACCACCGGTGCAGGCGATCTTTATGCTTCCGGCTTCCTGTTCGGCCTTGCCAATGATTTGGACCTTGAAAAATGTGCACTTCTCGGTGGCTATAGCGCCGCAGAAGTGATCCAACATATCGGCCCACGCCCGGCTATCAATCTGGCGCAAGGTGCGCAGCAGGTTGGCTTGCTATAAACGCGATGGTGATTTGAGATTAAAAAGGCGGCTCCAGGAGCCGCCTTTTTAATTTTACATGTTGCTTAAACTTTTTGCAGAACGCACTTTAAAGCTTTCTCAGCATCACCGTTTTGATCTCATGTGCCGCGTTTTTACGCAGAACCAGATCTGCCCTTGGTCGGGTTGGGAAGATATTCTCACGCAAGTTGATCAGATTGATCGAGGTCCAAAGATCATTGGCGATGGTTCTGGCTTCATCTTCTTCGATCATGGAATAGCGATGGAAATAGGAACCGGGATCGCGGAAGGCGGTTTCGCGCAGGCGCATGAAACGCTCAATATACCAGCGATGCAGGATATCTTCTTCAGCATCGATATAGACCGAAAAATCGAAGAAATCCGAAACGAACGGAATTTCCTTGCCGTCTTTGGGCAGCATGCCTGTTTGCAAGACGTTCAGGCCTTCCAGAATGAGGATATCAGGCTGATCGATGGTCACCCCTTCATCCTGCATCACATCATAATAGAAATGGCTGTAAATCGGAGCACGGACATGACGCTTGCCTGCCTTGATATCGGTGAGGAATTGCAGCAGGGTCGCGCGATCATAGCTTTCCGGGAAGCCCTTTCGCCGCATCAAACCTTCCGCTTCCAAGACTGCATTGGGATAGAGAAAACCGTCGGTCGTTACCAAATCCACTTTCGGACTGGCTGGCCAGCGGGACAGGAGTGCCTGCAGCAAACGTGCCGTTGTGGATTTGCCTACCGAGACCGAGCCTGCGACCCCAATGATGAAAGGAGTTTTCGGCTCGTTGGTACCTAGAAAGCGTTGCGTGGCGCGATTAAGGCCTTTGGAAAATTCCACATAGAAACTCAGAAGGCGAGAGAGTGGCAGATAAATCTCTTCCACCTCAGCCAGAGACAATGGATCATTCAAGCTCTGGAGGCGCTCCAGATCTTCCTTTTCCAAGGTCATGGGCGTATCAGCACGCAAAGTGGCCCATTCTTCCTTGGTAAAGGCACGGTATGGAGACAATTGCCTGACTGCCTGCTGTTCCATTCCTTCCCCCTTGATCCTATCCGCCGCAGCTTAAGCCACTTTGCATTTGCGCGCTTGATTGATCTCAAAGTCAGACGCACAAAGTTCTTGCGATTGGCTTCAATCTGCCGGGCGGGAGGCCTTCTCCTGCAAACCGGTCTGGCCAGTACGGCGTGCCAGTTCATCCATTACGTCATTGAGGGAAACATCGCTCATTTTCAAGACAACAAGCAAATGATACAACAAGTCCGCAGTCTCTGTCGTTACCTCGGCCTTGTCATCTTGCATGGCTGCGATAACGGTTTCAACTGCTTCTTCTCCCAGTTTTTGCGCACATTTGCCAATGCCCTTACCCATCAATTTGCGGGTATAGGACATTTCATCTTCGCTATTGGCGCGCTGCGCAATAATGGACTCCAGATCACTCAGCGTGAAGTTCGACATTCGCAGTATCCCTTATAGGTTGACGATCTATCAGGTTATCGTGTTGCGTCCATGCGCATGGGAATGCCCGCATCCACCATATGCTGTTTGGCTTCGCCGATGGAAAATTCACCAAAATGGAAGATCGAGGCAGCCAACACAGCCGTTGCATGACCATCACGCACACCTTCCACCAGATGATCCAGAGTTCCAACACCACCAGAGGCAATCACAGGGACCGAGATCATATCGGCGATCTTGCGTGTCAGATCGATGTCAAAACCGATTTTGGTGCCATCGCGATCCATGGAAGTCAGCAGAATTTCACCTGCGCCGAGATCCACCACTTCCTGGGCATATTCAATGGCATCAATTCCGGTTGGTGTGCGACCACCATGGGTGAAAATTTCCCACTTTGGTGCTTCATCTTCGCTCGATACACGTTTGGCATCAACAGAGGCCACGATACATTGCGAGCCGAATTTTTCGGCTGCCTCGCGAATAAACTCACGGCGTGTCACGGCAGCGGTATTGATGGAAACCTTGTCAGCCCCAGCTTTCAAGAGATCACGGATGTTATCCGTGGTTCTTACGCCGCCACCGACGGTTACCGGCATGAAGCATTCTTCTGCCGTGCGACGTACGACATCGAAAATGGTATCGCGATTTTCGTGACTTGCAGTGATATCGAGGAAACAGAGCTCATCAGCACCGGCAGCGTCATAGGCTTTGGCGCATTCCACCGGATCGCCTGCATCTTTCAGGTCGACAAAATTGACGCCCTTGACCACGCGGCCATCTTTGACATCCAGACAAGGGATAACGCGGGCTTTAAGCATTTACAGCACCCTTTTTGACTTTCTGAGTCTGCTTGCTGATTGCAATGGCTTCATCCGGATCCAGACGGCCATCATAGAGCGCACGGCCGGAAATAGCACCTTCCAGAATGGCGCAATCCTCTTCAGCCAGACGTTTGACATCGTCAATAGAGGCCAAGCCACCAGACGCAATCACGGGGATGGAGACCGCACGAGCCAGTTCCAACGTGCTTTCGATATTCAGGCCAGTCAGGATGCCATCACGATCAATGTCTGTATAGATGATGGCTGCAACGCCAGCATCTTCAAACTGTTTGGCAAGATCAATGACGGAAAGCTCCGAGGTTTCCGCCCAGCCTTCAACCGCCACCTTGCCGCCTTTGGCGTCGATACCCACAGCAATGCGACCCGGGAACTTTTTACAAGCTTCCTTGACCAGTTCAGGATCACGCACGGCAACGGTTCCAAGAATGACGCGCTTGATGCCTTTATCCAGCCAATGCTGAATGCCATCCAGATCACGAATACCGCCGCCGAGCTGCACCGGATTGATGGTATTGGCAAGGATTGCTTCCACGGCTGCAGTATTTTCTGACTTACCCGCAAAAGCACCATTCAAGTCAACAACATGCAACCATTCAAAGCCCTGATCCTGGAACTGTCTGGCCTGATCGCCTGGATCGGTATTGAAGACCGTTGCCTGATCCATATCCCCCAACTTGAGGCGAACACATTGGCCATCCTTGAGATCAATTGCTGGAAAAAGAATCATGATGGGATCCATTTCAAAAAGTTGGAAATCAGGGCCAGGCCCAGTTTTTGGCTTTTTTCCGGGTGGAACTGAGTTCCAATGATATTGTCGCGACCAACCATCGCGGTCACTGTCTGCCCATAATCGCAAGTCGCCAGAATCTGGCTTGGATCCTGAGGCAGAAAATGGAAGGAATGCACAAAATAGGCATGCAAGCCATCTGCGCCGGTTGGAATGCCCTCCCAGACCGGGTGTTCATTGGTCTGGGTAATCGTGTTCCAGCCCATATGCGGGATTTTCAGGCTGCTATCCTGCGGCTCCATGGCAACCACATCGCCAGAAATCCAATCAAGACCATCAGTAGAGCCATGCTCCAGGCCATGACTTGCCAACAATTGCATGCCAACGCAGATGCCGAAGAAAGGTTTGCCTTGCTTTAGAACGGTTTCGCTCAGCGCCTCGGTCATGCCATCAACCGCTGCCAAACCAGAGCGACAATCAGCAAAGGCTCCAACGCCTGGCAGCACCACATGGTGCGCCTTGATAACATCGTCGGGGTCAGAAGTTACCTTTACATCGGCATTGAGGCCAATCATGTCGGCCGCCCGCTCAAATGCCTTGGCGGCCGAGCAAAGATTGCCCGAACCATAGTCAATGATTGCGATGCTCATTTAAGCATTCTCCGAGGTGGGAAAGAGCCCGATCACAGGCTGGTCCTGGTCTTTTTGTGTTGGCATCACAGAAGGTGTCTTCGGCTCTTGCCAAGGCAGGAGATTGGGATTGTTTGGATCGCCCGACCCGTCAGATCCGGTCGACATGAGGTCTGCCGGGTGAGTACGCGCGTGAATATAGCGGGCTTCGCAATGTTCGAGATTATCCGCATAGATAAGGCCAACTTCCTCATAACCGCGACGCTTCAGAGCCCAGCCCATCAGGTTCGGTGCTTCGGCAGCTATCCATATGGCAATGATCAAAGATACCAACATTGATGTCCAAAGCGGTATCAAGCCGTCGAGTAACGCAAGGCCCACAGAGACAAGAATATAGGCAAGCAAAGGCAGCCACAGACGCTTGATCAGCATCCATATGGCTGGAACCAGAAAGATCAAATAGGAAAAACGATGAGCGACCATGACAGCCTCATCAATCGTCTGTTCCAGAGGCTGGTTGGGTTTCTCGTAAATACTGAAGGCTGGCATGACCCTTCCTTCCTGACATATATCGAACTGTTTTTCTGACTTTTGGTGCTAAAGCACTACTTTATGCGAGCTCTTATCCGAAAAGTGTCTCAACCTCTCGGGAACGTGCTCTAGCCGTTCAAGGTTCCCTTGGTTGAAGGAACACGATCGGCCTGACGCGGATCCAATTCTACCGCCTGACGTAAAGCACGAGCAACAGCTTTGAAGCATGTCTCAGCAATATGGTGATTGTTGGTTCCATAGAGATTGGCAATATGCAGCGTGATGCCTGCATTTTGCGCAAAGGCCTGAAAGAATTCCTGAAACAGCTCCGTATCGAAATCACCAACCTTGTCGCGGGTGAATGTCACGTCCCAAACAAGGAAAGGACGGCCAGAAACATCGACTGCGGCTCGGGTCATGGCTTCGTCCATAGGAAGATGCACATCCGCATAGCGTGTAATGCCCTTTTTATCACCCAAAGCCTGTTTGAAGGCCTGACCCAGCGCAATGCCCACATCTTCGGCGGTATGATGCTGGTCGATATGCAAGTCACCCTTGGCGCGGATTGTCATGTCGATCAGAGAATGGCGGGAAAGCTGGTCAATCATATGATCGAGAAAGCCGATACCGGTTTGGATATCGTAGCTTCCGGTTCCATCCAGATCGATCGAGAGCGCAATGTCGGTCTCGTTGGTTTTGCGTTCAACCTGAGCCTGACGCATGGACTTTCCCCTTGCATTGATGGGTGGTCTTGAAATCTTCAGTCGGGAAAGCAGACCGTTAGCCTATTTCCCTTTGTTAGGGAGTATGTATCAGGCAGGCTTTAACAAATCCATAGGCGAGATTGCGCAAATTTACGCCTTCTGGCCTATTTTCAGCATAAAAGGATGGGAAAGCCTGTTGGATCAGGGCTTGATAAAGCAGGCTGTGATTGAAGTTTGAACCCGGATGCTTACATTGAAGCCAAACGGAAAGCCCAAACAACGGGATTATCTGATCTCGTCAGTGATCTTGTAAAGGGCGGTAAGGAACCAAGTAATGAGCGAGAGACAATCTGCAAACCATGCCTTTCCCGGCTGGCGCGGCACGACTATCGTGACGGTGAGAAAAGGCAACAAGGTTGTTGTTGCAGGTGATGGGCAAGTCAGCCTCGGCCAAACGGTCATCAAGGGTAACGCCCGCAAGGTGCGCCCTCTGGGCAAGGGCAATGTGATTGGTGGTTTTGCCGGTGCGACTGCTGATGCCTTCACACTTTTTGAACGTCTGGAAGCAAAGCTGGAGCAATATCCCGACCAGTTGACCCGTGCCTGTGTCGATATGGCAAAAGACTGGCGAACCGATCGCTATTTGCGTCGTCTGGAAGCCATGATGATTGTGGCAGACAAAGAAACCAGTCTGGTTCTGACCGGTACCGGTGATGTGCTGGAGCCGGAAAATGGCGTGATCGCCATAGGATCCGGTGGCAATTTTGCCTTGGCCGCAGCGCGCGCGCTGATGGATACCGACATGGATGCAGAAGAAATCGCTCGCAAAGCCATGGCAATCGCAGCAGAGATTTGCGTCTATACCAACGATAATCTGACGATGGAAGTTCTGGATGCCAACGCTTGAACGGTTGCAACAAGCCCGTGATCATGGATTGCTGAAAAGCTCCCAGGTTCAGCCGCTTTATGATTTTATAAAAGCAGATCCAGAGGAGATCACGAGCACTCCGGATGCAGAGGAACTGCATTTTATCCGCGGCTTTCATGATATTTTCGTCTCACTAGGCATGATCATCCTGGCTGTTGGTTTTGCAATTGGCGTCTCGGTCCTCTTCAATGGTTCGATTCTCGAAGACCTGATCACCTATGGTGGTTTGATGGGTCTTGCCTGGATTTTAGCTGAATGGCTAACCAAACGCCTGAGGCTGGCTTTGCCATCTCTTTTGCTCGCTCTGGGATTTGCACTCAGTGCCTTTCTGGCCTCGGATGCATTACTCGGGCTCATTCTTGGTGATACCGGTAATGTTCTTCTCGGCAAAGGGCTGTTTTATTGGGAACGGGCAACAATTGACGGATCCAATCTTCATGGTACAGGTCTGATTGCTTTTCTGATTGCCCTTGTTGCCACCTTTGGCTTCTACAAGCGTTTCAAGGTTCCAATCACACCCGCCTTGATGATGATTAGCGGTGTAGGATTGGTGCTTTATCTGATCGGCACGATCAACTTGTCCATTTTGACAAATCACATGATCTTCTGGCTGTTATTGGTTGGTTTTGCCTGCCTTACCATCGCAATGATGTTCGATATTCGAGACCCGAAACGTCAGACCCTGAACAGCGATAAGGCCTTCTGGCTGCATCTGGTGGCTGCTCCAATTCTGGTTCATGCTTGCCTTTCCAGCTTTGCTGACAAAGAAGGTAGCGGTTTTACAAGCCTGATCACCATTTTGCTGGTCGTCGGCCTAGGCCTTCTTGCTTTGATCATTGATCGCCGCGCCATGTTGGCCTCAGCCCTTGGTTATCTTGGATTTGCCATTGGGCAGTTGCTCGATCAGATTGATCTGGACAGCAAAGGCATCGCTGCACTGACCCTTTTGATTGTCGGTCTATTTGTTCTGATGCTTGGTTCCGGCTGGCCACGCCTGCGTGGCCTCGTCATGCGCCTCTTTGCAAACAATTCCTGGGCCAAATATCTGCCGCCTGTTTCAGTTTAGAAAGAAGATACCTCTATGACCAACTTCTCACCTCGTGAAATTGTTTCCGAGCTGGACCGCTTCATTATCGGTCAGGCCGATGCCAAACGGGCGGTGGCCATTGCCTTGCGCAATCGCTGGAGACGTCAGCAACTTGATGATGATCTGAAAGAAGAAGTGCTGCCGAAAAACATCCTGATGATTGGACCAACCGGCGTCGGTAAAACCGAAATTTCCCGCCGTCTGGCCAAACTGGCCAATGCACCATTCATCAAGATCGAAGCCACCAAATTCACAGAGGTCGGTTATGTCGGGCGCGATGTGGATCAGATTGTGCGTGATCTGATTGAAACAGCTATCGGCCTGGTGCGGGAAACCAAACGCAAGGATGTACGAGCCAAAGCTCATGGCGCCGCAGAAGAGCGGGTATTGGACGCTTTGGTCGGCACCAATGCCTCAGAAGGCACACGGGCATCCTTTCGTAAGAAATTGCGTGAAGGTGATCTTGATGACAAGGAAATCGAGATTGAGCTTCGGGATACTTCTTCCCCCATGTCCAACTTCGATATTCCCGGCATGCCTGGCGGTTCCATGGGTGTGATGAATTTATCCGATATGTTCGGCAAGGCTTTTGGTGGCCGCACCAAAACACGCAAAACCAGCGTGAAAGACAGCTATGAACTTCTGATCACGGAAGAGTCTGACAATTTGTTGGATGAAGATCAGGTAACAACCGAGGCTGTGAGCATGGTAGAGAATAATGGTATCGTCTTTCTGGACGAGATCGACAAGATCTGCGCTCGCGAAGGTCGTGGCGCCGATGTTTCTCGTGAGGGGGTTCAACGGGATCTGCTTCCACTCATTGAGGGCACGACGGTAACGACAAAATATGGTCCGGTAAAGACCGATCATATCCTGTTCATTGCATCCGGCGCCTTCCATGTGGCAAAGCCATCGGACTTGTTGCCGGAACTTCAAGGTCGTTTACCGATCCGTGTTGAATTGTCAGCTCTGACCAAAGAAGATTTCCGCCGCATTCTGTCGGAAACCGAAGCCAGCCTACCCAAGCAATATGTAGCGCTGATGGCCACCGAAGAGGTCTCTTTGAGCTTCAATGATGATGCAATTGAGACTATTGCCGATATCGCCGTTGAGCTGAACAGCTCGGTAGAAAATATCGGAGCACGCCGCTTGCAGACGGTAATGGAGAAGATACTGGAAGATATCTCTTTCCATGCCCCGGACCGTGCTGGTGAGAGTTTGGAAATTACTGGTGATTTCGTACGTGAAAATGTTGGTGAATTGGCCAAAAACACTGATTTGAGCCGTTACATTCTGTAAAGAGATCAGTATATTTTGAAAAATCAAAGCCGCACCGGGTCTTCCAGTGCGGCTTTTTTAGTCTTCTTTGACGGAAGCAGAGCGGATTTGGAAGATCAGATCTTCGAGACTTTTGGACGATAATTGTCCAATACGGTCAGACAGCAGGTTTGTCAGCTCAGTGGCTTTGGGATCCATGCCGGCTGTGTTGATCGTGATATTGGGGTCAGAGACCTCCGCCAACCGTTGTAGCTCTTCTGCTTCGTCCCAGATGATATTGAAAAAAGCGATGATCCGCTGAACCAGAAACCAGGTTGGTTTACCGCGCTTTCCATGCTCCAAGGCCGAAAGATAAGCGCTGGAGACATCCAAAGCCGTCGCCATATCCTTCAATGTGATATTGCGCTCTTTTCGCAATTGGCGCAGCTTGGCTCCAAAAGGTGTCATGGTTTTTTCCCATGCTTGTTGCGGGCTCGCAAACGGATATGCAAAGCACCAGCGCCACCAAGGGAACGATGTGCCTCTTCAAATCCTACGATGACGGAGCGGATATCCGGCTCGGCCAGCCATTTGGGCACCACACGACGCAAAATTCCCTGCGATGGACCATCAGCATAAGGATCGGAACCGCCACGTGTGCCTTTGCCGGTTATTACCAGCACATGTTTGAAACCTTGGGCCTGAGAGGAGCGCAGAAAGCCAAAAAGCGCACTATGAGCCTGAGCCTGGGTCATGCCATGCAGATCAAGGCGCGCCTCAATGCCCAAATGTCCTCGCCGGACCCGTTGTTTCTCACGCCTGTCCAGCGCATGCAGAGGCGGCATATCCTGTTTTCCCAAAGACCGGCCACCTTTGGAGATACCTGCCTGTTTCAAGGCTTTCAAATCCTCTTTGGTTGCACGGGAAACAGGGGTTTGTGAACTTTTGGAGTTCTGAGTTTCAGGACCAGCGGCCAAGCTCTGTGGTCTTTCTATTGCTTCAATCAGGGCCTTAAGCTCCGTTGCACGATCTTCCATGGGTTCCACCGTGTCGGTGACTTTTTTCCATAGATGCAGATCCTTGCGACTCAAAGGGCGTTTCTTACGGCTCATCTGGACCTCTTGGGCAAAAAGAGCGTGAAACGCGCCTGTTGTTTGATACGGCCAGCAAAGCTCCCAGCTTCCGCCCCGGTGCCGATGAACAGATCGCCTCGAGCCTCACCTTGAATGGCGGAGCCGGTATCATGAGCAAAGAAAAGTTGCTTGCAGGGAACCAGAGCATTTTTTCCCTGTGGTAGGCAAGTTTCGATCCAGACGGGAATACCAAAAGTACGACAATTGCGATCAATGGCTAGCGACCGCATGGGCAAAAGGGGAATTTGCGCTGCGGCCAGCGGACCATATTCCAGAGGCAGGTCCTTTTGTTCCTTGAAAAAGATATAGCTGGGATTTTGGCGTAAAAGATCAAGGCTTTCTTGTCCTTGATCGCGCAAATAGGCCACCAGCTTGTCCATGGTGATGGTATCCTTGGTAAAAATACCCGTTTCAATCAATCGTTTGCCTAGAGAACAATAGGGATGACCTGATTTTCCATCAAAAGCCACCCGCATGATCGAACCATCATGCAGGTCAATGCGTGCCGAACCCTGAATATGGATGACGAAGGCATCAACCCAATTCTTGAGCCAGACCAGTTCGAGATCTTGCCCATCCAGTGCTCCGTCCATGACCTCAGAACGGTTCACATGATAGGTGAGACTATTGTCATCCAGTTTGCGGGCGAAAGAAGTCTCGCTGGAAAGATGCGAGATATCCTGATCTTTGGTGACCATGACCAGATCATTTGGGCGTGTATGCAAAGGAACAGGATAGTCAGCGCTTTGCGTGCGAGATCCTTCGAAGCTTGGTTCAAAATAGCCAGTGACAAAGCCTTCTTCATCGAGATTTGCCAACTCGAAGTGATCTTCGAAGAAATTCCGTGCTTGATCGGCCCCCAGTTCCGGGCCCAGCTCAAGAGCTTTTTGAGCACATGCAAGAAGTGCGTCTATATCCACCTCATCACCATGAGATTTTGGCGGATTATCCAAAAGATAGGAAGCCGAAGCATGAAAGGCAGAATAGGCCTTTTGATGATCTTCTCGATGCCAGCCGGGCAGATTATCGAAGCGGATTTGTTTTGCACCGGTCATGCTATCTGCCCATCACTCATTGAAATTCGGATCTGTCGGCATCTTTTATATAAAAAAAGCCAAGCCGGACAATCATTATCCTCTGGCTTGGCTTTTTTTGCGAGATCTTATTGAGCTGCTTCAGTTGCCACCAGCTTCCAGTTTGGATTGCGACTGGAAACGGTGCGGCTGAAGGTCCAAATATCGGTTACTTCTTCGACTGCGTTCGGATCACCTTCAATCACATGGCCGATATCGTCTTTGGTGCATGAAGTGATGGAGGAGATGAAGCGAACGGTGATGTTCGCTTCCTTGCCTGACAACTCAGCTTCCAAAATGGAAGCCTTGTTGATTCCAACAAACGTGAAATCTACCCGATGATCAAGGTTTTCACGCTCATCGATTGCGGCGGTAAAGCCATTGAAGACATCAGCAGCAAGTAGTTTCTTGAGTGTCTTTCTATCCCCTTCGGCAAAGGCTGTGACGACCATCTCATAAGCCATTTTTGCACCTGAGATGAAGCCCTCCGGGTCGAAGCTTTTATCCATTGCCATCAGCTGAACAAGAGCAGAGTTCAAGGCGCTGCCCGCAGGAGCGATTTTTTCCAGCTGTTTTTGCTTCTTCTCTTCTGCTTCGGCCTCAACTTCGGCACGACCAGGAAGGGAGATCACATTGTCCCCCACATCATCCGCCGTTGGAGCACGAGATGGATCCTGACCATCGTCTCGATTTTGTTGATCCCGGTAATACTGATCCTGCGGTGGCTCTTCATGTCCGGTTCGTGTGCCCAGTATATTGCGCAAGCGCATGAACAGGACAACGGCAATAACCAGGAATATTAGGGAGACGGGATCCATTATAATGAGCCTTTTTGATCAAGAATGTTGAGAGAAACCCCTGCAAGTTTCATCTTTTCTCTCTATATGTAGGGAAAGGATCGGTTCAAATCCAGAATCGAGTGTCCTTCGTGGTAAAAAAACACAGACTTTTGAAGAAAGCAAAACCCCATTATGCAAAGATCCATCTTCCCCTTTGTTCCTTTTCTGCTTTTGATCGTCCCGATTTTGGAAATCGGGGTGTTCATTCTGATTGGCGGACAAATCGGGGTTGCCTTCACCTTGTTGGGTATCGTGTTGACCGCTTTGATCGGCTCCATTTTGCTACGCAAGCAAGGTTTGGCTTTGCTTGGGCAAGTCCAAAGTGAATTCAATCAGGGCAAGGTTCCAGGCAAAGCTTTGGCACATGGCGTTATGCTGTTGGTAGCTGGTTTGCTTCTTCTAACCCCTGGTTTTGTAACCGATAGCTTGGGCTTTCTGCTATTTGTGCCCCCAGTTCGGGACGGCATCTGGTCTTTCTTTGCTTCTCGTATGACCGTGCAAAGCTTTGGCGCAGGTGGCAGCGGCTTTGAGCAAAAGTCTGGCGCGCAATTTTATCATTCGGAGCAATATTACGAATATCAGAACCAGAATGCCCGTGATGATCGTTCATCCGATCCGTCCATCATTGATCTGGATGACGCCGATTTCGACGAGGTTTCCAACAAACCAGGACTGCGCTCACCCGATGGCTCTTCCCCTTGGTCAGATTCGAACAAGAAAGAGTAGCATTTTCACGACCTGATCCACCTTCTGACAAGAAAGCTGGGTAAAGATGCCAAAAGCCGGGCAGGCTTGAGCCTCACGCTTGTCTCCCTTGCCCTGACATGCTAGGCCGCTAACAGAGTTGTGGGTCTTATTCGATGCATGTGGCCCGAAAATGAACGTATTTAAAATCAGGATATGACTTCCATGAGCGACGCACAAGACAACGGCGCAAGCCAAGGCCAGGAAATTCAAATGCCAAACCTGCGCATTCTGGCGCAGTACATCAAGGATCTTTCCTTCGAGAACCCAAATGCACCGGATTCTTTGCGTCCACGCGAAAATGCACCTGAGATCAACATTCAGATCAACGTGAATGCCGCTCCTCTGTCCGAGTCCGAGTTTGAAGCAGAGCTGACCCTGAATGCTACCGCTCAAGACGGTGAGACCACCCTGTTCAACGTTGAGCTATTGTTTGCTGGCGTCTTCGCTATCGAGAATGTCCCACAGGATCAGCTGCATCCGTTTGTCATGATCGAATGCCCACGCATGTTATTCCCATTTGCTCGTCAGGTTATTTCTGATGCCACCATGCGCGGTGGTTTCCCTCCGCTCAATGTCGATCCAATCGACTTCGCTGCTCTTTATCGTCAGCGCATGATGGAACTGGCAGCTCAAGAGCAGGAAAACCAGACCCAGCAGTAAGAGCTGGATTCTCTTTCGAAACAAATTTCGTTTTGAAAGTAAAATATCAAAAAGGCCAGTTGATCGTTTCAGCTGGCTTTTTTATTTCTATTGCAATGGGTGCGTAACAATCCTTGAACTTATTGGCTTGTTTCGCTTTCCGACTCCGCAATCATCTCAGATTTTTCCATATATTGCAGCCAGAGGCTCTCGACTTTTCCTTCACTGATAAACTTCTCATGCAGGGTGATATCAACTTCGGTCAGGCGTGAAGTGAGAGATATTGGACGTTGTTTCGCTGGCGCTCTTTTCAGACTGACGGTTCCGTCTTCGGCAATGGTTTGACCAAGATCTGCTTCTTCCGAGAGAATAAGGGATGTTTGCCTACCACCAATCAGTTCCAGATAGACATCTGCCAGGATCTCGCTATCGAGCAACGCGCCATGGAGTGTACGCTTGGCATTGTCGATACCAAATCGATTGCAGAGTGCATCGAGGCTATTGGGGCCGGTGGGGAATTTCTGTCTTGCCAACACAAGGCTATCAATCACGAGATCATTATTGATCAAAGGGAAACCCGCTTCTTTGAGTTCCCAATTGAGAAATTTGACATCAAAGCCTGCATTATGCGCGATCAGGGGAGTGCCGGCGATGAAGTCATGGAAATCTTGAGCAACTTCGGCAAATTTGGGTTTATCCGACAGAAACTCTTCCGATAGACCATGAACCTTGAAGGCCTCTTCAGGCATATCGCGCTCGGGATTGATATAGACGTGAAAATTGTTACCGGATGGGAGATGATTAATCAGCTCCACGCATCCGATCTCGACCACACGATCCCCTTTGAAAGGGTCAAGACCGGTCGTCTCGGTATCGAATGCAATTTCACGAAGCGCCATTTTTTCCAATCCTTATAACAATTACGATCTCGATTCGCTTATGAAACAAGACTTCATTCAGTCTTTCTTGTTGTGTTTCAACTCTTCCACAATCCGGGCGACTTGCTCTTTAGCTTCGATCATACCGTTTCCGGTTTCAATTACATAGTCCGCCCGTTTGCGCTTCTCTGCATCTGGCATTTGTCGTGCTTTAATTGCCTCAAACTTTTCCACGCTCATACCGGGCCGTGCAAGCACTCTTTCCCGCTGAATATCTTCCGGTGCTGATACCACAACTATAACGTCACAGCGAGCCGTTGCATTTGTTTCAAACAATAGTGGAATATCCAGTACAACGCATTCGGCACCGTCTTTCACTGCACGCTCAAAAAATGTCTGCTCTTCTTCATGAACCAGCGGATGAATGATGGATTCCAGCTTTTTCATCGCTGCATCATCATTCAGAACCACTTTGGCAAGAGCATGCCTATTCACACCATCTTGATTTGTGGTACCGGGGAAAGTTGCTTCAATAAGCGGAGCTGCTTTCCCCTTATAAAGCCGGTGAACCGACGCATCAGCATCATGCAAGGGGCATCCGAGCTCGACAAACATTTGCCCGGTTGTCGATTTGCCCATGCCAATGGAGCCAGTCAGGCCAATTTTGATCATTTAAATTCCTCTCCAAAGGCATTCGTGTTTATTGCTTCGTGTAACTAAGCGCTCAAAACCAGTTTACGAAGATGATCGGTGACTTCCGGACGGCTGCCAAACCATCGTTCAAAGCCCGGGACCGCCTGATGCAGCAGCATTCCCAAGCCATCAACAATAGGATTGCCTTGTTTTTCGGCTTGCAGAAGCAAATCTGTCTTGAGCGGGCTATAGACAATATCTGTAACCAGTGCGTCTTCAGATAGGGTTTTGAGATCTATTTCCAATTCTGGTTGGCCGGTCATACCCAAGGCTGTCGTATTCACCAATAGAGAACGGTCAGAAAGAACATTGCTTCGTTCTTTCCAGTCAATGGCGTAAACCTGACCCTCAAATCCCAAATCGTTGAAGAGATCCACAATGGCATCGCTGCGTGCTTTGGTACGATTGGTAACGGCAATCTGGAAGCCTCGCTCCAGCAATCCATCTATGATAGGACGGCTTGCTCCACCTGCACCAAGGATCAAAGCTTTTTTGATCGGATCATTTTGATCCCAGTTCGGTTTGTTTTGATCAATATTGGCTAAAAAACCATAACCGTCTGTATTATCAGCATGGATCTTTCCGTCTTCAATCCAGAGTGTATTGGCGGCTTTAAGACGTTTTGCGGTTGGATGGATCACATCCACATGTTCCAGAACAGTTTCCTTATGGGGGATAGTAATATTCCCTCCGAGATAGCCATCTTGTGCAAAGCCCGTTATAAAATTCTTCAAATCATGGGGATCGACTGAAATTTTCTCATATTTTCCAGATAGTTGCTTCGATGTTAGCCAATGGTTGTGAATTATTGGGGATTTTGAATGAGATATTGGAAAACCTATTACGAAAGCTTTCTTCGGCTCGGTGCCATTCTTTTGTTCTGACATCAAAATGATCCGGTATTTTGTCTTCACGCTATTCCTGATCTTTCGATCAGGGTTGCAAACAGTGCGCTTCGCACTTGCCTATCGACCGTCACAAAAAGAAGGATTTCCTTTCGTGGGATTAAAAATTTCATGTTTCGGTAGCAGTACCAAACAACAAGCCATGCTCGGCACGCAGATAGCCAAGGAGTGGAAGCAATGGTAGCCCCAGAATGGTGAAATAATCGCCTTCGATTTTTTCGAAAAGCTGAACGCCAATCCCTTCCAGCTGATAGCACCCAACAGATGAACGAACTGCGTCTCCTACTTGTGCCATATATTGGCCAACTTCCTCAGGTGTCAGAGATCGCATCGTCAACGTCGCAGTTGAGACGATTTCCCAGAGGATTTCGCCATCTTTTGCGCAACAAACTGCAGAATGCAGATTATGGCTTTTGCCTGCCAAGGCCAAAAGCTGACGGCGGGCTTGTGCATCATCTTCCGGTTTATTGAAGCGTTGATCACCAGAGCCAAGGGTCTGATCCGCACCAATCACCAATTTTCCAGGGTTTCTGGCAGAAACATCCATCGCTTTGGCCTGTGCCAGGATGGAAGCAATATCTTCCGGTGGAGCTCCTGCCTCCAGCAAAGGCTTTTCAGCGGCACGTTCGTCAATATCGGCAGCTTCGCAGGAAAAGCTCAGGCCGGCATTTTCAAGGAGCTGAGAACGCGCCCGACTTTTGGAGGCAAGGATGAGAGAGGTTTGCATCATGGTATTTTTCACTGCTTGAATTGGATTGGTGCGTTTTCAAACCGCACGAACCGTATGATCTGACGTCAGGATTGATCTTTTGCCGCCTTTTCAGATGTTTGTTTTCGATGACGTTGATAATATTTGTAGATTTCTGCAGCAGTTTCTTCAATCGATTTTCGGGTCACATCCAGCACTGGCCACTGATTGCGCTGGCACATGGTGCGCGTATAAGCGATTTCTTCCCCAATTCGGTTGCGGTTGAGATAGTCACTTTCTCTTCCTTCACCATCAAATCCCAGAATTCTGTTCTGTCGGATTTGCATGATACGGGATGGACTGGCAATCAGACCAATTACAAGTGGCTTTGTATAGGTCTGAATCGGAGCAGGAAGAGGAATATCGGGAACCAAGGGAATATTGGCCACCCTCAAGCCGCGATTGGCCAGATAAACGGACGTTGGTGTCTTTGATGTTCTGGAAATTCCAACAATGATGATATCTGCTTCTCCCACTGATTGCGGGGATTGTCCATCATCATGGGCCATCGTGAAATTCATCGCATCAATACGTTTGAAATAGCCGGAATCCAGACTGTGTTGCGCTCCAGCCAAACCTTGCTGCGATGCTCCCAGATAGGATTGAAAGATATTGAAAACCGGATGCAGAATATTGCAAACGGGAATATGCAACTCCTGACAATATCTTTCCAATCGTTCGGACAAATCTTGATTTACCAATGTATACAATACGA
The DNA here is from genome assembly GCF_900215605.1 of Cohaesibacter gelatinilyticus. NCBI lineage: Bacteria > Pseudomonadati > Pseudomonadota > Alphaproteobacteria > Hyphomicrobiales > Cohaesibacteraceae > Cohaesibacter > Cohaesibacter gelatinilyticus. The sequence continues at coordinate 208,952 of NZ_OBEL01000003.1, read as the reverse complement.
TACCTGGTTCATCTTCCAGGCGGGTAAGGATTTTTTCCAGTTGACGCTCGGTTCTGATCAGGGGATGAACATGCTCAATTGGCTTGGTATTGGAATATTGCGAGGCGGCGGCCCGTGCCACTGCAATCAGGGTTTCGCCTGTTGCGTCGGAAACCAGATGCAGATGAAAAAAATGGCCGCTCATTGTGTGCTTTCTGTCATTGCGGCTTGACTTTTTCATGATTTGAAAAAGTGATTCCTCCCCAGCCCATGTGTGAAATGAGGGATAAATCCGAGCCTTTGTTCAAGTGATGAAAAAGCATGCCCGTTGTCACGAATTTCATCAACATGCTCGTTTGATGGGGATTGGATTTATTAACAGTGTGTTTACTATTATTAATGAAATGTTAATGCACATTTTGTTCGAAAAGTGTCTACAAATGATATTTAGACAATCCAGAATTTGACCACGCGCAAGGCAGCTGGAATCACTATTGAAATAGACTTGTCCCCGTAATTCCATTAAGCAGGGACCAAGCATTATTCAAGGACAGGGACCCTATCTTAGAAAGCCTGTGGGGCAAATGTGGGCGAAAAACATATCCCGCAATCCACGGTCAATAAGAATAAAAAAATCTATAACCTCTATTACTCTTCTTATTAGGGAAAAGCGATGAGGTAAGGTTTTCATGAAAGTGAGAGTGAAGTGAGCAATCGACGCCTATTAAATGTTCTCAATGGCCAAACCGAAAAAGTGCCTCCAATTTGGCTCATGCGTCAGGCAGGTCGTTATCTGCCAGAATATCGTGCGACCAGAGCAGAAGCAGGCGGCTTCCTGGATCTTTGTTACAATCCCGAATTTGCTACCGAGGTAACACTTCAACCAATTCGACGCTTTGGTTTTGATGGAGCCATTCTCTTTTCTGATATTCTGGTTGTTCCTGATGCCTTAGACCGTTCTGTACGCTTCGTACAAGGTGAAGGCCCTCAATTGGACCCGATAAGTCCTGCAGAGATCGCACAACTTGATCCTGAAAAGGTGCTGACAGGACTTACGCCTGTTTTTGAAGCCGTTGAGAGCATTCGTGGGGCTCTGCCATCCGAGACCACCTTTTTGGGCTTCTGTGGGGCTCCCTGGACCGTTGCGACCTATATGATCGCCGGACATGGTACACCGGATCAGGCTCCAGCCCGGTTATTTGCTCGTCGAGAGCCTGAAGCTTTCAAAGCCTTGATCGATGTTTTGGTGGAAGCATCCATTCTTTACCTGATCAAACAGCTGAAATGTGGTGCTGATGCGGTACAGATTTTCGACAGCTGGGCAGGAGTTCTGGATGATGCCTTGTTCATGTCAGCCTCCCAAGATCCAATTCGCCGGATTTGTGAAGGTGTTCGGGCTGAAATTCCTGATGCAAAGATCATCGGCTTTCCAAAAGGTGCAGGCCAACGTCTTCTCGAATTTGTAGAAGCAACCGGCGTGAATGCCGTTGGCTTGGATTGGACCGTGCCTTTAGACTGGGCTCGGGATGAGTTGCAGGGCAAAACTGCTTTGCAGGGCAATCTGGATCCGACCTTGCTGATCACTGGTGGCCAAGATCTGGATGAATCCGTTGATCGGATCATGGAAGCGTGGTCGGATGGGCCGTTTATTTTCAATCTTGGGCACGGCATCACCCCACAGGGCAATATCGATTATGTCCATCAGTTAATTGATCGCATACGGTCTTATGACAAGTCATAATCGAGATCAGAATTTGAAAACCCGCATTCATGGATGTGGGTTTTCTTTTGGTTGTTCCCGTGATGGATTCACGTGAAATATTGCAAGGATGGATTTTCTATCAGAGGACCACGATGGATTTTTATCTCTGGGCGAAAGCCCTTCATATCATTTCGATCATCACCTGGATGGCAGGAATCTTCTATCTGCCGCGTTTGTTTGTTTATCACGCAGACACGGAAGCTGGCAGCGACAAATCGGAAACGTTCAAAATCATGGAACGACGTTTGCTCAAAGCCATCATGAATCCTTCCATGATCATCGCCTGGATTTTGGGACTAACGCTTGCCTTTCATTTTGGAATCTGGGAGCCGGATGCAATTTGGCTGCATATCAAATTCTTGCTGGTTGGTGGAATGACCGCCTATCACATGTATTTGGCAAAATGCGTGAAAGTTTTTGCTGCTGATAAAAATGAGAAAGGTCACAAATTTTACCGGATACTGAACGAAGTACCGACCCTGCTGATGTTGGGCATTGTTATTCTTGCGGTGGTCAAGCCATTCTAATTTTTGATCATTATCGGATTGAGATTTTGTGTGTGAAAGCGATTTCTTAGACAGAAGTCGCTTTCTTGCATTTTGGGCTTGGCAATTTCAGAATCAACAGCTATGGTCCGCCAACTCTTGAATTGGCGAATCATTAGGCTGCTTGGCCCGCCGGCCTTCAAGGGTTTACAGACCGCAACAACAAACAATAGCGTTCTGTTCTATCCCTACCTCACAATTTTCCCATGGTTGCTTTGGCTTAACGAGACTTTCGCTATGCGCGAAATGAAATTACAAGAACTCAAACAAAAATCACCCACCGAACTTCTCAATTTCGCTGAGGAGCTCGAGGTTGAAAATGCAAGTACCCTGCGCAAGCAGGAGCTGCTATTCGCTATCCTGAAACAATTGGCAGAACAAGATACCGATATTATCGGTGAAGGTGTCGTGGAAGTTTTGCAAGATGGCTTCGGCTTTTTGCGCTCTCCTGATGCAAACTATCTGCCTGGACCGGATGATATCTATATTTCGCCCTCTCAAATTAGACGGTTTTCACTACGGACCGGTGATACCGTTGAAGGGCATATTCGTAGCCCCAAGGAAGGTGAACGTTATTTTGCCCTGCTGAAGGTCAATTGCGTCAATTTTGAAGATCCTGAAAAAGCGCGCCACAAGGTGCATTTTGATAATCTGACGCCTTTGCATCCAGATGAGCGGTTCCAGCTGGAATCGGTTGATCCGACATCCAAGGATATGTCCAGTCGAGTTATCGATCTGGTCGCACCTTTGGGTAAAGGTCAGCGTGCCTTGATCGTGGCACCTCCACGCACCGGTAAAACCGTGCTGTTGCAGAATATTGCCAAATCCATTACGGCCAATCATCCAGACAGCTGTTTGATTGTGTTGCTGATTGACGAGCGCCCGGAAGAGGTGACTGACATGAAGCGTACCGTGAATGGTGAAGTGGTTTCATCAACTTTTGATGAACCTGCCTCTCGTCACGTGCAGGTTGCCGAAATGGTAATCGAAAAAGCCAAACGCTTGGTTGAACATGGTCGCGATGTCGTGATCTTGCTCGATTCCATTACGCGTCTTGGTCGTGCCTATAACACCGTCATACCGTCTTCGGGTAAGGTTTTGACCGGTGGTGTTGACGCAAATGCACTGCAACGTCCAAAGCGTTTCTTCGGTGCAGCTCGTAACATCGAAGAAGGCGGTTCCCTGACGATCATCGCGACCGCATTGATCGATACGGGTTCCCGAATGGACGAGGTGATCTTTGAGGAATTCAAAGGCACGGGTAATGCGGAGATTGTTCTGGACCGTAAAGTGTCCGACAAGCGTATCTTCCCTGCCATGGATATTCTGAAATCAGGCACACGTAAAGAAGAGTTGATGGTGGATCGCAAAGAGCTTCAGAAGGTCTTTGTTCTGCGTCGTATTCTTGGTGCCATGAGCAATGTGGATGCGATCGAGTTCCTTCTCGACAAATTACGCTCTACCAAGACGAATTCAGATTTCTTCGACAATATGAATACGTAAGGAAAATTCCGGTGAGACCAACGTGAGGCTCCGACCTACTTTTTTCTTGCCATGAATTTTGACTATGCTATCAAAGCCGCCAGATTTAGGTATCTGGCGGCTTTTCTTTTGATTGTCAGTTTTCCCTGATGATCGAGTCGCTTGTAAAACAATCCATATTTTCCATGTCTTTTCGCGTCTATTTTTTGCGCAACTTTGAATGCTGCAGGGAAGGACAGGAGAATCGAGTCGTTTACGGAATGAATGAAACTATTCCCGAAGGCTGAGAGTAAGACGCCCGAAAGGCAGATAGGCGAAATATATGACCACAATTTTTGCATTATCGAGTGGGGCAGTACCAGCAGGTGTTGCCGTCTTTCGTTTGTCTGGTTCAAAGGCTTTGGAAATTGCTGGGCAAATTGTCGAGTCGCCCCCGAAACCACGCATGGCTAGCCTGCGTTATCTGAAGGATCCTCGCAATGGCGATGTGATTGATCAGGTCCTTATCCTGACATTTCCGGGGCCGAGTTCCTTCACTGGTGAGGATTGCGTTGAACTGCATTGTCATGGTGGGCGTGCTGTTGTGTCAGCAGTGATTGAACTGCTGTCGTCATTTGAGGATTGCCGTTTGGCAGAAGCGGGGGAGTTTTCTCGGCGGGCTTTTGAAAATGGCAAAATGGATCTGATGGAAGTCGAAGGACTTGCAGATCTCATTCATGCTGAAACTGATCAACAAAGACGGCAGGCTATTCGCCAGGCTAGCGGTCATCATCGTGAGCAACTCGGTTCCTGGCGGGATACGCTTCTTTACGGTCGCTCCATGATTGAGGCGGAACTGGATTTTGCTGATGAAGAGGATGTTCCGGGTTCTGTATCGGATGTGATTTGGCCCAAGATTTCTGCTTTGAAATCGGAGATGGAACAACATTTGTCACAAGCTCGATCAGGTGAACGGGTGAGGGAAGGCTTGCAAGTTGTTCTGGTTGGTCATCCGAATGCCGGTAAATCATCTTTACTGAACTGGTTCGCCAAGCGAGATGTGGCGATTGTGACTGAAGAAGCGGGAACCACACGTGATCTCTTGGAGGTCCATCTTGATATTGAAGGCTATCCGGTAGTGCTGGTTGATACGGCTGGATTGCGGGATGCGGAAAATCTGGTTGAGAAGGAGGGGATTCGTCGTGCATTAGATCGCTCTCGTGTGGCAGATCTTCTGATTGAAATTGTTGATAGCAGCCAGACTGTTGATCGGGTCGTGGTTGAAAGTGAAGCTGATCGATTGGTTCTGTTTAATAAAGAAGATCGAGTCGGGTCCGAAAGAAATCTGAGTAACCTGAAAGAGGGCAGTTTTTCTGTTTCGATCAAGCACGAAACGGGGATGCAGGATTTCTATGATTCGTTTGTGAAACATATTGAGAAATCCTTTATGGGTGCGGAAAATGTGCTAATTACGCAAAAACGCCAAGCGGATGCATTGGCTTTGTGTGTGGATTATGTGGAGAAAGCGCTTATCTATTCTGATTTACCAATAGAAATTCGATCTGAATTTTTACGCATGGCTGGGGAAGAGCTTGGGAAAATTACTGGACAGATCGATGTAGAAGAGATGCTTGGTGTTATTTTTTCACAATTCTGTGTGGGTAAATAGTGGACAGTTTCACGTGAAACAGGAATTGAAATGGTTTTGATTGCAGGAATGTTTCACGTGAATCTGAGTTTAATTTTTCGGAAAGTAGTTATTGGATTCGGATGCGTTTTGTTTCACGTGAATCCTTGGGTTTTGTGGTGAAGTAGGGTAGAAGTTTTGTTTCACGTGAATCCTGAATCTTATGGTGTTTGTGCCTGGAGTGATGAATGTCTCGATATGATGTGATTGTTGTTGGTGGTGGTCACGCCGGTACTGAGGCGGCAAGTGCTGCTGCTCGTGTTGGTGCGAAGGTTGCCCTGATTACACATAAGAAAGATACAATCGGTGTGATGTCTTGTAATCCGGCGATTGGAGGATTGGGTAAGGGGCATCTGGTGCGTGAGATTGATGCGCTTGGCGGCTTGATGGGATTGGCTGGTGATGCTGCCGGGATTCAGTTTCGTCTTTTGAATCGACGTAAAGGTCCTGCGGTTCAAGGGCCTCGTGCTCAGGCTGATCGTAAGCTCTATCGTGCTGCTATTCAGGATTTGTTATTCGATCAGCAAGGGCTCGATGTCATTGAAGCAGAAGTGACTGATCTTGATATTCAGTATGGTCAGGTTGTTGCCGCTGTTCTGGATGATGGTCGCCGGCTTGATTGTGGTTCTGTGGTTTTGACGACCGGAACGTTTTTGCGGGGTCTTATCCATATAGGTGAGACTAGTTATCCTGCAGGGCGGGTAGGGGATCCTGCGGCTGAGCAATTGTCGAAGCGTTTGATGGCGGAAGAGTTTCGTTTGGATCGTTTGAAGACGGGTACGCCGGCAAGGCTTGATGGTCGGACAATTGATTTTGAATCGCTAGTGAAACAACCTGGTGATGAGGAACCTGTCGCTTTCTCTTATCTGACAGATAAGATTATGACGCCTCAAATTGACTGTTACATCACACGGACCGTCGATAAGACGCATCAGATCATTCGTGATAATATGCATCGCTCCGCGATGTATTCTGGGCGTATTGAATCGAAAGGACCACGCTACTGTCCGTCGATTGAAGATAAGATAGCTCGTTTTGGGGATCGTGACGGACATCAAGTCTTTCTGGAACCAGAAGGCTTGGATGTTCCGCATATCTATCCGAATGGAATTTCGACTTCTTTGCCAGAAGATGTTCAGCTCGAATATCTGCGATCAATTCCCGGTTTGGAAAAAACCGAGGTCTTTCAATATGGCTATGCGATTGAATATGACTATATCGACCCAACCGAGTTGAAGGGGACTTTGGAAACCAAGAAGGTTTCAGGTCTGTATTTGGCTGGTCAGATCAATGGAACAACCGGATATGAAGAGGCTGGAGCACAGGGTTTGCTTGCTGGCATGAACGCCGCGCGGCAGGCGGGCGATCAGGAAGGTGTGATCTTTCAGCGCTCAGATGCCTATATTGGAGTGATGGTCGATGATCTGATTACTCGTGGTGTTGCTGAGCCATATCGGATGTTTACCTCTCGAGCAGAATATCGTTTGTCTCTTCGTGCTGATAATGCCGACCAGCGTTTAACCTCTATGGCTGATGATTGGGGTTTGATCTGCTCGGAGCGTCGGGAACGATTCGCTTCGAAAATGAATGATCTGAATGCCATTACTCAAATGGCGAAGGAGAAAACTCTAACTCCAAATGAAGCTAATCGATTCGGATTGAAAATAAATCAGGATGGGCAGCGTCGTTCTGCCTATGAATTGCTGGCATATCCTGATTTATCATTGGATCGTTTGAGTGAAATTTGGCCGGAATTTAATGAGTTCCCAGAGCCTATTCGTCGTCAGCTCGAAATTGAAGCGCTTTATCAGGTCTATATGAAGCGGCAGAAACAAGACATTGAGACCTTTAAAAAGGATGAGGCTTTGCCAATTCCAGCCAATTTGAACTTTGATGGTATCAATGGTCTGTCCAACGAGCTGAAGCAGAAGCTGGCTCATGTTCGGCCACAGACATTGGGGCAGGCGTCTCGTATCGAAGGAATGACACCTGCCGCTCTGACCTTGGTTTTGGCGCATAGCAGGAAAATGTCCTCACAGGCATAATTGAGGTTTTAAGAATGGATTCGAAAGCGGAAGGATTGGATCTCATTCAATCCATGATGCCTGATGGTCATGGCGTTTCACGTGAAACCATCCACAGGCTGGGGATATATGAGGCGCTTGTAAAAAAATGGCAGCCAGCGCAGAATCTTGTTGCTTCTAAAACACTTAATGAGATTTGGGTTCGTCATCTCGCCGATAGTGCACAGATATACGCAGCTTATCCCCAGGCTCGATATTGGGTGGATATGGGGTCTGGTGCAGGCTTTCCCGGGCTTGTTACCGCGATCTTGTTGAAAGAGACGTCATCGGATCATCACGTTCACATGATTGAATCCAATGGTCGCAAGGTCATGTTTTTGCGCACAGTAGCGCGGGAACTCGATTTGAATGTGACCGTGCATAATGATCGGATTGAAAAGGTTCTTGGGGATTGGGATGGTCCTGTTGATGCATTCAGCGCCCGAGCTCTGACTTCTTTCGATAATTTGTGTGGTTTTGTTGCTCCATTTATCGGTCCTGACTGTGTGGGCGTTTTCCACAAAGGTCGAGAGTTTGATCGGGAATTGCTCGATGCTACTGCCCGATGGGAAGTAGATCTGATACAACAAACCAGCAAGACTGACCCGGATGCGCGCATTGTGTTGTTGCGCGGTTTATCTCCAAAATCTATTTAAGAGGCGACTGGATGACTGCATTGCCAAAATCACCTCGCGTCCTGACACTGGCAAACCAGAAGGGCGGTGTGGGCAAGACAACGACCGCGATCAATCTGGGTACGGCTTTGGCTGCGATTGGCGAAACTGTGTTGATTATCGACGTTGACCCGCAGGGCAACGCCAGTACTGGTCTGGGTATCGATCGTCAGGCACGTAGCGTTTCGACAGCAGAATTGCTGTTGAATGAAGCGACCGTAATGGAAGCTGCTATTCCTACTGCGGTTCCTCGCTTGAGCGTTGCAGCCTCCACGATGGATTTGCTTGGTCTTGAGCAGGAAATTTCCGGTTCCAAAGATCGTGCTTTTCGTCTTCGCGAGGCATTGAAGGCGCATGCTGATCTTGGGGATGAGATTCCGGAAGATAAGCGCTTTACCTACGTTCTGATCGATTGTCCGCCATCTTTGAACCTTTTGACCATCAATGCGATGGCTGCAGCGCACTCCATTCTGGTGCCGTTGCAATGTGAGTTCTTTGCGCTGGAAGGTTTGACGCAGCTGATCCAGACAGTGAATCAGGTAAAAGGGGCATTGAACCCGGACCTCTCCATTCATGGTATCGTGATGACCATGTATGATAAGCGGAATAATCTTTCCAATCAGGTGGTTGAGGATGTGCGCGAACATATGGGTGATAAAGTCTATGAGACTATTATTCCTCGTAATGTTCGTGTCTCAGAAGCTCCTTCCTATGGTAAGCCAGCACTGCTTTACGATCTGAAATGTAGCGGCAGTCAGGCTTATTTGAAGTTGGCATCGGAAATTATTCAGCGTGAAAAAAAGCTCAGACATGTTGCAGCCTGATCGTTTCTGATACAGGCTGGAACAGAAGTTAGTGATGTGGGGTTGAGGCAAACCCAAACGATTCGGATGCGGAAGAAAAAATGGCGAAAAAAGCGGCAGAGGGAAAACGGTTAGGGCGCGGATTGGCAGCTCTGATCGGTGATATGGACAATGAAGTGGAAGCGGTTGAGCGTGCACGGTCTCAACGTCGAATTCCAATTGAATTTTTGCGACCCAATCCTCGTAACCCGCGTCAGGATTTTGTTGAAGCAGATCTTGAAGATCTGACCCGCTCGGTGAAAGAGAAAGGCATCATGCAGCCTATTCTTGTTCGTGAGGTCAAAGATCAGACGGATGCTTATGAGATTATTGCTGGTGAACGCCGTTGGCGAGCTGCACAAGGGGCAGGGCTTCATGAGGTTCCTGTTCTTATTCATGATGTGGATGACAAAGAAGCGCTTGAGCTGGCAATCATCGAGAATGTACAGCGTGCGGATCTGAATGCTCTGGAAGAGGCTCTGGGGTATGATCAATTGATCCAGCAGTTCGACTATACCCAGGCTGAACTTGCAGAAGTCATCGGTAAAAGCCGCTCTCATGTGGCCAACACACTGCGCTTGTTGAAGTTGCCTGATAGCGTGAAGGAATATCTGAAGTCAGGTCAGCTTACCGCTGGTCATGCTCGTGCTTTGATTACTGCAGAGAATCCGGAAGAGCTTGCACGCCGTGTTGTTGAAGATGGAATGACTGTTCGTGATGCTGAGAAAGCTGGTCAAGAAAAACAGGCCGAGCAAGCTGAACCTCGCGTGAAAAAGGAAAAAGACGCAAATACGGTTGCGTTGGAAAAACGTCTGACAGATCACTTGGGTTGGAATGTTCGAGTGATGCCTAAGAAAAAAGGTGGCGAGCTGAAGATCCAGTACAAATCTCTGGAACAGTTGGATGCGATCATTGCTCTTTTAGAGCGTACTGGCTGATTTGAAAATTAATCACAGATGTGAATAAAAAGGCCGGGCATATGTCCGGCCTTTTTATTTGGGTTGTTTTAATATTTGAAAATCAGGGGTTTGTGCACGTTTCTGTTTGGAAATTTAGAATATTGATTCACGTGAAACGATCAGATACCAATGCTGTATAAGATGTGTATTTCATGTGGAATAGGACTAAGAAACGATCTGAAATCAATCTGGTTATCGATGAGATTTGCGTGCTGTCGCAGCGATCATCAAAAGCGTTTCACTGATGATGGTATCGGCTAGGTGATAATTCTTTCGGCTGTTGGAAAGTGCTGTTGCCAATAGCTCACAAGCGCGTGCCGCTTTTTTGCTGGACCAGAGACGAAGCTGATTTTGTACGCGAGCCTTGCGCTTGAAATGGATCATGGGACCGGCTTTTTGTAAAGCGGATTGAGCAGGTGTACCGCTATCCATCATGTTGACACATCGCTCCAGCATCTGGAAATGGCGTAAGCTAGCGGTTGCAATGACGGATGAGGATTGGCCACTTCCCAGGATTTGTTCCAATTGATGGTCCAGTTGATCAATGTCTCCAAGCGCGGCGGAATCAATGATCATGTCGATTTGATGATTGGACGCATCGCCGACGATGTTTTCGATATCGTCTTCGCTTATGGTTTCCTGTCCCATGGCATAAAGGCAGAGTTTTTGTATCTCACCTCGAGATGCCATGCGGTCGGCACCCAGATTATCCAACAGCATCATGCGGGCATCGTTGGAGATGCCTAGATTGGTTTGTCCCAATTCTTCATCTATGATCTTGTTCAGAGCGTCTCTTGCATCAACATAGCATGGCAAGGCGACGGCACTTTGTGCCTTCTCAATGGTCTTGCGAACCGGGGCCGACTTCTTCAGATCACCTGCCTTGATTACGATATAGGCGTCGCTTGGCGGACTGGAGAGAACAGGCTCCAGTGCCGGTACAATTGATTTGTTGCCGCTTAAATGAACGAGGATGACTCGACATCCACCAAACATGGAGATGGTATTGGCCTCATCTGCGAGGCGTAAAGGATCGGATGTGATTTCGCCAGCATCCAAGCGTAACAATGCAAAGGGATCATTATTATCTGCCAAATAGGTTTTGGTGATTTGCTCTGCTCGCTCGGTTATCAAGCCAATATCCTGACCATAGATAAGAATAACCCGGTGCTTGGGATCAGGCCGATTGAGGTAGCTGTCTACCATATTGGCTTTTATATCTGCCATATTGTCGGATCTCTTGTTCTAACTTTGGTGCTGGTATTTCACGCATTGGCATTTGGACAAAAAGAAAGCGGTAGATGGAAGATATCTACCGCTTTCAAAGCTTGCAAGGTGGAGCCAGAGACAAAGATTTTGTCTGTTGACGAGCGCTTATTTGTTCGCTGCGAAATAAGACGACAATCTTAATTGAATGTCGTTTGCTACCTGTTCTGCTACTCTGTTTTCCGCATCACGAAGGGCTCTGTCGTTGGTAAAGCGCTGCGCACCTTTGCGATAGGACGCGGTGAAGAAGCTGGAACCTTTGGTGACTTCTTTTCTATCAGACAAGCGGATCAGTTTGTATGTTGCCGTTAGTGATACGCGAGCTGCTGATGATAGCCCTGATCCCGCTTCAATACCAAAATCTGACGTTGATTTATTGGTTGTCAGCTCCAATCGAAAAGCTGATTGAGCAGCTTCTCCGCCACCAGTGAAGGCGAATATCAGATGATTTCGTACTTCCTGTTCAACACGGTCTTTGGCCGGAGAAATCTCAACTGATGCCAATTCGCTTGCCAGAGTTTGACCACTTTGTGTGGTTGTTGAATAAAGCGGTTGAACCTGACAGCCGGAGACGATTAACCCCAAGCCAAGCAATGCAGCCAGGGAGAGGGATTTTGTGAAATGGTTTTTAGACAACAACATTGACGATCCTTTTCGGCACGACGATGATTTTGCGTGGTGCCTTGCCATCCAATGCCTTGATGACAGGATCGGAGGCCAAGACGGCTTTCTCGATATCAGCTTTGGCTGCATCGGCGGCAATTGTCAATTCACCACGTTTTTTACCATTGATCTGAATTGGCAGAGTGATCTCATCTTCGATCAACATTTTGCTGTCAACTTGAGGCCAGCCTTTGGTTGCGACCAAGCTGTCTTTGCCGAGATGGTTCCAGCATTCCTCCGCCAGGTGAGGCATCATTGGTGCCAGCATCTGGATGAGGATTTCCATCGCTTCATCCGTTGTCCAAGCCAGTGATGGATCTTTTTCAAGCTTGTCTTGCTTGGCGTTGGAAGCAATGGTGTTGACCAATTGATAGATCTGAGCCACAGCACGGTTGAAGCCGAGCTGTTCGATATTGCTCTCTACCGCAGCCAGAGCTTTATGAACGGCTTTGCGTACTGTCAGGGCGTCGCCAGAGAGATTGTCTGGTCTGGCTGGTGTCTGGCCTTGCAGGGCACTCTGAACATCCTGTGTGAGGCGCCAGACGCGTTGTACGAAACGATGAGCACCTTCTGCGCCAGCTTCTGTCCAGATCACGTCACGCTCGGGAGGGCTGTCTGACAGCATGAACCAGCGAGCGGTATCAGCACCGAAGCTTTCGATGATGTCTGTTGGGTCCACGGTATTTTTCTTGGACTTGGACATCTTCTCAATGGAACCGATAGCAATGCTTTCACCGGTTTCATTATGGGTCGCCGTGCGCTTGTTGTCTTGCTCGTTGATAGTGATTTCGGCGGGAGAAACCCAGCGATTGTCTTCGCCCTTATAGGTTTCATGCACGACCATGCCCTGGGTAAAGAGACCTTTGAAAGGTTCTTTCACACTCAGATGACCGGTCTCACGCATGGCGCGGGAGAAGAAGCGGGAATAGAGCAGATGTAGGATGGCATGCTCGACACCACCGATATACTGATCGACCGGTAGCCATTCATCAGCAGCTTTTTTGTCTGTCGGGCTATCTTCCCAGGGTGCAGTGAAGCGTGCGTAATACCAGGAACTATCCACGAAGGTGTCCATGGTGTCGGTTTCGCGCAGGGCATCCTTGCCACATTTCGGGCAAGAGCATTGACGCCATGTTGGGTGACGATCCAGAGGATTGCCCGGCTTGTCGAAGTTGATGTCATCGGGAAGCTGGATTGGCAGATTTTCTGCCTTTTCTGGAACCACGCCACACTCATCGCAATGAATCATCGGAATTGGGCAACCCCAATAACGCTGACGGGAAATGCCCCAATCGCGCAGGCGATATTGCGTTTTGCGTTGCGCCTGAGCTTTGCCAGAGATCTTGATGGCCTCCAGCTTTTCAGCAACGGCGTTTTTGGCGTCGATGATGCTCATTCCGTCCAGGAACTGGGAATTGAAGATAACGCCTTCACCGGTATAAGCTTCATCACCGACATCAAAGCTTGCCGCCTCTTCGCCTTTTGGCAGAACGACAGGGGTGACGGAGAGACTGTATTTGCGAGCGAAATCCAGGTCGCGTTGATCGTGAGCTGGGCAGGCAAAGATAGCACCGGTGCCGTAGTCCATCAGAATGAAGTTGGCGACATAGACGGGCAGGGTGATGCTTTCATCAAGTGGATGTTTGACAGTCAGCCCTGTGTCAAAGCCGATTTTCTCTGCGGTTTCCAGCTCGGCAGCTGATGTGCCGGTTTTATGGCATTCTTCGACAAAGGCCTGAAGTTCTGTACTGTTTTCGGCGAGGGCCTTGGTCAACGGATGATCTGCCGACAGTCCCATGAAGGACGCGCCAAAGAGCGTATCAGGGCGAGTGGTGAAAATCTCGATTTCCTTGTCGCCGTTTGGAGCATCACCATTCAGTTCAAAACGGATTTGCAGACCTTCAGATTTGCCAATCCAGTTGCGCTGCATGGTGCGCACTTTGTCTGGCCAGCGATCAAGGTTGTCGATCTCAGATAGCAGGTCTTCGGCAAAGTCGGTGATCTTGAAGAACCACTGGGTCAGCTCACGCTGTTCGACTTCTGCACCGGAGCGCCAGCCTTTGCCATCGATGACCTGTTCGTTCGCCAGAACAGTCTGATCGACAGGGTCCCAATTGACCTTGGCGTTCTTGCGGTAGGCGAGGCCTTTTTCGACGAAATCGAGGAAGAGTTTCTGCTGGCGATGATAATAGTCAACGTCGCAGGTCGCGAATTCACGATCCCAATCGAGAGACAGGCCCATCAGCTGCAGCTGACTGCGCATGGTTGCGATATTTTCATAGGTCCAGTCTTTTGGATGAACCTTGTTTTGCATCGCTGCATTTTCAGCTGGCATGCCGAACGCATCCCAACCCATTGGGTGCAGAACATTGAAGCCTTTGGCGCGCTTGAAGCGTGCAACAACATCGCCCATTGCATAGTTGCGCACATGGCCCATATGGATGCGGCCGGATGGGTACGGGAACATCTCCAAGACGTAATATTTTGGTCTTGGATCATCGTTCTCGGTCTTGAAAATTTTCTGGGAGTCCCAGGTCTGTTGCCAGCGAATTTCCGCTTCGCGTGCGTTGTAGCGTTCGTTAGCCATGAATATGCCGGAATGCCTCGATTTTTCATCACTTTTCAGGGCTGACCATCACCAGAAATGATGGCATTGGTCAAGACCAAACAGGTGCTATGTGCGATATAAAGCAGGGATTGCCCTACAATCTGGGACAATCTTGTATATCGGCAATTGAAGAGCCGCTTGCTTCGTGCATAATGCGCTGGTCCTTAACGGGCCATATAACAACCTGATTGGATCTTTGGTAAGACAGATGGGCATCAAAAAGCAGCTAAAAAATGTCAAGGAAGACATTGCCAATAGTGAGAGCGAAGCAGGACGAAGTCCGGGGGATGTGACCCTGATTGCTGTTTCCAAGACATTTGATGCCGACCATATTCGCCCAGCACTGGAAGCGGGGCACCGAATTTATGGTGAAAACCGGGTACAGGAAGCCAAAGGTAAATGGCCAGAGCTGCGTGATGAGTTTGAAGATCTTGAGCTTCATCTGATTGGGCCTTTGCAATCAAACAAAGCCAAGGAAGCAGTTGCGCTTTTTGATGTGATTCATACGGTTGATCGCCCAAAGATTGCACGAGCCATTCGCGTTGAGATGGAAAAGCAGAATAAGCAATTGCAACTTTTCGTGCAGATCAATACCGGGAATGAGCCCCAAAAAGCAGGCATTGCGGAAGACGAAGCGGACGAGTTCATTGCATTTTGTCGTGAAGAGCTTTCCCTGCCGATCAACGGTTTGATGTGCATTCCGCCCTTTGATGAAGATCCGGAACCGCATTTCGACAAACTTGCCGAGATTGCAAAACGCAATGGGCTTGATCAGCTTTCCATGGGTATGAGTAGTGATTACGACAAGGCCATTGCCAAAGGCGCCAGCCATGTGCGTGTTGGCAGTGCTATCTTCGGTAAACGCGGCTATCCAGTCTAACCGAGCTTGAAAATTGTATCTCGTCCAATGAGCGGCAGGATTTGTCGCATCACGATAGGGCGTACGGCTACGCACCCTTCTGTGGGGGTAAAGCCCGGCCGTGCTATGTGAAAAAAAATGGCGCTTCCCATATTCTGCATGCGGGATGATATGTTGAAATCCAGAACCACACCAATGTCATAGAGCTCGTCGTCACGCCACATCTTTTCGTGTGATGATTTGAATGGAAGTTTTACCGGGCGATTATACAAGGCATGGCCTTTTTCATCACACCATCCCATACTAGGGTGTAGAGCGATGAAAGGCAGACGGGAAATTGGTTTAGGGCCTTTGTCCGGCCGGTAAAATCCGTAAAGAGCCTTGCAATCGAGCAGGGGTGTTGCACCGTCTCCCTCTCGTTTTTGCGAGGTGATTCCTGAGCGTCCCAAAGCGCAGGGGAAGGTTTTCAGGCCTAATTTTATCAAGCCTTGTAAAGGGTTGCCGGGTTTTGTGTGAATTGTGACAAGATTCATCAAGAATTGAGAGTTTTGCGTCATTATTCACGTCATACTGACATTGACGTGATTGCTCGTGATTTGATTTTCCACCACTTGAGCACTTAGATGATGGAAATTCAAGGTACCAATTTTGGTCGCAAGGCTACAAGCGGGTGGATCGGATGTCTGATACCATCTGGAGCCAATCTGGGGATGCGATTATGACTGCTAGAAAAATTCTGCTTGTTGATGATGATACGGAACTTCGCGAAGCGCTGGTAGAACAGCTTTCTCTATATGAAGAATTCGATTTGTATCAGGAAGAAAGCGCCACTAAAGGCATTCAGACGGCTCGATCTGATCATTTTGATTTGCTGGTCATGGATGTTGGTCTGCCTGACATGGATGGCCGCGAAGCTGTGAAATTGCTGCGCAAAGGTGATTTCAAAGCCCCTATCATCATGTTGACTGGCCACGATACCGACTCTGATACCATTCTGGGTCTGGAAGCTGGCGCTAATGATTATGTTAGCAAGCCATTTCGTTTTGCGGTGCTCTTGGCCCGTATCCGTGCTCAATTGCGACAGCATGAAAATAGCGAAGATGCGACCTTCAGTGTTGGCCCCTATACCTTTAAGCCAGCTGCGAAACTGCTGTCTGATGAGCAGGGTGGAAAAGTTCGTTTGACGGAAAAAGAGACTTCAATCCTCAAATTTCTTTATCGGTCTGGTGACAAACCGGTTGGCCGGGATGTGCTGCTGCATGAGGTTTGGGGCTATAATTCAGGTGTGACCACGCACACGTTGGAAACCCATATCTATCGCTTGCGCCAAAAAATTGAAAAGAACCCGTCCAGTGCAGAGCTGTTGATTACCGAGGCTGGTGGGTACAAGCTTGTGCCATAACGTCCTTCGGTTCTGATTGCGAATTTGCCTTGAACAAGGCATTGGAACTCATTAAGAAGCGTGCCACAATGTTGGCGCGCTTTTTTGTTTGTTTATTGGGAAAGCGGAGAGTGCCAAAATAGTTTTGGGGATGATGCGATGAGCTTGGATAGTGAAATTGATTTTATGCGGCAAGTGCCGTTTTTTGCTGATTTTACTGATGAGCAGCTGCGGCTCTTGGCTTTTGGGGCTGAGACGCGCTCTTATCGGGCCAAGCAGGTTCTGTTTCGTCAGGGAGATCTTGCCGATTCTGCCTTCATTATCATGGATGGCGAAGTGCGCATGACCATTTCCAGCGATGGACGGGATCTGGATAGTCAGCATCTATATCCGGGCAGTCTGATTGGGGAACTTGCTTTGGTGGCGGAAACCCGCCGCTCTGCGATGGCGACTGCTGTTGAAGACTTGCGTGTCATCCAAATTCGTCGCTCATTGTTCCGCCGTGTGATGGATGAATATCCCGGATTGGCAGAAGAGATCCATAATCGTATGTCCAGCCGATTGGGCAATCTGGTCGCCGATCTTCAGCAGGTGGTCGATATGTTTGATGGTTTGCCGCAAGAACCGGCTTCCATGGAAGATGCCATGACTTTTGCCATGAAAGAATAGGGTGCTGGATCGCACTTCTATTCAAAGAAAAAGGCAGGCTTTACTCTTTATTCTCAAGCGAGTTCTTATCCAAAAAGTGCTTCAACTTTTTGGGAACGCGCTCCAAGCCTGCCTTTCGTGTTTTAGGCGTGAATGAAATGCAGCTTTTCAAAGGTTTGACGCCAGTTTGAGACCTCTGCCAGCATTGCTTCCGGATCATTGCTTTTCAGGGCCTTGGCAATCAGAGATGCCAGTTCTGGTGCATGTTCTTTGGTCATGCCCCATTTCACCAGTTCCGGTGTTCCAATTCTGAGCCCGTTGAGATCACCGTCAACCGGATCAATTGGCAGGCCGATGCCACAAGCAAGGAAACCAGCTTTTCGAAGCTTTTTCGAGGCTGCCTGACCGCCTGCAAAGGGAGCGGCAAGAACTGCGAACTGATGAGACTGGGTGAAACCGTTAGCTCCCTCAAAGACTGGTATACCTTGCTTATCCAGCTCAGATGCCAATGAGACAGACATATCGATCATCTCAGAGGCATAAGCCTGGCCGTAATCGCGCCAATCAAGCATGGTGACGGCAAGAGCTGCAGATTTGGCGGCGTCGAAATTTGCCGTCATTCCCGGGAATGCAATGGCATCCAGTGCTTTGGCGATTTCTGCATCATTGGAGACAATCAGGCCACCAGCAGGACCGCCAAGACTTTTATAAGTGCTCATTGTCATGAAATGTGCACCCTCAATCAGTGGGTTTTTCCAAGCCTTGCCCGCAATGATGCCGCATTGATGGGCTGCATCGAACATGACTTTGGCGCCAATCTCATCCGCAATGGCGCGGATTTCTGCGACTGGATGCTCAAACAGGTTCAGGCTGCCACCAACGGTAATGAGCTTTGGCTTTTCTGCCTTTGCCAAATCACGCAAAGCATCGACGTTGATTGTGTAACCATCTGCAGAGATAGGCGCTTCGATCGATTTCACTCCAAATAGGCCGGCACAGCCTGCCAAATGGTGGGTGACATGGCCTCCTATTGTGGCTGGGGGCACAATGATGCTGTCACCGGGCTTACAAGTTGCCATGAAACCATAAAGATTGGCGATAGCCCCAGAAGGTACGCGAATTTCAGCAAAAGCCGCATCAAAAATCTCGGCTGAGAGTTGGGCACTTAGAATTTCGATTTCTTCAATCGCTTCCAGACCCATCTCATATTTATCGCCCGGATATCCCAGTGATGGACGAGAGCCGATCCCAGATGCCAGCAAGGCTTCCGCCCGTGGGTTCATCACGTTGGTTGCAGGATTGAGATTGAAGCACTGCTTTTCATGAATGGTGCGATTTTCTTCAGCCAATTCTTCAATTCGTGCCAAAAGCGTTGCGGATGTTTGGCTGGATGCCTTGTTGGCAATAGTCTGGATATAGGTCTCACAAGGGCCTGGGACCCAATCTCGAATAGCGATTGTCATGGCAAAATTCCTCCTATGACCAGCTTCTCTTCTCTTTACTCGCAGCGCAAACCAGATTTACTATTCCTGCGTTTAGAAAAACTAAGGCTAGAGAAACAGAGGCGATAGATGAGTGTCTCTCCACCCCGCCCCAAAGGCCCCCCTCTTAATGCTTTGCGCGCTTTTGAAGCGGCTGCGCGTTTGCAGAGTTTTGTGCGGGCTGCGGATGAATTGTCCGTCACAGCTGGTGCGATTTCCCAACATATCAAGCTGTTGGAGGAATGGGCCGGCACTGCGCTTTTTGTAAGGTCACCGAATGGTGTCTTACTGACTGACGAAGGCAAATCATTGGCACCATTGCTGCAGGAAGCTTTTGATAGCATAGGTGCAGCAACGCGAATTCTGCGTGGTTTCAAACCCAAACAAGAGATTCATGTTGCCACATTGCCAGCTCTGGCTCAGCTTTGGTTGCCATCAAGACTTGCTGTCATTCGTGAGCAATTGCCCCAGGCGGAGCTGACAGTGACCGCATTGGAAAGTGCGCCCAATCTGGATCGCGAGATGTTTGATCTTTCTCTCTTCATTGGGGATCCAACAGGGAGTGAAGGAGAATATGTTCTAGCTGAAGATGTGATTTTCCCTGTCTGTAGTCCAAGTCTGGCGGAAAGCTTGAAAACTGATCCAGACTATAGCGCTTTGACTTTGCTGATTGATCAGACCTGGGAACGGGATTGGGCGCTTTGGAGCAAGGAAAGCGGTATTTCCTTGCTGGATAGAGCGGGGAGTTCGCGCTATTCGCTTTATAGTTTGGCTTTGGAAGAAGCAAAAGCCGGGGCAGGGCTGCTCATGGGGCATGCTTGTCTGGTGGAAGATGCGCTGGCCAAAGGAGATTTGGTGCGTCCATTCTCACAAGACTGCAAAACCGGAAAGTCCCTTATTCTTAAAGCGCCGTTAGCCAAGGATGTGCGTGTTGATCTAGAACGGCTTGTTTGTCTGCTATGTTAGATAGATCAGCTTCGATGCTGATCTATCAGAATTACATTGCCATCTGGATCTTTCAGTGTGATATGAGCTGGGCCCTTGCTATCTGGATCAGCTTCTTCACTCAGTTCAATTCCTGCCTTTTTCAAATGGTTTTGAATCACTCTGACGTCATCAAAATCATCAAGATTTTGGGCATTTTGATCCCAACCGGGATTGAAGG
This sequence comes from Cohaesibacter gelatinilyticus, assembly GCF_900215605.1. Classification (NCBI taxonomy): domain Bacteria; kingdom Pseudomonadati; phylum Pseudomonadota; class Alphaproteobacteria; order Hyphomicrobiales; family Cohaesibacteraceae; genus Cohaesibacter; species Cohaesibacter gelatinilyticus. The sequence continues at coordinate 188,909 of NZ_OBEL01000003.1, read as the reverse complement.
TCAGCATGTTGCCTTCGAACATGCCTTTAAAAAGGCCGATGATGGTGTCGCCATTTTTCAGCATCATCCAGCCTTGATCGGAGTAATCACCCATGGTGATAAAGCCGAGAGCTTCATAGAAGCTCTGTGAGGCTTTCAGATCTTTTACCGACAAGCTGATGGAAAAGGCGCCTAATTGCATGGTCTTGCTCCCAAGACTGGTGTTTAGCTGATTGCTATAATCTGTCAGACAGTGTGAGCGAGAGAGGCAATTCTGTCCAGTTTGGCCGCGCAGCCATGCATAATCAGCAGATCTGCCTGATCGACTTAGCAATTCTCACATTTAGGTATTTCTCTACAGTGCGGGCCTGTAAGGGGTCTGCCCTTGCTTTCTGTCCCCGTGATAACGAGTTGATCCGATGTTTCACCGTCTGAACAAATCTACCCGCACCGTAATAGATGTTTTTTCCAAGTTGCCACATGCCGCTCGCGTTGCCAATGCAGTTGAGCTCGGTCGCAAGCCACGTCAGGCTGATCTGGATGCGCTGAATATCCGCTATCCCTTCGATTGAGTTTTCAGCTCAATCAAGTGATCTGAGCTATCTTTCTGATAGGATAGCCAAAACAAAACCCCCGCCGGTTGCCCGACGGGGGTTTGTTATTTTCGAGCCAAATCGTTTCTTAACGGTTCTGGCGGTTGTCGATCAGATCGTCAACAACGGCTGGATCTGCCAGAGTGGAAGTATCGCCAAGGCTACCGAAATCGTCTTCAGCGATTTTGCGCAGGATGCGGCGCATGATCTTGCCGGAGCGGGTTTTTGGCAGCCCAGGAGCGAACTGGATGAGATCTGGAGAGGCAATTGGGCCAATTTCTCCGCGAACCCATGTGCGCAGCTCTTTGCGAAGATCTTCGGTTTCCTCTTCGCCTTCCATTAGAGTGACATAGACATAGATGCCCTGTCCCTTGATGTCGTGCGGATAACCAACAACAGCAGCTTCCGAGACTTTAGGATGCGCTACGAGGGCGCTTTCGACCTCGGCGGTACCCATACGGTGACCGGATACGTTGATGACGTCATCAACGCGGCCAGTGATCCAATAATAGCCATCTGCATCGCGGCGTGCGCCGTCACCTGCAAAATAATAGCCTTTGAAGGTCTCGAAATAGGTGGAGACGAAGCGATCATGATCGCCAAAGACCGTGCGCATCTGTCCAGGCCAGCTATCAGCGATGCAGAGAATGCCTTCGCATTCAGTCTCAGCAATCTCTTTGCCATCATTATCGAGCATGACAGGCTGAACGCCGAAGAATGGGCGGGTAGCTGACCCTGGTTTCAGATCGGTAGCACCTGGAAGTGGCGTGATCATGATGCCACCGGTTTCGGTCTGCCACCAAGTATCAACAATCGGGCATTTTTCCTTGCCGACGACTTCGTAATACCATTTCCAGGCTTCCGGGTTGATTGGTTCACCGACAGAACCAAGCACACGCAAGGTGGAAAGGTCTGCCTTTTCGACATGCTCATTGCCAGCACCCATTAGGGAGCGGATAGCGGTCGGCGCGGTGTAGAAGATATTGACCTTGTGCTTCTCACATACATCCCAAAAACGGGATGGTGATGGATAGGTCGGTACACCTTCAAACATTACGGTGGTGGCACCATTGGCCAGTGGGCCATAAACGATGTAGGAGTGGCCGGTTACCCAACCCACATCAGCAGTACACCAATAGATGTCGCCATCTTTGTAATCAAAGACATATTGATGGGTCATGGAAGCGTAAAGCAGATAGCCACCAGTGGAGTGAACCACGCCCTTCGGCATGCCGGTGGAGCCGGATGTATAGAGAATGAAAAGCGGATCTTCTGCATTCATTGGCTCTGGTGGGCAATCCGCGGATGCTGGACCAACAACATCGTCATACCAGACATCGCGGCCTTCAACCATTGGGATATCGCCACCGGTGCGTTTGACGACCAGCATTTTGGCGTCATGTTTCACCTTTTCAAAGGCTGCATCGGCGTTGGTTTTCAGCGGTACTTTACGACCGCCGCGCAAACCCTGATCCGCGGTTACCACCAGTTTGGCTTGGGAACCATTGATGCGATCGGCCAGGGCATCAGGAGAAAAGCCACCAAAGACGATGGAATGGATCGCGCCGATACGGGCGCAAGCCAGCATGGAATAGGCAGCTTCCGGGATCATTGGTAGATACAGGATGACGCGGTCACCCTTGCCAACGCCCAGCTCCTTATAGGCATTTGCCAGTTTGGAGACACGCTCATGCAGCTGCTTGTAGGTGATGTTCTCATCATCAGCCGGGTCGTCACCTTCCCAGATGATAGCAGTCTGATCACCACGGGTTTCCAGATGACGGTCGATACAGTTGGCGGAAACGTTCAGCTCGCCATCTTCAAACCATTTGATGGAAACATTGTGATAGTCGTAAGAGGTGTTCTTGACCTTGGTGTAAGGCTTGATCCAGTCCAGGCGCTTGCCCTGTTCACCCCAAAAGCCGTCCGGGTCTTCAACAGACTGCTTGTACATAGACAGGTAAGTATCGTTATCGATCAGGGCGTCTTTTGCCACATCCGCCGGTACGGGATAGACATTCTCCGACATGCGTTCCTCCCAGAACTTGTCCAATGAAAATGAGGAATGGTTCTATGCGAACCACTCAAAACGGTCTCGCCCATTATGCTCAGGTGACCCCACAGCGTCTAGCTGTGATCCATGCCTCTTTGGTAGAGAGTGAGTTGTCATTCACAGAAGAATTGCAACCGCTTATTTTTTGCTTTTTCGAATTAGAGGATCGTTTTTTCTATATTTATCTCAATAGGTTAAATATCAATACTTTCGATCTTGAGGTAAATGGCCTCTTCCGTGAACGTAAGTGGTATAGGCGTTAAGGATGATCCGCTGCATGGACCCGACAGACAAAAACCATCCGTGCTTCGAAAACGTGCACCATGGGTAGAGCAGACGATCAGGGATGGGTCTTCCTTGTCTAAAAACTCATGATCAAAGGTTTCCATCGGCATACTCAAATGTGGGCAGGAATTGATATAGGCTTTGAGGCTTTCCTCGCTTGGCAGGAAAGATTTAGAAGCTGATATATCAAAGGCCATGTCGATAATGACGATATCCAGTTTGCCATTTGTGTCGTCAATTGTTGCTCCAAAGGCTCCGGTCTGTTTCAGATCGGATTTGTTGCAAAGAAAGATATCCTGATTAGTCACGGAGCGGTCCTTTGGTTTGGTCTCTCTTAATCTAGGCTCAGGACCCGTTAATTAGGCACATTCTGCGAGGATAATTTTGCCTGTTGGCAAGGCGTAAAATCGCGGCAATGTGGTGCATTTCCAAGATTTTACAACGCGGCCAACGGGTAAAAGCACCTTGCCCTTCGGGTTTGCCCTGAAGCATCCATCTATCGAACCAATGACTGCAAAAAGGGAGCCACCCTTATTTTGTCATTGGTTCTTCTATCTGAATACTTCAGAGCAAACAGAATATGCAGAATTAATGAGTCCTAAGCCTAGCAAAAGCAAATGGACCCGCCAATGAAAAGACCCGAACTGATTGGCTCAGCCCGGGTCTATAATGTCTTGGAGATCTCTTTGATCTGTTATTGCGGTCTTGGCAAAAGATGAACGCCTGCCAAGGTACAGCGAACGGAACCGCCAGCATGCTCGATGGTCGGAATGCTGAGGGGAAGCAATTTGGCAGATAGCTCAATCTCTTCCTTTTGCTGATCTGACAGGCTGTCAAAAGCCGTTTGTGACAGAGCCAGAACTCGTCCTTCCGGGCTTTGAAGCTCAATTGCATTGCCCGCAAACTGTTCGATCTGATCATGGCTGAGATCAATGATTGTGCGACCGGAAGATTCCAAGCGATCTTTCACTTCCTGCCGTCTTTGTGGATCCTTGATGCAATTCAGACCAATGAGTGCAAAGTCGGTGGCGATGCACATCAGCACATTGGTGTGATAGATGGCATTGCCGTTCCGGTCGGTGGCATCAAAAGCCATCGGCTCATAGTTGAAGTGCGTGCAGAAGCGCTCCAGAATGATCGGATCTGTTCTGTCGGATTTAGCGGCATAGGCGACGCGATCGATATGATCGAGCACCATGGCACCGGTTCCTTCCAGAAACAGCCCATCGGCTTCCAGACCGGAATAATCGATTACGTCCTGCACGCGATAATCATGCTTGAGCATGTCGATGATATCGGAGCGGCGTTCCCGACGGCGGTTTTCCGGCTTCATGGGATAGATGGCAACGTGACCACCGGCATGGGTAGAGAACCAGTTGTTTGGAAACACCGAGTCTGGTGTTTCCTTGCCTTCGTCTTCAAACAGATGGACCGTAATGCCAGCTTTTTGAAGATCACCTGCCATTTTGGTGACTTCATCAAATGCCGAACGGGCAACCTGATCGCTGGATGCAGGAGTTCTTTGGAAGGCATTGTCTGCCGCCGTCTGCTCATTGACCACAAAATGGTGGGGTCTGATCATGATAACAGCAGCAGGGGCCTGAATAGAGGGGCGCATGTTTGGCTGGGACATGACAAATCTCTCTTTGGAAGCTGGCCAAAATTAAAGGTTTGCCTTTGCACGCTGGACCATGCCGAACAGATCGCGTGGCTCATCCGGGTCAGCAATCATGTCCAGATCATCATAGAACTCGGTGTCCTTGATGGCCTGGTAGAGATATTTCAGGGCAGAGAAGTCCTCGATGGCAAAGCCAACCGAATCAAACAGGGTGATTTGCTGATCGGAGGTACGACCTTCTTTCTCGCCAGTGATGACCTGCCACAATTCAGTGACCTCGTGATCAGCATCCAGCTGCTGAATTTCACCTTCCACACGGGTCTGTGGCGGGAATTCCACGAAAATGTCGGAGCGCAGCAGAATGTCTTTGTGCAGCTCGGTCTTTCCTGGGCAATCGCCGCCAATCGCATTGATGTGCTGACCAGAACCAACCATGTTGTCGGTCAGAATGGTGGCGCATTGTTTATCAGCCGTGCAGGTGGTGATGATGTCAGCGCCGGACACACATTCCTCATGGGATGTGGTGCGAATGACATTGAGACCACTGTCTTTCAGGTTCAGGATCGCTTTGTCGGTGGCGACTGGATCAATGTCGAACAAGCGAACAGTCTCAATACCGAGAATATGTTTGAAAGCCAGCGCCTGGAACTCACACTGCGCACCATTGCCGATCATGGCCATGGTCTTGGAATCTTTTGGTGCCAGATATTTGGCAGCAACCGCAGACATTGCGGCGGTACGCAATGCTGTCAGGATGGTCATTTCGGTCAAAAGAACTGGATAGCCGGAATCCACATCAGCCAACAGGCCAAATGCGGTTACGGTTTGCAGGCCTTCCTTGGTGTTCTTTGGATGGCCATTCACATATTTAAAGCCGTAAACCTCGCCGTCAGAGGTTGGCATCAGCTCGATCACGCCTTCCTTGGAGTGAGAAGCGATACGTGGGGTCTTATCGAAGAGCTCCCAGCGTTTGAAGTCGCTTTCAATCTGATCAGCGATGCCTTTGATCATGGTTTCCACGCCAATGGTGAGAACCAGTTTCATCATGTTATCGACGCTGACGAATGGGACAATATTGAGTTTGTCTAAATTTGGGGATGTCATCAGGTTGGCTCCCAGGAGAAAGAAGGTTGCTGGTCTTGTTTGCTTGTTCTCCATGGTACGGGGTCAAAAAATCAGACAAAATGGTGAAACTCTACAAAATTTGCGCTATGAAAATGCAAAATGTACAATCAGATTTAGCAAAATTACAATTTGGACAGCCTGATGAGTAACGCCAAGCATATTTATGATCGTCTGGATCGAGAGCTGATTTCCTTGCTGCGCAGCGATGGGAGAGCATCCCTCTCCAAGCTGGCGGAGATATTGGGCGTATCGCGAGGCACGGTACAAAATCGCTTGGATCGCCTGATGGAATCCGGAGCCTTGCTTGGATTTACCGTGCGCGTGCGTGAGGATTATGATCTGGATGGGATCCGGGCTGTGATGCTGATTGAAGTGGTTGGAAAATCAACCAGTCAGGTCATTCGTCGCTTGCGTGGTATGCCGGAAATGCGGGCACTTCATACCACCAATGGGGCCTGGGATCTGGTGGCCGAAATTCAGGCACCAAGCTTGCCGGACTTTGACCGGGTTTTGCGGGAAGTACGGCTTGTAGAAGGGGTGCTGAACAGCGAAACATCCATTTTGCTCAGCACCACTTGATTTGAAAAGAGGTTGGTAAGGGATTAGCCTTCGCCAAACCAGCCAAGAATAGCACCCTGTGCCAACAGATTGATCAGCCAATAGCCGGTATCTATGACCCAGAGACGAAGAGGGCGCATTTGATAGGCATAATTGACGGCTTGGGTTGTGGCGACAAAGCCAAGCCAGATCATCAGGCCAGACATCAGGCCACGACGAACTGAGAAATCTCCCACATGGACAAGCACACCATAGAGAAGGGCTGCAATCACCAGATTGGCGATGGCTGCAATGACAAATGGCATGGGGCTTTGTTTGCCGTCCGGTCCTTTGATGTCTTCTTCAGAAAGGCCCACCGCCGCCATCCAGGGTTTGGCAAGGGACATGTACCAGGCAGCGCCAAGACCATATCCTACCAGAGCGGAAATAATGGCTGCCAGCCAATTCACTTCGTTTAAAGGCATGAAACCGATCTCCATATAGTTCTGCCAATTATCTATGGTTGTTACTTTACGGGTTTTTACGGGTTAAGTCTGGCAAAAAATCAGATTTGCCTGCTTCTCCTCACGCGCTCTCAAGGGATTGTGATTGGCAGTTGAAGGGCAATTTAAGTTAACTGCCAGCATGATGATTAACGTTCCCCCGCATTCTCATGTCTTTATCCCGTCAATAAGAGGGCCAAATGCATGATCTATAAACATTCTTCAAAGATCTCCTTTGGTCGCTTCAGTTTGGCTCGCCTGACTTCACGCTTTGCGATGTTGGCGATTGGTGCTGGTGTTCTGGCTGGCGCTGTAGCAACTCAGCCGACCTACGCAAAAGACAATTCAGCCATTGTTGTCGAGCTTTTCACCTCGCAAGGGTGCTCTTCCTGTCCACCTGCCGACAAGCTGCTGGGCGAAATGGTGGGGAATCCCAATATCATTGCACTGACGGAAGCCGTGGATTACTGGGATTATCTTGGCTGGAAGGACGAGAATGCTCGTCACGAGCATACGCTTCGCCAGCAAGATTATGCCCGCCTTCGCGGAGATCGTCGGGTTTATACCCCTCAAATGGTGATCAACGGTCGTGTGCATGTGGTGGGAAGCCGTCGCAATGATGTGTCTCGTGCCATCAAGCGGTTTGAGAAAGATGTCTCTGTTCCGATGCGTTTGGAGCAGAATGGGGACGTGTTGAATGTTCGGATTGGTGCGCGCCCGCAAGGCATGTCAAAGGATCATGAAGGCAACTTGATCCTTGCCTATTACAAGCGTGAGGTGAGCGCGGATATCAAGCGCGGCGAAAATCGTGGTCGCAAGATTATCTATCACAATGTGGTCGGTGATATGCGCACCATCGGCATGTGGCATGGTGAAGCCATGAATGTAGAATTGCCAATGAGTGAAGCCCGAAAAATGGGCTATGACGGTTATGCGGTGCTTTTGCAAGCCGATGTGAAGGGTTATCCGGGACCAATCTTTGGTGCGGCTCGTCTGGATCTGAAATAGAAAAATCAAGTTTTCATGAAAAAGGCCGAATCATTGATCCGGCCTTTTTTGCGTTCAGGATTTAGCGGTCTTACAGGCCAGCTTTTTCCTTGATTTCATCGAACTTCTTCTTGCCATTCACCCATTCTGGCCCTTCAGGGAAGCGCGCGAGAGATGGTAGGAACTGATCAGAGAATTCTTCAGCTGCCTGAGCTGGCAGCAGAGATGGGAGATTGTCGATTGAGGTGACTTCGACAGCGTCACCCTGGCCATTTTTTGCCACTTCGATCACTGGATCGGTCCAGCTGGTTGGTTCTGCATAGATTGGCAGTGGGTTGAAGTCGGAAAAAGGATCGCAGGAAACGTCAGAGACAACCTTCATCTTGGAGCCTTCTGCCGCCAGATGCTCCTTGGTTGCCAGAAGCAGACCTGGGCCCATCATCAGCACGCAATTGACCATCATGTCATGGGCGAGCAAGGCATCCCGATCCAAATTCTTGGTTTCTTCGATATCCCACTGTGTAACTTTCATGCCGATGGCTTCCAGGCATTCGGTGGCACCGGTGCCAGAACGACCTTTTGCGCCGATCACGATGGCAGTTGGCATGTCGTCTTTGCCTTCAGCTGCCAAAGCTTTCAGCTTATCGATAACGACAGTCTGGCTTTCGTAAGGAGAAACCCCATTGGAGATCTCATTCTTGCCAGCGCGGCGCTCGAGCAGGCGATGGGCTCCAAGGGCAGCACCCATCCAGCCAGCCCAATAGCCAAAGGCTGCAACGCGGCGGCCATTGTCACCTATCAGGAACTCGATATCGTAAAGAAGACCACCACCTTTGGTGAAGCGGGCCATCTCTGCTTCCCAACCGGTCTGATCCTTATAGATATGAGCGAAATGGATCATGTTGTTGGTCAGCTCGGCAGGTGTTTCAGCCAATTCTTTCAGACCCAGAATAATGGCATCCTTTGGTGCATTCACCCAGGACCGGCTATCGGTCATGGCGCAACCAACTTCGGCATAATCGGCGTTGGAGAAAGCGCGCTTGTCGCTCAATTCAACGGTGATCTGAAAGCCTTTTTCGATCAGGGCTTTGGCATTTTTCGGGGTGAGGGCGGTGCGGCGCTCGGTGGCGCGATCTTCATCGCGAAGCCAGAAATGAACCATGAGACAGCTCCATCGGGTCTTTACCTCTCATAAGAGAGGGTGATTGGGAAGGAATGTTTGATTGCACCTTAGCGAATAAATATTCAAATGATAGAGGCGGGTGAGGGTGATCGAACAATCGTGAGGAATTATTCCGGCAAATTGCCGGAATCGTTGTTGATCCTTAACTGGTTGATCGAAATTGTCAGGTCTTTTGACCAAAAAGAATGGTCATGAAACCTGCTCCAATCAGGAAACCGGCACCAATCTTATTGGTTCTTTGCAAGCTCTTTGGATGTTTGAAGCGCTCGCGCAGGCGACCGGCCAGCAATGCCCATAGTGTGATATTGATCGTTGCAAGGATCACAAAAGTAGCTTCCAGAATAGCAAACTGGAGAAAGGCTGGCTGGGCCGGATCGATGAATTGTGGGACGAAGGCCACGAAGAAGACAATGCCCTTGGGATTGAGCGCGGTGACGATAAAGGAATTGAGAAAGATGGACTTGTTGCTCAGATTGCCTTTTGCTGCTTTCAGATCATCCAGAGAGCTTTGATCTTTCCAAAGTTTGATACCGAGCCAGGCAAGATAGATGGCTCCAGCCCATTTCATGGCGGTAAACAAAGTGGCCGAGGTTGCGAGCAAGGCTCCGGCCCCCAGTAGTGAGATCGTCATGGCGGTGAAATCACCAAGAGCAACACCGGGGACAGAAGCCCATGCCGTTTGCCGCCCTTGCCCCAACGCATAAGAGACCACCAAGAGCACCGTTGGGCCGGGAATCGTTAGCAGGGTCATGGAGGCAAGAGCGAAGGCCAACCAGAGATCCAGAGCCATAAAATTTCTCCGTTTATTTGTGTTTGATCGCTAGCAAACGCAGCTTTTCTGTTGATTGACAAGGGATTTGAAGCTTTACGGGTCTATTTTTGGTCAAGTGGAAAATCTGGGGATTAATTGTGACCAAGCTTGGGGATGGAGTCTGTACAAAGTTATGGAAAAACTGGGATCAAGCTCTGAATCCTCGATAGATGTACATTTGAAATTTTCCTTTTTGTTAAGGCTTTTAGAAGTTTTCGCGCCTCTAATTGTAGTCAGTTAGGTGCCCTTTTGTTTTGGGGAAGCCTGTGTATTGAGTAGCTTTGCAAGAGGTCGACCAACTTCATGGTCAAACATATCTTTTTTGATCTGGATGGTACGCTGACAGATCCCAAGCCGGGTATTGTCGGCTCCATTCGTTACGCCCTCGATAAATTGGGTATCACCGAGCAGCCGGATGATCTGGACTGGTGCATTGGTCCACCGTTGCAGGAGAGTTTTGCCAAACTCGTGCCTGATACAGATCCGGATGAGGCCATAGCATTATATCGGGAGCGATTTTCTGATGTCGGCCTTTATGAAAATCGTGTGTTCGATGGCACCCAGGAAATGCTTCATATCGTGAAAGATTGTGGCGGTGAGCTTTATGTTGCGACCTCGAAACCACATATTTTTGCCAAGCGAATCCTTGATCATTTCGGCTTGTCGCATTTTTTCTCGCACATTTTCGGTGCCGAGATGGATGGTACCCGGTCGAACAAGGCAGAGCTTCTGGCCTATGCCTTGGAGAAGAGTGGTGCAGACCCGCATAGCTCTCTCATGATTGGCGACCGCAAGCACGATATTGTGGGGGCGCATGCCAATGGCATTGCGTCTGCTGGTGTGCTTTGGGGATATGGTAGTCGTTGCGAATTACAGGAAGCGGGCGCGCAATGCATCCTGTCCAATGTTCGGCATCTTGGCATGTTGGCACGACGCGGAGCGATCAGCGCTGAATGATAGCCGGCTGAAAGCTCTTCCTATGGTTGTTGTCCCGTATATCATTGCTTTTTATAGGTTCGTTCGAGAACGGTCTCAGATGGAGGCAAGGCTATGAATAGCGCGGAAAAGCGCTGATTCTCCAAGACTCTTGTTGACCTTTGGGGGATTTGAGCGTAATAGAGCCGCATTCTCTTGAAGCAGAATGACAATTTGAGCACCCGAGCAGGCCCCGAAAAGGTATAAAGCGAGCCCGCAGGTCCCCATCCGACAGCGCGATGCGCCCTCGGGTGATTTTTCGCTATGTGGCCCTTGATCTTTCAAAGGGTTCTACTGGTAAAGGAACCTCAGGATGCCCAGATTAGACAGACTGTAACGGGATTTTGAAGGAGCGATACATGTTTGACTCTCTATCGGATCGCCTAAGCGGCATATTTGACAAGCTCTCCAAGCGCGGTGCGCTATCGGAGTCCGATGTCAATGCTGCTCTGCGCGAAGTTCGCCGAGCTTTGATCGAGGCTGATGTTGCTCTGGATGTGGTTCGCAGCTTCACCGAACAGGTGAAGGAAAAGGCTGTTGGCGTTGAGGTGATCAAATCGGTCAGCCCGGCGCAGATGGTGGTCAAGCTGGTTCATGACCAGTTGGTCGAGATGCTGGGTTCTGAGGGTCAGGTTATTGATCTGAACACTCCCGCTCCTGTACCGATCATGATGGTTGGTTTGCAGGGGTCTGGTAAAACTACCTCGACCGCAAAGATCGCGTTGCGCCTGCAGACCCGTGACAAGAAAAAAGTTCTGATGGCATCTCTCGATACTCGCCGCCCTGCTGCGCAGGAGCAGCTGCGAGTATTGGGTGAGCAGAATGGTATCGAGACCCTGCCGATTGTTGAAGGCGAAGGTCCGACCCAGATTGCCAATCGTGCAATGAATGCTGGTCGTCTTGGCGGCTTTGATGTCGTGATGCTCGATACAGCTGGCCGTATTCATATTGATGAGCCGCTCATGGTCGAGATGGCTGAGGTCAGGAAGGTCGCCAACCCGCATGAGATCTTGCTGGTTGCCGATAGTTTGACTGGTCAGGATGCCGTGAATGTTGCCAAGAGCTTTGATGAGCGCGTTGGTATCACCGGTATTGTTCTCACCCGTGTCGACGGCGATGGCCGTGGCGGTGCTGCGCTTTCCATGCGTGCGGTCACCGGCAAGCCGATCAAGCTGCTTGGTGTTGGTGAAAAAGCAGATGCGCTGGAAGAATTCCATCCCGAGCGTGTTGCTGGCCGTATTCTTGGCATGGGCGATATTGTTTCGCTGGTGGAAAAAGCCGCTGAGACCATCGATGCCGAAAAAGCTGCCCTTGCTGCCGAGAAATTGCGCAAAGGCAAGTTTGATCTGGAAGATCTGAAAGAGCAGTTGGGTCAGATGGCCAAGCTGGGCGGTATGTCCGGTATTATGGGTCTGATGCCCGGTGTTGGCAAAATGAAGAAGCAGATGGCTGCGGCCAATCTGGATGATTCCATCGTCAACAAACAGGTTGCCATCATCAATTCCATGACCCGTCAGGAGCGCCGCAACCCGGCTTTGCTCAAGGCTAGCCGTAAGAAACGTATTGCAGCGGGTGCCGGGGTTCAGGTTGCCGAGGTCAACAAGCTGCTGAAAATGCATCGTCAGATGGCCGACATGATGAAGAAGATGGGCAAAGCCAAAGGTGGTCTTGGTGGTCTCTTCGGTGGCGGTATGCCGAATGTTGATCCAGCTGAGCTGGAAGCAATGCAGAAATCAGGTCAGATGCCGGATGTCGGTGATTTGGCCAAAGGATTGCCGGGTGGGGGACTGCCCGGAGGATTATCAGGCGGACTTCCGGGTGGGTTACCCGGTGGAATGCCAGGCCTTCCCGGAATGGGAGGACCGAAATTCCCCGGTCTTGGCGGAATGTCAGGCAAGGGTAAGAAGAAACGCTAGGGACAAGTATCTCTACTTCTCTTTGGCAAGAAACAAAGAGGTCAAGACCGGATGATCCGGCAGAATAAAAAGTTGGCCTTCAAAAATACGCCGAACTTCGAAAGGAAATTCAATGGCTCTTAAAATTCGTCTGGCTCGTGGTGGCTCCAAAAAACGTCCTTACTACCGTATCGTTATTGCTGACGTTCGCTCTCCTCGCGATGGTCGTTTCATCGAGAAAGTTGGTTCTTACAACCCACTGCTGTCAAAAGATTCCGATGAGCGCGTTGTTCTGAAAATTGATCGCATCGAACATTGGATCAAACAGGGCGCACAGCCTACCGATCGTGTTCTTCGCTTCCTGGATGCTGCCGGTATCGCCAAGCGTCCTGCTCGCAACAACCCTAAGAAAGCTGAAATGGGTGCGAAAGCGAAAGAGCGTCTCGAAGAGAAGCGCATGAAAGAAGAAGAAGCTGCTGCCGCTGCTGCAGAAGCTGCTTCCGCAGAATAAGATCTGCTTTTTCAAGGGAGTTCTGGCTTGACGTCAGGACTCCCTTTTTGATTCTGATAAGGGTGTATGAGCCCTTTTCTCCTCTTGCTTCAGGATGGATCTCCTCATGGCAAAAAATGCTGCCAAAGAGCCGGAAGGCAAAGTCTGTATTGCACAAATCGGTGCGCCCAATGGGGTGCGCGGTGATGTGCGGGTGAAATTGTTTTCTGACGATCCTGATAGCCTGAAAGCTTATGGTCCACTCCATAGCGCAGACGGAAGTCGCTCTTTCAAGGCATTGTCTGCCCGGCCGCAAAAGACTGTCTTCATTGTTCGTTTTGCGGAAATTACCTCTCGCAATGATGCCGAAAGCCTGAATGGTACCAAGCTCTATATTGATCGGGACAAACTACCTGAACTGGAAGAAGAAGAATTCTATCATTCCGATCTCATGGGTTTGCGGGCCGAGCTGGAAGACGGTTCCGATTTTGGCACTGTTCTGGCTGTGCATGATTTTGGCGCGGGTGAATTGCTTGATGTTGCGCCAAAGAGCGGCAAAAGCATTTTACTGCCTTTCACCAAGGAAGTCGTACCGACAATCGATATCGCAAACAGCAAAGTTGTGATCGTATTGCCAGAAGGCTTTCTGGATGGGGATGACGCTGCGGAGAAGCGCAAAGAAGGGCAGGCGGCTGATCTGTCTCATTTGTCTGATGAGCTGAAAGCAGATCAGAATTAAGGGCCATAGTCATGAGTGAGCAGGACAAAGACAGCGCAGCCCCTTGGAAAGCCACCATTTTGAGCCTTTATCCGGATATGTTTCCAGGACCGCTCGGAACATCACTTGCCGGGCGTGCGATGGAAAAAGGGCTCTGGTCTTTGGAAGCTGTTCACATTCGCGATTTTGCCGAAGGTAAGCATCGCAATGTCGATGATACGCCATCTGGTGGTGGGGCCGGCATGGTTCTGCGTCCTGATGTGATTGGCAGTGCAATTGATCATGTGACCGGTGAGGGGGATACCCGCCCTCGTATCCTGCTGTCTCCTCGTGGCAAACCGCTAACGCAAGAAAAAGTACGCGAACTGAAAGACGCTGGTGGAGCCATTCTGCTTTGCGGGCGTTTCGAGGGTGTTGACCAGCGCGTTATTGATAGTCGCGAGCTGGAAGAGATTTCCATTGGCGACTATATCCTCTCTGGCGGAGAGCTGGGTGCCATGGTGCTAATGGATGCTGTGGTTCGTCTTCTGCCCGGTGTGATGGGCAAGGTGGAAAGCGGTGAAGAGGAGAGCTTTGAAAGCGGCCTTCTGGAATATCCGCATTATACCCGCCCAACCGTTTGGGAAGGCCAGGAAATCCCGGAAATCCTGACCTCTGGCCATCATGGCAAGATTGCCAAATGGCGCAAGGAACAGTCAATCGAGCTGACCCGTGAGCGCCGTCCCGACCTATATGCCGCTTGGGCAGCTCTGGAAAAACAATCCTCAGGTAAAAAAAGCAAGAATTTTGCTTCAATAATTGGCGAGGGCGGAGCTGCTATCCTTGATCGATCAAATTGGGCCAGAAAGCCGGACGTTTGGAGCGGCAAGTTTGATGGTCTTGTTTTTGGAACAAACGCATCCGTGATATTTTTCTCAACGGATGAGGCTGGCAAGGGGCCGCAACTTCATCGTCACCCATATGATGAAGTCTTCATCATACGTAAGGGAAAAGCGCTATTCACGGTTGATGGGGAAACAATAGAGGCGGAAGAGGGCCAGATTGTTTTTGCTCCCGCCAATATGCCCCACAAATTTGAAAGCGTGGGCTCAGATGGTTTGGAGACAATCGATATTCATGTCTCCAACGAAATTATTCAGGAAAATCTGGAAGAATAGAGCTTTTAGAGCCTGTTGGAATGAATTGCATTCATCACACAGGCTCTAAACTCTTTGCTGGTGCGAATCTTTTGCGTTGGATTGTGAAACCAATCCAACGAGAAGCGCACTAAACACGTTTCCAGCTAGTCTCAAATAGTACGTCAGACTATCGATCCCTTGACGATTGCTCTTAGAAGCTCATCGGCTTCTGCCCGCAAGTCTGATCGCTTGTCTTCCCTTGCAATTGTATCAGTCCAGGCGATTTGCTCGTGAATGAATGCATCGATGATCGGGAGACGGTCGCCGCTACCAATTTCTTTGGTGGCGGATTTCAATACCAGCAATCGACCTATCTGCTCAATGAGGTCCGTACTCAAATCTTGACCGGCAATGAGATCTTGCAGGTTCATTGGTGGTACCAGGGTCGGATTTTGTCTGATCCAGGAAATGACCAAAGCGGGCCGCAAGACGTAAAAATACTTCTTGAGCGAGACATCCGGCTTCTCTCCTATATGCTTGTCCCACTGCTTTTTAGCCAGATTTCGGTAGTGATGCAGGCATGATTCCCCGAATGTGGTCTTGCCCGCAAATTGGAGCAAGTGATTGCAGATTGTCTCATTCCAAACATAGTGAATTGGGCTGGTAAGCCATTCCAGCAAAACTGGGTTGGATCTGATCAGCAATCCCAAGGCTTTGCGGATATCCCACCCATTGATGTCCCAATCTCCCTCGATTGGCAGCTCGATCACGTCTCGACCCGGTTCAATGCTCAAATACCAGTCAGGGTGATGCGCATAGATGAAGCGAACATCATAATCGCTGTCAGGGGAAGGAAAGCCCCAAGCACGACTTCCACTCTCAATGGCAAAGAGAATGCGGACATTGTGATCCCTCTCAATAGTAGCGAGTTTTTCCTTGATGACAGCTTCAATGTCTTGGGTGATAGAAGGACTAAAAGAAAGAATGCTTTGCATTGTTGTAAACTTTGAAATTGGTAGGGAAATGGTCGTGATTATACGCTTACTGCTTAGCATTCTTTCATGTCGTCCGGAAAGATCAATTCAGAGCAGGCGCGAAAAGATGGGTCCAGTCAGGGGACGTTCGTTTGACGTCAACCTCAAATATCTCTGGCTCGACAATATTTTGCTGAACAAACGGATCTTTCTTGACCCTTTGCTCTATCGTCTCTCTGTCTTCACCCTTGGCCAGAATGCATCCACCGCCGCTATCGAGTGATCCGACGCATTGGAAGATTCCATCACTGATGCCTTTTGCTATCCAGGCATTGTGGGCAGCCATATGGTTTGTGGCATCGGATTTATTGGGGCCGAATTTCAAAAGAATGATGTGCATGATGTTCATTTGGCAATCCTGATGATCTGAGAATGTCTGTGTAAGATGGTTAGATGTGACTGCGCAGGTCATCTTGCTCAATGATTGCAATATTGCTCCAAGTTGAAAAGTAGGCAGTTTTTTCGTACTAAGCATTGAAAAACATACTATTGGATAAATCTGCCATGGATGCCGAACAAGATGCTCTATGCCCGGCACCAATTATTTTCTCGATGATTGGTGGCAAGTGGAAATTATCGATCCTGAAAACACTGATTTTCAAGGAAACCAAACGCTTTGGTGAATTGCGTCGGGAAGTCGAGGGCATCACCCAAACCATGCTGACCAAGCAATTGCGTGAGCTGGAAGCAGACGGATTGATCCACCGTGAAGTCTTCGCTGAGGTCCCGCCACGCGTGGAATATAGCGCGACTGAAGATGGGTTGGCCCTCAAACCCGTGTTTGAAGCGATGCATCAATGGTGGCTGGAGCGTAAGTAGGGTGAAAACCGCCTTTGAAAATGCCTCATTGGCTAGATTCGAAACTTTGTGGCTACAAATTGCAAAAAAGCGCGAAAAAGCGCGGATTTGAGTCACTTTTGGGGGTGACAAAGGTGTAGAGTTTGGCTAAAGAACGCCAATCTGTATTCCAACAAGTACGGCGAACCGGCCCTTGTGGCAAATCGAGCCAGCTGAAACAGCTCGGTGGGACTGCATTGGACGCTCTGGGCGTAACTATACAACAAGAGTGAATATCATGAATATCATTCAGCAGCTCGAGCAAGAGCAAATGGCAGAAATTGCTGCCAAGCGTGAAATCCCAGAATTCTCCCCAGGTGACACCGTTCGCGTAAACGTACGTGTGACCGAGGGTACCCGTACCCGTGTACAGGCCTATGAAGGCGTTTGCATTGCCCGTTCCGGCGGCGGCGTGAACGAAAGCTTCACTGTTCGTAAAATCTCCTATGGTGAAGGCGTGGAACGTGTGTTCCCACTGTTCTCACCAATGATTGATAGCCTGGATATTGTTCGCCGCGGTAAAGTTCGTCGTGCGAAACTGTACTATCTGCGTGGCCGTCGCGGTAAATCTGCTCGTATCGTTGAAGCTTCCAACTCTCGCGCTCGTAAACTTAACGACGTCGCGAAAGCCAAGGTTGCTGCAGAAAAGGAAGCTGCCAAAGCTGCCAAGGAAGCTGCTAAGGTTGCCAAAGAAGCAGAATAGGAATAGATCTCTATTCCATTGTGAATTCAAAGGCCTGATACCAAATTGGTGTCAGGCCTTTTTTCTTTGCGCACAAGGCCTATTTATAGGATAATCGAAAATGAAAGACCTCTGCATAATGGTCTTTTTGCACTCTGACTTTGTCAATGTTCGCTTCCGGTTCTCAAATAGGTTCGCCTATGTTCCGATCCTCAGCTTCACATTTTCGCGTCAGATCACAAAAATCCTCATAATGCAGAGGTTTTAATGAGCGATATCGACTGCCCTTTTGGATAAAACATTCGTCTGGGAATGCATTTCTTGTCGGATATTGCTTGACGTTGGCCCTCATTCTATCGCAATACAGTGCCAACACATTTTAGGCCCGCTGGCGGGGATGGACCAATCCCGATATGCCAAGTGATATTGAGCTCCCACAAGGCAAAACACATGCTTTGGAATGGAGCGCAATTGCCGGCCTTTCATCAACACTCTCTAGAGGACTGATAGAAAGCAATGTCTGCAGCTAAGACCCTTTATGACAAAATCTGGGACGCCCATGTGGCTGATCAACAGGAAGATGGCACCTGTCTGTTGTATATCGACCGTCATCTCGTGCATGAAGTGACGTCTCCGCAGGCCTTTGAAGGTCTTCGTATGGCAAAGCGCCAGGTGCGCGCGCCTCAACGGACTTTGGCTGTTGTTGACCACAATGTGCCGACCACTGACCGTAGTCAGGGCATTGATGATCCGGAATCCAGACTGCAGGTCGAAACCCTTGCAGCCAACGCTGCCGAGTTTGGCGTTGAATATTATGATGAGCTGGACAAGCGCCAGGGTGTTGTTCACATCGTTGGTCCCGAGCAGGGCTTCACCCTGCCTGGTATGACTATTGTTTGTGGTGACTCTCATACCTCCACTCATGGTGCATTCGGTTCACTGGCTCACGGTATCGGTACGTCTGAAGTTGAGCATGTGTTGGCTACCCAGACCTTGGTGCAGAAAAAAGCCAAGAACATGAAAGTGGAAGTCACTGGTAAGCTTGGTGAAGGCGTGACTGCTAAAGACATCGTTCTGGCCATCATCGGCAAGATTGGTACTGCTGGCGGCACCGGTCACGTGATTGAATTCTGTGGTGAAGCTATTCGCGATCTGTCCATGGAAGGTCGTATGACCGTTTGTAACATGGCGATTGAAGGCGGTGCACGCGCTGGCCTGATTGCTCCGGATGAGAAGACCTTCGATTATATCCAAGGTCGTCCAAAGGCGCCCAAGGGCGCTGATTGGGACAAGGCTGTTCAATGGTGGAAGACCCTGTTTACCGACGAAGGTGCTGACTTTGATACCGTGGTGACATTGGATGCAGCTTCCCTGCCTCCGATTGTTTCCTGGGGTACCAGCCCTGAAAATGTGGTGACCATTGATGGTGCTACGCCGGATCCGGAAAAAATCGAAGATGAAGGTCGCCGTACTGCTGTTAGGCGTGCGCTGGACTATATGGGTCTCGAGCCAAATACCAAGATGACCGACATCAAGATTGATCGCATCTTCATCGGTTCTTGCACCAATGGCCGTATCGAGGATTTCCGTGCAGCTGCCGAGATTCTGAAAGGCCGCAAGATCAAAGACGGCATTCATGCCATGATCGTTCCAGGCTCTGGTCTGGTGAAGGATCAGGCTGAAGAAGAAGGTCTGGACAAGATCTTCATCGAGGCTGGCTGTGAATGGCGTGAGCCTGGCTGTTCCATGTGTCTGGCCATGAATGCTGACAAGCTTGCCCCGGGCGAGCGTTGTGCATCCACTTCCAACCGTAACTTTGAAGGCCGTCAGGGCTTCAAAGGCCGCACCCATCTGGTGTCTCCGGCCATGGCCGCCGCTGCGGCTGTTGTGGGGCACTTCATTGATGTGCGCGATCTGGACTAATTGGTTCCAGATTTCAGAGATTTCAAAGCCGGGCTCGTTGTAGTCCGGCTTTTTTGTGTCTGCTGAAAGGGCTAAAGGTCTGGATCAATGGTGCAAAACTATCAATTCTTTGTGTGACATTGCGTTAAGTCCTGTGTTCATCTCTCAAAGATTGCTAGGCTTTGCGATAGATTGATTTGAACCAGCACTCATTGGCTGGCCATGCTGATGTGAAGACCTCAACCAAGCGGTAGATATATGAGCAAGATTACAACAAAAATTCTGGATCAGGATGCAGCTGCGGGCTTGGCTCCGTTGATTTCCGCCCACGCACAAGAGCGTAAACGTGGTGCTCCGCGCCAACCGGATCTTTATTATGCTGAAACACTGCTGAATGACCGCACGGCAGAAGTTCTGGGCGCTTTTCGCGGCGATGAAATGGCTGCTTTTGCGACTTTCTTCGATTTGCCAGAAACCGTCTCCGGCAAGCGCGTTGGTCATGTCGATGTTTTGTTCGTTGGCCAGGATTTCCGCAACAATGGCATTACCAAAGCCATGATCGAAGCTCTGGTGGATCTGGGTCAGGAGCGCAACTGGCTTGAACTGCAGTGGAATAGTCCATCTGGCAGCCAGCAAGAAAAGATTGCGCAAGTGTCTGGCATCAGCAGCACCGCCAATGTGCGTGTCAGTGTCGGCATCCATGAGGATTTCACCAAGGTGAAGTAAGGTCTTTTGGGATAGTGGATATTTTCGACCCCTCGCCAATTTTGCGGGGGGTTATTTGTTTGGAGAATGCTGATTAAGATCTGCGAGAAACTTCATCATTGTTTCGCATTCTTGATCCAGCTGGTTTGTCATGAGACGTTGCCACAAAAAGCTCATGAGGAGCTCGGCTCTGATTGCCAGATCAGGTATTTCTGTACACTCACCGCGCTTTTCGGCCCGGGTGAAAAGATCAATCAACCCATCCAGACGTTCCTTGCGATAAGTATCCAAAGACAAGGCAATATCAGCGTTTGATTGGGCTTCGGCAATAATGGCTTTGAAAAAGACACCGATCTCGCCTTTCCAAATATTGGTAAGCTCGTTGGTAAACCAGGTTAAATCGCCCAGCAAGGAGCCGGTGTCTTTATACACAAAGTTTGGTTTGCGGCTTTTATAGACTGCCAAAATAAGTGCGCCACGTGTGGGCCACCATCGATACAATGTTGCCTTACCAGCCTTCGCTCTCTTCGCTACTTCTTGCATGTTGAAACCGGCGAGGCCTTTTTCGGCAATCAACTGTGCTGCGGCATTGAGAATAGCTGCTTCTGTTTCAGGATTGCGGCGTGCACCAACAGATCGTCTTGTGCCCGTTTTTTTAGGTTCAGTTGCCATGGTCATCGCCATTCTTGACAAAACGGAACGTTCCGTTCATATATATCTCCGTTATCGAAACACTGCGTCTCGAAAGGAAGATTGCATGTCTGATACAGTTCGTAAACCATCCCGCATACGATTTGCGCTCCTGATTTTCTGTTTTGTCTATCCAATGGTGACCATCCTGCTCTATGGGCTTGTTGTCATGACGCCAGATTGGGCTCTATGGCAGCGTTCTCTTGTTCTTGTACCGATCATTATTGTCATGATGGTCTTTGTTATTGTACCGATCATTCAGCGTTATATGAACAGATGGATTACCAAACCCGCCTGATGGGATGAATGGATAGTCGTGCAAGGTTTGAGTTGTCGGACAATCAGACCCTGAAGCGCCAGACCTTGGTGGAGCGGATCTCATAATCTTCCAGTTCTCTGGTCACAGGCACCTGATAGGTCTCAATCAATTCAAGTCGGTCTTGGGGAAGACAGGAGCGATTGGGATCGCCAACCAGAATCTCGGTTCCCCGTTGCGCCAATGGTTCCAGTAAGGCTAGCACCGCTTTGGTCATTTCAGCGTCATAAAAGACATCGCCAGCCAGAAAGATGTCAGGTGGGTTTTTGCGTAAATGATCAATGGCATCAGAGGTGAGCAGGTCATCAATGCTGGCTTGAAGCGTGACATTGTTATGCTCTGCATTGATTTGAATGGCTTCAACGGAGAAGGGATCGATATCGGTGGCAAGGACCCGGTTTGCCCCTGCTTTGGCTGCGGCAATGGCAACAAGGCCGGATCCTGAGGCAAAGTCGATAACACTTTTGCCGTTGGTAAGATCCGGATTATCAAGGCAATAGCGAGCCAAAGCTTGGCCGCCAGCCCAGGCAAAAGCCCAGAACGGGGAAGGGAGCCCAAGCTCGAGAAGGTCTTCCTCACCCAGTCGCCAAAGAGGCGTCTGATCATCGGCCAGATAAAGCTCGATTTCCGGTGTCAAGGGAACGGGCAAAAGGGCGGCATGATCCAAAATGAATTGCCGTTTGTTTTCAATCTTGCCCATTCCAGTCGCGCTCTAGGCTTCGATACCCGCCATTTGGCAGACAATTGCCCACTCTTCCTCACTGACCGGTTGTACCGACAGACGGGAATTGTTGACCAGAATCATATTGGCGAGATCCGGGTGGGCCTTGCAGTCGTCCAATGTCACTGGATTGACTACGGACTTAATGGCCTTGATGTCGACGCAATGCCATTTTCCGGTATCGTCCGTAGTGTCTGGATGCGCTTCAGCACAGACTTCCACCACTCCAACAATGCTCTTTTCATTGATGGAATGATAGAAGAAGCCTCTATCGCCGAGCTTCATCTTTTGCATGTTGTTGCGCGCCTGATAATTGCGCACGCCGTCCCATTGCTCACCTTCTTCGCCTTTGGCGAGCTGCTGATCCCAGCCCCAGGTGTTGGGTTCGGATTTGAAAAGCCAATAAGCCATGAATATCCCTCCTCAATGCCTTAATAAATGGATCCCATTATTTGGGAGCGCCGACAACCCATTTCCAAGGTTTGATATCAACGGACTGAAACAGACCAGCTTTGGCATATGGATCATTGGCTAGCACTGCTTCGATCGCCTCGCGGCTTTCTGCTTCGCAAATCAGGCAAGAGCCGATCATGCCACCATCATCATTCAGCAGTGGACCCGCGACAGGAATGGACGCATTATTCTCGGCCAGAAAAGCCAGATGGGCATCACGATTGGATGTACGAACTTCCAAAGCGCCTTCTTTATCGAGGCAAGTTACGACGAAATGCATGTTTTTTCCTTGTCGAAGCGTGATTGTGATTGGTTTGAATGATCTAGAAACCGCGCATACTTTTCGGGAATATGCTCTAGTCGGTCTCTCGCCGCAAGGGGCGGCTCATGAGGCCCGCGACCGCTTCATCAATGGTGATGGATTGGTCCAGAACATTGGCAACAGCCTGCGCGATCGGCATTTCAATGCCGTGCTGGCTGGCCAGTTCCACGGCAACACCGGCAGTGTAAGCACCTTCTGAGAGTTTGGCATTGGGGCCAAACAGATCTGCCAGACTTTTTCCTTCGCCAAGGGCAAAACCAAACGAGAAGTTACGGCTCTGGGCAGAGGAGCAAGATAGTGTCACGTCGCCGAAACCGGAAAGTCCCATCAGGGTTTCTGGACGGGCGCCGAGTTTGCCGGCAAGACGCTGTATTTCTGCAAAACCTCGGGTCATCAGTGCGGCATGGGCACTTGCGCCAAGTTGCTTGCCCTGAACGATGCCGCAAGCGATGGCGAGAACATTCTTCAAAGCACCACCCATTTGCACACCGATCAGATCTGAGCTTGCATAGGGACGAAAAGCACCATTGGACAGGCTGGCGCAGAGTTGCTCGGCCAACAGATCTGTCTCCGCTGCGATTGTTACCGCAGTGGGTAGGCCACGCGCCACATCAGCAGCAAAGGATGGACCGGAGAGGATGGCGGCGCGGGATTGAGGAAGATAGTCTTTCAGCACCTCACTCATCATGCGCTGGGTATTCTTTTCCAAGCCTTTGGCGGCGAGAATAACCGGTGTGCCCTTGCGCACAAAGAAGCTGATGTCTTCGGCGATTTTGGCTGTTGTCTGCGCTGGGGTGACCATCAGAATGCAATCAACATCGGCTGCTTCTGTAAGGTCGGTCGTGACTTCCAGTGGTTGATCGAAGGTGATATCGGGTAGATATTTGGGCAATTGCCGCTCGCTGGCAATTTTGCCCAAGGCTTCGTGATCGCGGCCCCAAAGAATGACATCACGTCCGGCACGCGCTGCGTTGAGGGCCAAAGCGGTTCCCCAGGCTCCGGCACCCAGAACGGAGATGCGTTGAAAGGGAGTTGTCATGCTTTGGCTCCTTTTCGGCCAGAGCCGATCTTATGTCCTGCATTGGGATCCAATGGCCAGCGCGGCTGGGCAGGGCTATCCAGCGGATCGCTCATGCCAAGGGCAAGGCGTTCGGCACCCGCCCAGGCGATCATGGCACCATTATCGGTACAAAGATTGATCGGTGGAGCGATCATTTGTGCATCACGCTTGGCAAGCACGCCATCCAATGTGGCTCTAATAGCTTTGTTGGCAGCAACGCCCCCAGCGACCACCAATTGCGGTGTTTCAATGTCCGGGAAGCGTTCCTTGAAGGTTGTCAACGCCTTGGAGATGCGATCATCAAGAATATCGCAAATGGCCGCCTGGAAAGATGCGCAAAGATCTGCCACATCCTGATCACTCAGAGGAGCAGTTTTTTCAGCTTCGCGGCGCACAGCACTTTTCAGACCCGAAAAGGAAAAATCGTATCCCTCCCGACCCTTCATGGAGCGGGGTAAAGCAAAGCGTTTGGCATCGCCTTTCTTGGCAGCCAATTCCACCTGCGGTCCGCCGGGATAGGGAAGGCCCAAAAGCTTTGCAGTTTTATCAAATGCCTCGCCAAGGGCATCATCAATTGTGGTGCCCCAGCGCTCATAGTCTCCCACGCCCTTGACCAGTAGAATCTGGCTATGGCCACCGGATACCAACAGCAAGAGATGAGGAAATGGGGCATGATTGGTTAGCCGTGCGGTGAGGGCATGGCCTTCGAGATGATTGATGGCAAGGAGCGGCAGTTTGTGTGCGGCAGCAATGGCTTTGGCACTCATCAAACCAATCAATACGCCGCCGATCAGTCCAGGGCCGGACGTAGCCGCAACGCCATCAAGATCAGTAAAAGTCAGATCTGCTTCATCCATGGCTTGCTTGATGATGCCATCCAATGCGTCGACGTGAGCACGCGCAGCGATCTCTGGGACAACACCACCGAAGATGGCGTGATCTTCAATCTGGCTCAGCACCACATTGGAGAGGATTTCCCCTTGTCCATCCTGAGTGCGTTTGACGACAGCAGCCGCTGTTTCATCACAGCTTGTTTCAATGCCAAGTATGATCATGGGGCGGCGTCCCAGCTCCTGATACCAACGTAGGGAAAGAATAACTCATATGACCGGGCTTTCCGATTTTTGTGGTGAGGAGCTGATGCCGCCATGGTCTGGTTGACCATAAGGCAGCAGGGACGCTGTCCACAAAGCTTGGAAAATCGGCCTTTGGTGCTTATCAATGATTTGCTGAACATCGTTATCTTTCTAGGAAAATGCCCCGGCATTGTCCGTCGAAAGCTGCCTTGTCAGCAAGCCATTGATAAGCATCCTATGTGTCATTGTTTCCCTCCGTTGGTATTATTTATTTATCGGTCTCGATATGGTGCCATCTGACAAAGTTTTCACTTGTGGTTTGTGCGTACGGACCGTTAAGTGATGCTTTTAGAGCAATTGTGGGATAATTGGCAGTATTTTATTGCCACATGTCGCCGGCAATTGATCAATTTCAAAGAGCCGGGTCCAATTCGCTGTATAACGATTACGGACTTTTACACAGATCGCCCTGTTTTTGCCATTGCAGACCCGGGCTGACCATAAATTCAGGGACCATGCTTTATGCCCTCAAAATTCGTAAAAATCGGTACACGCGGCAGTAAACTGGCTTTGGCGCAGGCTTATGAAACACGTCAGCGACTGATGGATGCTCATGGCATGAGCGAAGATCAGTTCGAGATTGTGGTGATCAAGACCACCGGCGATATGATTTTGGATCGTCCTCTCTCCGAGGTAGGTGGCAAAGGTCTGTTCACCAAAGAAATCGAAGAAGCACTGCTGGATGGCCGGATTGATCTGGCGGTTCATTCTTCCAAGGATATGCCGACGGTTCTGCCAGATGGTCTGGAAATCTCGACCTTCCTTCCCCGCGAAGATGTGCGCGATGCTTTCATTTCGAATAAATATAAAACCTTGGCAGAAATGCCGGAAGGTGCCGTTGTTGGAACATCTTCCCTAAGGCGTCAGGCCATGGTGAAAAAGCTGCGTCCAGATCTGGAAGTGATCACCTATCGCGGCAATGTTCAGACCCGTCTTGAAAAACTGGAAAAAGGCGTTGCCGATGCCACGCTTTTGGCTTGCGCTGGCCTGCGTCGTTTGGGCGAAGCGCAAGTGATTACCTCTGCCATTGAAGTGGAAGATTTCCTTCCGGCTGTCGGTCAGGGTGCAATTTGTATAGAAAGTCGCGTTGGCGATGAGGAAACGCGCTCCATGCTTGCTGCAATTCATCATGCCGAGACCGAAAGTGCTCTTCTGTGTGAGCGTGCGTTCCTTGGTGCATTGGACGGATCTTGCCGTACTCCAATTGCTGGTCTGGCGAAACTGGACGGCGATCAGTTGAGCTTTACCGGTTTGGTTCTGTTGCCAGATGGCACTGAATATCACACGATCGAAAAGAGCGGATCCGTATCTGATGCTGCCGAGATTGGTCTTGCAGCTGCCAATGAGATCCGCACCAAGGCTGGACAAGCCTTTTTTGATGCCATCCTGTCCGTTTGATCCTATCTAACTGGTTGGATTTGCATCGAAAAGACAAGGAGACGTCATGCGTTTGTTGGTCACCCGACCAATAGAGGATCAGGACCAAACCCTGAAAGCGTTGGAAGCGAAGGGAATGAGCGGACTTTCTGCCCCCGTCATGGAGGTAGAGCGGGTTTGCGGCACCGTTCCAAATGAGCGCTGGCAAGGATTGATCGTGACCTCTCGCAATGGACTTCGTATGTTAAGTGATGAAGAGCTGGCCCCTTTGAAGGGGTTGGCTCTTTTTTGCGTTGGTCGCAAGACAGCAGAACTTGCACGTTCTCTCGGCTTTGAAAATCTGATCCATATTCAGGGTCAGATTACCGGACTTGCTGATGTCATCTCTGATGCTTCTGATCCCAAGGCTGGACCATTTCTTTATTTAAGTGGTGTTCACCGTACTGGACAGCTGGATCAGGATCTGGCTGATCGTGGCTTTTCCTGTCATTTGCAGTCCATTTATGAAACTCGTCCGGTTGCGCACTTTTCTTCAGTGATTCGCGAGGCTGTTCAGGAAGGGTTCATTGATGGCGTGTTGCTCTATTCTGCAAGAAGTACCCAGATTTTTTTGGATCTGATAGATCGGGATAATTTGACGCAATATGCGGCAAATCTTCGCTATTATTGCTTATCAAGGGCTGTTGCCGCGCCTTTGGAGGCTAGAGGTTATCCTTTGGTTGTGGCTGAAATGCCAAATGAAGCATCACTGCTTGTTTGTGCGCAAAATGACCATAACTATTTAAGATAATATCGCTAGAAGCGGTGAAGAGGTAAGCTTTGACTAGGTTATGGTGGCGGGATCTGCTCGTTATGCGAGAAATTCGCGAGATGCGAGAGAGAACCCTGCCCATGCTGGTGGGAATTGAGGAACGACATGACAGCTCGTAAATCTGATGACAAAGGTAAAGGTACGGAGCCAAAGGCTGACGACAATATCAAGGCTGAAGCAGAAACTGGCCCGGTGATTGATCTGGAAGCTGAGGAAATTTCCGAGCTGGTGGCTGAAGAGGAAGCCAAGTCCGAGCTAGGCGACGAGAAGTCTCAAGAGGGTGTTGAAGCTGAAGCATCTTCCGATGTTGATGAAGCCAAGCCTGAAGACGAAAGTTTGGTAGCCTCTGATGAACAAGTGGCTGCTGATAGCGATGATGCACCAGAGGAAATCAAGCAAGAGCCCGCATCCGAGGCCGTTGAAAGCACTCCTGTTTCTCCAGCAGTGGCTCCCACACCGGTTGAAGCCAAAAAAGGCGGTATGGGTGGTGGCCTGATCGCTGGTTTGCTCGGTGGCGTTGTTGCGCTTGGCCTTGGTTATGGTGGTTTGCAACAAGGCCTTATTTCCCTACCGCAGGATAATGCGGCTTCTGCTGAACAAACTGCTCAAACCGAGCAGTTGGACGCTTTGAAATCTGCTTTGGCCGAGCTTCAGGGCAAAGTATCGGAGCAAGGCAGCGCACCTGAAGTTGATGTCTCCGGTCTTGAAGGCCGTCTGAGCGAAGCTGAAGGTAAGTTGGCTGAGTTATCATCGCAATTTGCCAATCTCGCCACTTCTGAAGCTCCTGGTACCGACGTTGGCAATGGTGCTCCGGTTGTCGCTGATAATCAGAAATCTGGTGACACAGTGGGCAATGGTCAGAGTGTCTCAGAGAACACCAATGTTGCGGCGGTTGATCTGACACCATTGCAGGATCGTCTTGGTGCTTTGGCAACAGATTTGACTGCGCTGGCTTCTCGTGTCGATGGATTTGCTGCTTTGTCTGATCAGATAGCTGCTGCTGAAGGCAAACTGGCCGATCTTGAGAAACAGGCAAGTGAATTTGCAGGTTCTGTCGATACCCGTCTGACAGAGGCCAAGGATACCGTTCTTGCTTCGGCTGATCGTCGGATCGACAATGTCGTGACTGATCTCACCAATATGCGAAACAGCATGGGTGAAGAAGCCAAGGCACTTGGCGAGCGACTGACCTCACTTGAAGACAACAATCTGTCTGAGAAGATGCAGTCTTCTGCCAGAACCATCGCACTTGCCGGTTTGAACAATGCAGTGGCGTCGGGTCAGAGCTTTGCAGCGGCGCTCAGCACTTTTGCTGAAGTTGCAGCAGACAATGAAGCGGTGAAAACACTTCAAAGCTACGCAGAAGCCGGCGCGCCGACTGCTCAGGCATTGGCGGGTGAGTTCAGAACCCTGTCTGGTAAATTGTTGAAAGCAGCAGAAGAAGCTGGCGCAACAAGTCTCGTCGACAAGATTATGCTCAATGCTCAAAATCTGGTGCGCATTCGCCCGATCGGCGAGCGTGAGGGTGAAAGCCTGACTGATAAATTGGCCCGTATCGAAGTTCGCGTCTCTGAAGGACGTCTTGGTGAGATTTCCACGGAATGGGACAGCTTGCCAGATGCTGCCAAGGAAGCAGGCAAGAGCTGGTATGAAGGGGTTCAGGCCCGTCTGGCAGTTGATGGATCCATGGATCAGATCCGAGCCGAATTTAGCAAAGATGCAGCGCAGTAAGTTGGGGACTATGAGTTATGATTAAGACACTGATTTTCATCGCGCTGTTGCTGGTCATTGCATTTGGTGGGGCTTGGCTTGCAGATCGTCCTGGCGTTGTGACCGTCGATTGGCTGGATTATCGCGTTGAAGTGACATTTCTGACTGGCGTTGTGGCATTTTTTACCTCGTTGGTGGTTGCTATTGCGATCTGGATTACCATTCGCACCATTTGGCTATCACCAAAGATGGTTGGCGGGTTCTTTTCTTCTCGTCGTCGTGACAAAGGTTATAAAGCGCTCTCCACCGGTATGATTGCTGTTGGTGTGGGTGACTTGGCATTGGCGCAAAAGCAGGCGGCAAAGGCGCGCAAGCTGATTGGTCAGGAACCCATGACCTTGATGCTGGAAGCCCAAACCGCGCAATTGGCAGGCAATGTGACCAAAGCGCGTCAAAGCTTTGAATCCATGCTGGATCATGATGATACCCGTGCACTTGGTCGTCGTGGCCTATTCATTGAAGCGCAGCGCCGTGGCGATGGTGAAGAGGCCATGGAAATGGCGCGCTCTGCAATGGAGGGTGGCAAGTCTGCCAATTGGGCAGGGGCTGCGTTGTTTGACATGCAAACTGCCGCAGGCGATTGGTCGGCTGCTTTGGTCACCTTGTCGCAGAATCAATCTGCCAAACAGATCACCAAAGATGAGTTCCGTCGCAAGCGTGCCGTCATTTTGACTGCTCAGGCGCAAGAAGTGGAGCAGTCTGGTGGATCTGATCAGGACATGCGCCCATTGCTGCTTGAAGCCACCAAACTGGCTCCAGGCCTGACTGCCGCGGCAATTCTGTCTTCCAAGGTCCTCAAAAGTCTTGGTGAGCAGCGCAAAGCTGGCAAGATTGTTGAAGCGGCCTGGAAGCAAGCTCCGCATCCGGATCTTGCGATTGCTTATGCTGATATCAAATCTGATGGCACCGCACTTGATCGCTTGAAATATGTGCGTAGCCTGACCGGTCTGATGCCAGATGATCTGGAATCCAAACTTGCTCTGGCTAAAGCCAGCCTTGAAGCGCGTGAATGGATTGATGCTCGTGCTATCCTTGAGCCATTGGCGGAAGAGCATCTGACCCCCCGCATCTGCATGTTGATGGCACAGTTGGAAGAGGGTCAGGAAGGTGACTTTGGTCGGGTTCGTGAGTGGCTTGCCCGCGCAGTGAGTGCTCATCGTGATCCTGCCTGGACTGCCGATGGTCAGGTGAGCGAGAGCTGGAAACCGACCTCACCTGTAACAGGCAAGCTTGATGCCTTTGAGTGGAAAGTTCCAGTTCAGGAATTGGCAAATTATGATCGTCCATTGATTGATGCGGACAATGCCGAGGCGACCTCCGATGAGGAAGAGGTTGTTCTTTTGGCGCCTAGTGAGGTGTCTGAAACAAAAGACGACGAAGCTGTAGCGACAGTTGTGGATGACAAG
The DNA here is from genome assembly GCF_900215605.1 of Cohaesibacter gelatinilyticus. Classification (NCBI taxonomy): domain Bacteria; kingdom Pseudomonadati; phylum Pseudomonadota; class Alphaproteobacteria; order Hyphomicrobiales; family Cohaesibacteraceae; genus Cohaesibacter; species Cohaesibacter gelatinilyticus. The sequence goes on along the minus strand of NZ_OBEL01000003.1, from coordinate 158,817 downwards.
GTTGAGGTTCTGGCACCAGAAGGCAAGGAAGTTGAGCCTGAGGTCGAGGCTGACGAGCCTGTCTCAGAGGATGCTGATAAAGAACCAATTGTTGTTGATGCATCTGATGACGAGGATGATGGTAAGGATTCTGGTGAGGCTGAGGAGAGCAGTGAAGAGAAGGATATTTCTGACGATGAAGATCAGAAGGAAGTTGAATTCGCCATGCCTCACGCACCTGACGACCCAGGGCCGAAGAAGAAAGAGGTTCCCAACACCCCCGAGAAGCGGTTTCGTCTCTTCTGACAGAGTGAATTGAGCTTTTATTGATGAATGAGAACCCGGATTTTTCCGGGTTTTCGATTACTTGCTGCCAAGCATGCACAGATCCTGATTTCCCCTCTTGCATCTGGCCAAGCAAATGGTTTAAGAGAAGCGCCATTGCAGAGGGTTTTCACAGTCATTTCTGCAATCTTAAGGGTCTTTCCAGACCCAGTTTGGTGAGCCGCTGTAGCTCAGTTGGTAGAGCAACGCATTCGTAATGCGTGGGTCGTAGGTTCAAGTCCTATCAGCGGCACCATCTTTCTTTGCGCTTTGCTACCCACCCACCCAAAGTGTTTGGCTTGGTTCGAGGTTTCTGTTCTCACCTTCTCTGTTATTTTCCTCCTTGCCAATGGCAAAAACTGTTCTCGCAGAATTCGCTTAATTGATGGGTCCAGAGCCTGGATCTCTGGTTTTTTCATTCTTGAGATGGACAGGCGGTAAGGTTTTTCGTGAGCGGTTCCAGATCTGCTTCTTTTTTCAGATCCACATCTCGTAGAAATGGGAAAAAATCTTCCTGACTGGATGGTTTCAGATAAATTGTCACCAGATAGGATTTCTTTTTGGTGTCAGTTTTATCTGAGCTGGTACCCAAGTTGCAGCTTGCCGCAGTTATAGACATGGATCCTTCCATGTCATCGCCGTGCTGGGATTCCAGCATCTTGAAATTGTTGCGGAATCTTGCCCATCGGAGGATTGCCTCGGGTGGGAGACGGAAGATTTCGATTAGGGTATCGGCTTTTTGTTCTTTTGCCAATTCGGGTGGGAGCGTATGTTCCGGCGATTTTTTCAGAACGAAAGTTTCACTTATTTCAGGCTGTGTCGAACCACCTTTTTGTTTCGAGTTTATGATGCCTGCCATTATGATCAATGCGCTGTCAGGCATGACGCGCATATGGTTGGGTGTGCGTACCGCAATGCGGATTGCAGCAGGATTTGTTTCCAAAATATCCATACGAGATAATTTGATCATGCTTGTAACCGGCATATGGCTACAGCCAGCCACGGACATTCCTGCGATTAACATGCATAAAAACCGGGAAAGCGAAAAAGGCATTTCTGTCTCCTGATGTTATATATTGAGTGATTTATATGGCTATAATTATCGTAAAACAATAATTTTTATATATTTTAAAATAAATTTAACTCAATTATCTGGTTTGAGATGCTTTCTTGGCGAATGGCTTTCGGTCGGAATGAGAGGTTTTTTCAAGGACAATCCCAAAGCATTCTGCATCACTGCAATCTGCTTGAATGATGAGCTTTATCTTTGTCTTTGTTGTCTTGGACTTTGATACCGGACGATCGTGTATTTAATAGTGGGTAATGAGACATCGCAGATATGTCAGATTGCCGACGGCGTGAAGTTGGGTTGATCGTCGTGAAAAGTCATTCCTTGGAAAAGTATTCGTAGTTTCTTTCGGGTTGCTCGCGCTGCGGGTAAGAAATCTGCCCTTCGCTCTTGCTCGTTGGGAATCTGCCTTCTATCCTTTGGGGTTAGATAATCCGTTGCTGGCTTGATCACCTGAACAAAAACAATCAATGGCAGCGGAGGAGGAAATGATATGGTTCACTTTGCCACGCTTGATGATGTCCTGACTGTTCAGAATGAAATGCCATGGGAGGAGCGTGAAGTTGCGCGAACCATGTATGAATTTCTGTCGAGGACAGCATTCAGGTTTGGTGAGCGACCTGCCTTTTCCTATCAGCTTTTTTCCGGTGCTGATGATCCTTCACAAACGCTTAGTTGGTCCGAGTTTCATGGAAAGGTGACGCAAGCTGCCAATCTCTTTCGCTCGCTTGGTGTGGGAGAAGAGGATGTGGTTGCTTATGTGTTGCCCAATTGTCTGGAGACCGCAGTGACCCTGATTGGCGGCACGGTGGCCGGGATTGCCAATCCGATCAATCCTTTGCTGGAAGCAGAGCAGATCGGAGCGATCCTGCGCGAGACCAATGCCAAGGTTGTCGTGACCATGAAGCCCTTTCCAAAGACTGATGTTGCGCAAAAAGTTGCAGAGGCGGTCAAGCATGCTCCAAATGTGCGTACGGTTCTGGAAGTGGATCTGTTGGGCTATCTGACCGGGATCAAGAAGTTCATTGTGCCATTGATCCGCCCGAAAAATCCCGAATCCAAACGCAACCATGTGGATCTGCTGGATTTCAACAAGGCATTGGCCAGTCAGCCCTCGGATCGCTTGACCTTCGAAGATAGTGAGGGTGATCGGGTGGCAGCCTATTTTCATACCGGTGGAACGACTGGTATGCCAAAGGTGGCCCAGCATAAATATTCAGGTATGATCTATAATGGCTGGATTGGGCATACACTGCTTTTTACCGAGCAGGATAATCTCATGTGCCCCTTGCCCTTGTTTCACGTCTTTGCATGTCATGTGATTGTGATGTCGATGATTGCCTCTGGGGCCCATGGTATTTTCCCCACTCCTCAGGGATATCGCGGGGAGGGAGTGTTTGATAATTTCTGGAAATTGATCGAGCGCTGGCAGGTGAGCTTCATCATCACTGTTCCGACCGCCTTGTCAGCATTGATGCAGCGTCCGGTTGATGCGGATGTCTCCAGTGTTCAAACTGCCTTTTCCGGCTCTGCTCCGCTGCCAGTTGAGCTTTATCGCCGGTTCGAGCAGGCGACAGGTGTTGGCATTATCGAGGGCTATGGTTTGACCGAGGCAACTTGTTTGGTGGCCTGTAATCCAATCCATGGGGAGAAAAAAATCGGCTCGGTCGGTTTGCCCTTTCCTTATACCAGCGTAAAAATTCTCAATCATACCCCTGATGGCCCGGTAGAGTGTGGTGTTGATGAAGTGGGTGAGATCTGTATTGATAATCCTGGTGTCTTTGCCGGGTCTACTTATACCGAGTCCGACAAGAACCATAATCTCTTTCATCATGATCGGTATTTGCGAACCGGAGATCTGGGTCGCATTGATGCTGATGGTTATATCTGGATCACGGGTCGTGCCAAGGATCTGATCATCCGCGGAGGCCATAATATCGACCCTGCCGAGATCGAAGAGGCGTTGGCAGGGCATGAGGCTGTGGCTTTTGTCGGTGCAATTGGTCAGCCGGATAGACATTCTGGTGAATTGCCTTGCGCCTATGTGGAGCTGGTTGCAGGGGCGAGCGTTGATATGGATGAGCTGCGCTCTTATTGCAAACGCCACATCCATGAGCGGGCTGCGGTACCAAAATATATTGAAATCCTGCCTGAGCTTCCCAAAACGGCTGTTGGCAAGATATTCAAACCTGATTTGCGTAAATTGGCAATCACTCGCATTTATGATGAGGCGTTGGATGAGGCTGGACTGCAAAGCCGCGTCATGAAAGTGGTCGAAGACAAGAAGCGTGGCCTGATTGCTTGTCTTTCCATCGCTGGAGAAGAGGAACGAGAACAGATATCCCAGCTGCTTGGACAATATGTTGTTCCCTGGCAATGGCAAGATGAGGGAACTCAATAATTCATATATTGTGTTGAGCTTCCATCCTCATAAAAAATATGGAACGCTTCCCTAAACTATAGTTTTTTCCTATAGTCATAAAAGTATCATGTGTTTTCTCTATGAGCCTGATTTGAAAGTCCTAGGCTAGGCCCTCTTCCCCTCCCAAACCACCCACAAGGGTAATATCGGGTGGTTTGGGAGGGGAAGAGGGCGTGACATGCAGCCTAAAAGTTTCATCTAGAGACTTTTAAATCGGTACTATGAGAATTTAATGGAAACGGGGTGCAGGACCAGTAACCCTGTTTTGCCATGTATCATTTGGGTCTTGATTTGTATTCGGCAGGATCCGCTCAACTTTGAACACTTGGGATCGCATCATGGGCCATCGAATTACCCTGGGAGAAGGGGAATCCAATCAATCTTATCACCGAACTTTGTGGGATGCTTCCATGACCCATGCGCCTACGCAGGCGCTGGTGGCCAAGGATACTCGATATTTTATGCGGCAGTCGGTTTCGACCCCTTGCATGAATGCAATCGAGAAAGCAGAAGGTGCCTATATTCAAGATAAGCAAGGGCGGCGTTTTCTCGATTTTCATGGCAATAATGTGCATCATATCGGATACGGGCATCCCCGCCTGAAAGCTGCCATTTCCGAACAAATGGATCAGTTACCCTTCGCTCCGCGTCGCTATGCTTGTGATGTTGCGGCTGAGTTGGCGGAAGAGCTGGTGAATATTTCTCCCTCAGGCCTTGGAAAACTGCTCTTCACGACTGGCGGGTCCGATGCCAATGAGATTGCGCTGAAAGTAGCTAGGGCGGCTACGGGGCGGTTCAAGACCATTTCCTTTTGGGATTCCTTTCATGGTGCTGGTTTTGGTGCGGCCAGTGTTGGCGGTGAAGCGCTATTTCGCTCCCATATTGCGGGACCTTTGCTACCGGGCACAGAGCATGTTGCTCCTTTTGGCTGTTATCGTTGCCCCTATGGCCATTTGAATATTGAAAGCGATGATGATCTGGAGCGCTGTGGTCTCGCCTGTGCCAATATGGTGCGTTATGTACTGGAACGGGAAGGAGATGTGGCAGCTGTCATTGCCGAGCCTGCCCGTGCTGCCCCTTATATCCCGCCCACGGGGTTCTGGAAGGCCGTACGGCAAGCGTGCAATGATTATGGGGCTTTGCTGATCTTCGATGAGATCCCGACGGGTCTTGGCAAAACCGGGCGCATGTTTGCTTGCGATCATGATGAGGTGGAGCCGGATATTCTGGTCATGGGCAAAGCCTTAGGAGGAGGGATCCTGCCAATTGCCGCCTGTCTGGTGCGCTCAGAGTTGGATGTGTGTGAGTCCTTTGCAATTGGTCATTATACTCATGAGAAAAACCCGGTTACCAGTCGGGCGGCGTTGACGACCTTGCAGATCATTGAAGAAGAAGGTTTGGTAGAGAATGCTGCTTTGATGGGTGATTATTGCCTTGAACGCTTAGCAGAGTTGAAAGAGCGCTTTGATGTGATAGGGGATGTGCGCGGGCGTGGATTGCTGATCGGGGTTGAGTTGGTCGAGGATCGTGTCAGCAAGAAACCAGCCAATGACCTTGCGGAAGAAATCTTCTATCGCTGTCTCTCGCAGGGGCTGTCCTTCAAGATCACCATGGGCAATATTCTGACCTGGACGCCGCCACTAATTGTTACCAAAGACCAGATGGATTTCGCCTTGTCTTGTTTGCAAAGTTCGCTGGAGCAGTTATCCGCAGATCGTTAATCTTGCAATGAAGATGATGGTTTTGGGTGTTTTGGGCAGGAAAAGGGGTTGAATGATTTCAGCCCCTTTTTTGTTTTCCACTTGATTTCCAGAGCTGATTGATTTGTACGTGTTTTTTCTGACGGAATTAAGTTGCTGATACTATTCATATTTTATTTTTAATCCTGCTTTTTAAACTCATGAAATTAGAATAATTCCAAACTATTGATTTTGCAGGTATTTTTATTGACATTGCAAATCACTCTCAGTAATAAAATATGAGAAATATATTCAGAAACCTTTGAGCGCAGGGCCTTGAACCCTGATGGATTGGAGGAGAGATGAGCGATTTTTACGGCGCGTTTGAGAAGATGGTTGGGCTTTGTTTTTACGAACCCAGGTTTTTTGGTCCCAATAAAGAGGTGAGCTTGGCTCCCGAAAAAGATGAGACCACATCTGACGCACATCGCCCGCTATCCGATGACTAGGAATTTATGATGAAACTGCTGGCGGAAAGATCCGGCAGATCGTGATTGGCCCTGATTTTTTGTTTCATGAGGACAAGAGAGACATGAAAAAGACCCTTGCTCTGGCAGCTTTTGTGCCAGCATTGATGTTGAGTGCTTCCGCATTTGCTGTGGAAGCCAAAGATGTTTTGAAAACCTATGCTGATATCGCACAGGCAACTTACGACGATTCTCTGACCACAGCGAAAGCCCTGGACAAGGCACTGGAAGCTTTTGTTGCAGCTCCAACCGAAGAGAATCTGACCAAAGCCAAAGCTGCTTGGCTGGCTGCTCGTGTTCCTTATCAGCAGAGCGAAGTTTATCGTTTCGGTAACCCGATCGTTGATGACTTCGAAGGCAAAGTAAACGCATGGCCTCTCGATGAAGGTCTGATTGATTATACCGACAAAAACTATTATGGCACCGAGTCAGACGAAAATGCTCTGTTCACCGCCAACGTGATCGCCAATACCGAGCTCACCATCAATGGTGAAAAAGTTGATGCTGCCAAAATCACTCCTGCGCTGCTGGGTGAAAAGCTGCACGAAGCTGCTGAGAATGAAGCAAACGTTGCGACCGGTTACCATGCTATCGAGTTCTTGCTCTGGGGTCAGGATGTAAATGGTACTGGCAAAGGTGCAGGTTCCCGTCCAGCGTCTGATTTCGACACCAAAAACTGCACCGGCGGTAACTGCGATCGTCGTATCGATTACCTGATGGCTGCATCCAAGTTGATGATTTCCGATCTGGAAGGCATCACCAAGGCATGGACCGAAGGTGGTGAAGCTCGCAAAGACCTGATGGCTCAGGGTGACCAAGGTGGTCTGACCCGTATGCTGACCGGTATGGGCTCCCTGTCCTATGGCGAGCTGGCTGGTGAGCGTATGAAGCTTGGCCTGCTGCTGAACGATCCAGAAGAAGAGCATGATTGCTTCTCCGACAACACGCATAATTCTCACTATTATGACGTGAAAGGCATCCTCAATGTCTATAACGGTTCCTACAAGCGTGTTGATGGTTCCATGGTTGAAGGTGCAAGCCTGAAAGACCTGGTAGCTGCTTCTGATGCTGGCCTGTCCAAAGAACTGTCCGGCAAGCTGATGGCTTCCGACAAGGCATTCTCTGCAATGGTTGAGCGTGCTGAGAAAGTTGAAGCTTATGACCAGATGATTGGTGAAGGTAACAAAGAAGGTAACGCTGTGGTTCAGGCCGCAATCGATAGCCTCGTTGACCAGACCAAATCCATCGAGCGTGTCATTGCTAAGCTGGATCTGGGTAAAATCGAGCTGGAAGGCTCTGACAGCCTGGACAATCCAAAAGCTGTTTTTGAATAAGATTGATGAGACGGGCTGGATTTTCCAGCCCGTCTTTCTTTGGTTCATCCATCGTTGAAAAATGATCTGTGAAGGTGGTATCGAACGGATTGTTTTCGGACCGGGGCGGTTGGATGAGAAACCTTTTCACTTGCAGGGGTAAATTCGGGATGGGCCGAGATTTCTGCAAGCTGTTCTATCTTCAGGACCAAGACATGGCACCCTCATTGTGTCTCATCAAACGCATCCCACGTTTGATGTCTGGCGCTGCGTTTCTTTCGCTGGTCGCTTTCTCGAACCTTTCTGTTGTTGCTCCCGTATCTGCGTCTTCTGGACGTGATGATTTGTCAGACGCTGATCTGGCCAAGGTTGAAGCAATTCTGAAAGGGCCAACCTCTTTCGATAAATCCGAGCCGTTCGAGGCTCTGAGTGCTGGCAAAGCGACTGGTAGTGCCGAGCCTGCTGCCAAAGCTTATTCCCAAGCCAACAAACCATTGAGCCGCGAAGATCGGCAATGGTTCCAGCTTGGCTTCTCCATTTTCAAAAAACTCTGGGTCTCATCTCCCGCGTCGACCAAGGCGTCAGATGGTTTGGGGCCGCTTTTCAATGCACGCTCTTGCTTGCGTTGCCATCCGGCCAATGGCCGCGGTCATCCACCTGAACCGGGTGAGATTGATGCGCGTACGTTCCTGATCCGCCTGTCGGTACCAGCAAGTACCGAAGAGGAAAAAGCGAGCCTTGCTAGTAAGGTTGCCAACGCCATTCCACATCCCGTTTATGGCGGGCAATTGCAAGATCGGGCGCTTCCAGGTTTGCCGCCAGAGGCGCGGGTTGATGTGCGTTATGAGACAGTTCCGGTGGAATTGGCTGATGGTGAAGTGGTTGAGTTGCGCAAGCCGACATTCCAGCTGAGAGACTTCGGTTATGGTGATCCGGGTGATGAGATGATGATGTCTCCTCGCGTAGCGACAGCCATGATTGGTCTTGGCCTGATTGATGCCATTCATCCAAGTGATCTGCAGGCGAATGCAGATCCTGACGATAACGATGGCGATGGCATTTCGGGCAAGATCAACTGGGTGAAAGATAAGCGTAGTGGTGAGATCATGCCTGGCCGTTTTGGCTGGAAAGCAACCGAGCCTAACGTTTATCAGCAGTCTTCTCATGCATCGGTTGGTGATCTTGGTCTGTCTGTTCCTATTCTTCCTTCCCATTTTGGAGATTGCACGGACGCTCAGGAAATCTGCAAACGCTTCCCGCATGGCGGACAGGAAAATCTGGGTGGACTGGAAATTCCGCAAGTGCCAATGGATATGATGGTGTTCTATACGGCCAATATAGCGGTGCCGGAGCGGCGCGATGTCGACGATCCGCAGGTGCTGATGGGCAAAGAAGTTTTCCATGAGGCCGGTTGCGCATCCTGTCACAAGCCAAAATATGTCACCCGGCGTGATGCTGCCTTGAAACAGCATCAGTTCCAGTTGATCTGGCCATATAGCGACTTTTTGCTCCATGATATGGGGCCGGATCTGGCAGATAATCGCCCGATTGGTGATGCCAGCGGATCGGAATGGCGCACAGCTCCGTTATGGGGTATTGGTTTGGCACAGAATGTTGCTCCTGATGCGACCTTTTTGCATGACGGGCGGGCGCGCACCTTGCTGGAAGCTGTGCTATGGCATGGGGGAGAAGCACAATCCGCTCGTGACCATGTGGTTGGTTTGCAAAAGACACAACGAGATGCGTTGCTCGCATTTTTGAACTCCCTGTAAGGGATGAAATTTGGGACATTGATGATGGCGAAATGGATATCCGCAACATTGGGTTTGGTTATGGCTGGAGGGCTGGTTATGCCTGCAGCTGCTGCACCTTTGGAGGCGGATTATCAGAAGGTCGCTCAAAAGGCCTATGGCAATTACATTTTGCCATCATTTGAAGGTCTGCAAGGTCAGGCTGGACGGATGGAAGCGCAGATCAAAGACTTCTGTGCCAGTCCGTCCATTGAGGCTCATGATGCTGTACGTTCAGATTTTGGCCGTCTTGTCTATCAGTGGGGCGCGGTAGAATTCCTGCGTTTCGGTCCGATGCAATCCGAGAACCGCTTTCATCGCCTGCTCTTTTGGCCCGATCGCAAAGGCACTGCGCTGAAAAAAGTACGCCGTGCTATCAATGATCAGGATGCCAAGCGTCTGGAACCGGGGGCTCTAGCAAGTGGATCGGTGGCATTTCAAGGATTGAATGCTCTGGAATATGCGCTGTTTGGTGAGGGTTATGAGAGCCTTTGGACCAAAGGTGATGCAAAAGGCGCTTATCGTTGTGAGCTTGCGTATGCCATCGCAGGCAATATTGTGGCAACCAGCTCGGATTTGGTGAAAGCCTGGTCCATGGATGGATTTGGCAAGACCTTCACCCAGCCAGGCAAAGACAATCCGGTTTATCGTGAAGGCAAGGAAGTGGTCGCCGAACTGGTGAAAGCCCTGGGTACGAATGGTCAATATTTTACTGATGTGAAGTTGCTTCCTGTTGTTGGTAGAGAGTTGAGAAAAGCCAAGCCCAAAAAGGCCATGTTCCGCAGAGCAGGTGCAAGCCTGATTTCCATGCAATCCAGTTTGGATCATGCCGGGCAATTGATCCATGAAGCTGATTTCGAAATGCTGTTGGATGAAGATGCTTGGTGGATCATCAACGGGGCTGAGTTCGAGTTGAAAAATGGTAGCAAGACGCTGAAGAAACTTGGCGAGATCGGCATGCCAAAGGCTGTCACAGACGAGGAAGGGCGCAAGCAATTCCAATATCTGGAGACAGTGGTGCGTGGCTTTGGTGAGATGATGATTTCTGAATATGCGGCTGGCGCTGCTTTGGTGATCGGCTTCAATTCATTGGATGGGGATTGATCATGTCTGCATTGGAGTTGGATCGAAGGCAATTGTTGGCCGCTGGCGGTGTGGCTCTGATAAGTGGACTGATTGGATTGCCAAGAGATCTGGCTGCGCAGTCCAAAGCCTTTTTTGCCAGTGCAGTACGGTTGGCAGATAAGAGCTTTGCTGTCCAGTTGCTCGATGAAGCGGGTATCCCTCTTGCTTCCTATCCGCTGGAGGATCGTGGTCATGATGTTGCGGTTTCCCCAAAAGGGGATCTGGTTGTGGCTTTTGCCCGTCGTCCGGGGCGTTTCATGCTGGCCATTCCGACAAATGGGTCTGAGCCTAACCTGATCTGGGCGCGGGAAGATCGCCACTATTTCGGTCATGGGGCATTCTCGATTGATGGTCAACTTCTCTATGCTGCCGAGAATGCCTTCACAGATAAAGATGACATTACCCATGGAGTGATTGGCATCTATGATGTGCAGGCTGGTTTCAAGCGTATTGGTGAGCATTTCTCCCATGGTGTAGGACCGCACGAAATATTGTTGATGGGGGATGGCAAGACCTTGGCAGTTGCCAATGGTGGTATCATGACCCATCCTGATTATCGCCGGGTGAAGCTCAATCTTGATGATATGAAACCCAATCTGTCTTTTGTTGATATAACCAGCGGCGATTTGCTGGATCAGATGGAATTGCCCGCTGATCTGCACCAGCTATCCATTCGCCATATGAGCATCGATAAGGATCAGCGTGTCTGGTTTGGTTGTCAGCATCAAGGGGAATTGACCGAGGAAGTGCCTTTGATTGGTTCCTACAAGCGCGATGGCGAAGTGCGTATGAGCGAGATCCCGGAAGATCTGTTTTATTCTCTTCGCAACTATGTCGGTTCGGTCATGTGTAATGGCGAAGGCTCGCTGGTTGCTACGTCCTGTCCGCGTGGTGGCAAGGTGCTCTATTGGGATGTGGAGCGAGGCACCTATCTGGGCGAAACAGCCTTGCGTGATGGGTGCGGAATCGCCGCATGGGGCAAAGGTTTTGTGATGAGCAATGGTATAGGTGATTTCGGCCGGGTTGGATTGCCCGCAGAATCAGCCTTTGAGGTCAGTCATCATCAGTCCGGGTTGGCTTTTGATAATCACATGATTGCTCTGTAAATCCCTTCCCACGTGCAAGCGTCTCTTGTTTGGCAAACCCTACAACTTTTCAGGAACGCGCTTTCTCCATGCGAATTCTTGTCTGAAAAGTCTACAACTTTTCAGGAACGCGCGGTAATCACGCTTTTTTTGCGTGTGCGGCCTTATTGATATCGCCTTCTTTCTATCTTTATCTTAACAGAAGACCGATTACACTGAGCTTGCGGTCAGGTGAGTTTGCCTGTTTGTACGAAAAGATAGGACGGAATATGTTTGATAGTTTGATGCAGTTTTTCAAAGGTTTGTCAGCTGAAGACGATGATGCAACCCTTTTCTCTGATGGGGATTATCGCATCGCGGCTGCTGCTTTGTTGGTGCATCTTGTCAGTGTCGATGGTGTGGTGGATGACGCTGAGCAAAAAGCATTGCGCATTATTCTGAAGAGCCGATATGAGCTGAGCGATGATGAAACCGATGCATTGATTGATATTGCGCGTGAGCGTGACAATGAGGCGGTTGATCTTTATAATTTCACATCCGTTCTGAAACGTAATCTCGATGAAGATGGACGTGCCCAGATCATTGAAATGATGTGGGAATTGGTTCTGGCTGACGGGTATATTCACGAATTTGAAGACAATCTTGTCTGGCGGGTAGCTGAATTGTTGGGAGTGTCCAGACGTGATCGCATTCGTCTTCGCAAATCCGTACAGGCACAGCAGGTTGATCAATAGGGATGACCATCGATCAACCTAAAATTCTGGTTGTTCTGCATCAGAAACAATCTATTCCAGGCCGGGTTGGCTGGATGCTGGAACAGCGCGGATTTCATCTTGATATTCGCCGTCCTCGTTTTGGAGATCCTCTACCCATTCATATGGATGAGCATGCGGGTGCCGTTATTTTTGGTGGTCCCATGAGTGCGAATGACCCGGATGCATTTGTCAAACGCGAGATTGACTGGATTCATGTTCCCTTGCAGGCCGATACACCATTTCTTGGCATTTGTCTTGGTGGGCAAATGTTGGCCAAACAATTGGGTGGATCGGTTTCCGCTCGAACAGATGGTCAGGTCGAAATCGGTTATTATCCGGTTCATGCCACAAATGCGGGCGATCAGATGCTGGAATGGCCAGAACGGGTTTATCAATGGCACAGCGAGGGTTTTTCCGTTCCCAAGGATGCGGAGCTTCTGGCGACGGGAGATTTGTTTGCCAATCAGGCCTTTCGGTATGGAAAAGCAGCTTATGGGCTGCAATTTCACCCTGAAGTGACGCTCGCAATGATGAATCGCTGGACAGTGAAAGCTTCGGAACGTTTGAAATTACCGGGTGCAAAACAGCGACATGATCATTTTCGAAATCGTTTTATTTTTGATCCGGCAGTTGAGCGCTGGCTGGTTCAGTTTCTTGATCTATGGATTGGACAGGCTTCAGATCACCAGAAGTAATCTCCATCATTTTTTGCCCTTTCGCAGATTGCAAATTCTCTATTGCAATTTGCACGATATGAGAGCCTAACAAAGGGTAATAAAACCCTATATCTGGGCCTGAGGTCATTTTTTAAACAAGATCTTGTTGTCATTGCCACCCGCCTGATCTGGCACGCTCCTTGCAAAATTCCTGTCATCTGGCATTTGGTTTTGCGTAGCCAGATTTGCGATCTGGATGGGTCCGGTGGTGATTTGTTTTGCGTGCCCTGTTGGGCCCGTCCGGTTTGCAGCTCTCTTTAGCCTAAAATCGTGTCTATCTGTTTTTCCTGCCCGTGAGGTCTTGCAGGAGCGGCTACAGCTCGCTACATGGATAAGGTGAGCCGGGGTTCAGGATCCTGACCTTTCAAATGATTTGCCTGCATTAGGTTTGCTGAGGACATTATGACTGCTGTTATTAATCTGATTGACCTTGTTTTGAGCCTCTATACCTATGTGGTGATTGCAAGCGCCGTTTTCTCATGGTTGTTTACCTTCAATATTGTCAATCCGCGCAATCAGATTGTTGCTGGCATTTATGAACTGTGCTGGAAGCTGACCGAGCCTGTTCTGTCTCGCATTCGTGCTTTCCTGCCTCCGATGGGCGGAATGGATTTGTCACCGATTGTTCTGCTGCTTGCTATCTTCTTCATTCGCAATCTGTTGCGAACCGGTATCTATTAAGATCCTGTGCAAATGAATATATTGATGAGCAGGGGCCATATGGCCCCTTATCTTTTTATGGAATGCGTAGACAAAAAAGGCGCGATCCTGGTTGGGTCGCGCCTTTTCAAATCAAATGTTTCGAAGATTATTTCTTCATGTTGTCGATGGAAGTCTGGATCATTTCCTTGGCTTTTTCAGGGCCTGCCCAATCTTCAATCTTTACCCATTTTCCAGGCTCGAGATCTTTGTAATGCTCAAAGAAATGCTTGATCTGTTCGATCAGGTTCTTTGGAAGATCTTCATAGGTTTTGATGTGATCATAGTGGCTGGTCAATTTGGAATGCGGAACAGCAACCACTTTCTCGTCCTTGCCTCCATCATCTTCCATGATCAGAACGCCAATCGGGCGAGCACGCATCACAACGCCTGGGCTCAGCTGTGCGTCGCCTACGACCAGAACGTCGATTGGGTCACCATCGTCGGCCAGAGTGTTTGGAACAAAGCCATAATCACATGGGTAGGCCATTGGGGTGAAGAGAAAGCGATCCACGAAGACAGCGCCGGAGTCTTTTTCAACTTCATATTTGACAGAAGAACCCTTTGGCACTTCGATCACAACATAGATGTCTTCAGGTGCGTCTTTGCCAGCTGGGATTTCGCTAATATTCATGAATGTCTCTCCATTCGGACAGGGTCGATAGAAAACTGTGTTGATAGCGGTTTAGGGGGTTGTCGGGATCTTGGCAAGACAAACCTTAGGTCTAGGACTGGCAGAAAGTCCTGTTCTTGGAAAAGGCGTGGACAGCTGGCTTAATAAAGGGAGGCATGAGTGCGGAGGCTGTCCAGAAAATGGATTGAATTGAAGAAAAAAGGTGACATGAGGGTCTCATCTCATGCCACCTAAGTACAGCTCATAGCAAAGAGCTGTCTGCGGGGAGTGCAATTCTCTTAGCGCATGATGTCCGTGTCCGGATTGGCCGAAATCTTGTGAATGGCCAAATCGGCACCCATACGTTCATCATCGGATGAGAGGCGAATACCGGTGGTTGCTTTCAGGACGCCATAGACCAGATATCCTCCTGCAAAAGCATAGGCTACGCCCATCAGGCTGCCCACCAATTGAGAGGCAAAGGTTACGCCGCCCATGCCACCCAGAGCGGTGGATCCGAAGATGCCAGCTGCAATGCCGCCCCAAAGGCCACACAGGCCATGGAGAGGCCAAACACCAAGCACATCGTCGATCTTGAGTTTGTTCTGCGCCAGATTGAAGGCATAGATGAAGATTGCTCCGGCAACACCACCGACAAAAAGTGAGCCGATTGGGTGCATGATGTCTGATCCGGCACAAACGGCCACAAGGCCAGCCAAAGCACCGTTATGAATGAAGCCCGGGTCATTTCGACCAATGACGAGGGAAGACAGAATGCCACCGACCATGGCCATCAGCGAGTTCATGGCAACAAGACCGGAAATGCTTTCCAGAGATTGAGCGGTCATGACATTGAAACCGAACCAGCCCACACACAGAAGCCAGGAACCGAGGGCAAGCCATGGCACGGAAGAAGGAGGGATACCAATCGGACGACCGTCTTTGGTATAGCGACCGATACGGGCACCTAGCAGCATGACTGCGGCAAGGGCAATCCAGCCGCCGACGCCATGAACGACAATGGATCCGGCAAAGTCATGGAATGGAGCACCAAGAGCGCTTTCAAACCAGCCTTGCAGACCAAAATTGCCACCCCACATCAGGCCCTCGAAAAAGGGATAGAGCACGCCAACCAGTGCAACAGTTGCGAAGCATTGTGGTGCGAATTTCATGCGCTCTGCTATGCCACCGGAAATGATGGCGGGGATCGCGGCTGCAAAGGTGGTGAGGAAGAAGAATTTCACCAGGGTCAGGCCTTTGGCTTCGAATATTCCCGAGCTGCCTGCGCCGGATAGTTCGCTGGCGCTGACAAAGAAGCTGGTGCCATAGGCAATGGCAAAACCAAAGAAGAAATAGACGACGGTAGAGATGGCAAAATCCACCAGGATCTTGACCAAGGCATTGACCTGGTTCTTGTGACGAACGGTTCCGACCTCCAGGAAGGCAAAACCGGAATGCATCGCGAAGACGAGAATTGCCCCTAAGAGTACGAAGAAGACATCTGCCCCAGTGAATTGGCCTTCCATTGATATTCCCCTTGTATATTTCTTGGCAAAATGCCTAAGAATTACGCAAAACTGATTGGTTCGGGGATTTTAGCTTTCAAGATGTATGCCAATTAGGCAGAAAAATTGATTTCTATAATATTTCAAAAACTTAGTTCAGAAATGATGAAATGTCTAAAAAATAGGCATTGATATTTTTGCTTAAAATTTAAACAGTTTGTGAGGCAAGTGCGGGGAAAGTAAGCAGATAAATGAAAGCCAGACAGGATGTTTGGAGATCCTGTCTGGCTTCCCCCTCTGGGGTCAAGGCTGAAGGGGAGGGTGATAAGCTCCCCATTACGCTGCTATTTTATAGTCTAGCGCTGCCTTGCCCAAATTCTGGATAAGCTTCGACGCCGACTTCGACCTTATCCAGACCCATGGCTTCCTCTGCATCGGAGACACGGATTCCGATGGTGGCTTTCAGGCCGTACCAGATCGCCGCACTGGCGATGAAGGTGAAGGCACCGATGGCAACAACGCCAAGCAGCTGAATTCCGTAGGTTGCATCAGAGTTGGTCAGAGGCACAATCAGGGTGCCCCAGATACCAGCGATCAAGTGAACAGGGATTGCACCAACCACGTCATCGATTTTCAGCTTGTCGAGCAGAGGGACAACAAAGACGACGATCACGCCACCAATCGCACCGATGAAGGCGGCTTGGAAGAGGTTTGGCATCAGTGGTTCAGCGGTGATGGAAACCAGACCAGCCAGGGCTCCGTTGAGAGCCATGGAAATATCCATGCGCTTGTAGAGGATCTGAGTGAGGATCACCACGGTGACCACGCCAGCAGCCGCGGCAATGTTTGTGTTGGCGAAAATGCGCGAAATGGAGGAAGCATCTTCAATGGTGCCCATAGCGAGCTGGGATGCACCGTTGAAGCCGAACCAACCGAGCCAAAGAATGAATGTACCAAGAGTTGCCAGTGGCATGGAGGAACCTGGCAGTGGGATCACGCGGCCATCAGCAGCATATTTGCCTTTACGAGCACCAAGGATCAGGGCGCCAGCAAGAGCAGCCCAGCCACCAACAGAGTGAACGAGGGTAGAGCCTGCAAAGTCAGAGAAGCCTTTGGCATCCAACCAGCCTGCACCCCATTCCCAGGAACCGGTGATCGGATAGAGAATGCCGGTCAGGATGGTGGTGAAGATGATGAAAGGCCAGAATTTGATGCGCTCTGCCATGGTGCCGGACACGATGGAAGCAGTGGTGGCGCAGAAGACCATCTGGAAGAACCAGTCAGAAGCGGCTGCATAATCGCCAGAATCGTCGCCGGGAGCCGGGATGTCTTTTGGCAATGGCGTGCCCATGAAGCCGCCATCGACGCCTTCATACATCAGGTTGTAACCAACCAGCCAGAACATGATGCCTGCAACAGAAAAGAGCGAGATATTCTTCAGACATTGCATGGAGACGTTTTTGGTGCGGACGAGACCAGCTTCAAGCATTGCAAAGCCAGCAGCCATCCACATGACCAAGAAGCCACCAATCAGGAAGAGCAGCGTGTTGAGGATATAGCTGATGTCAGATGCGGTAGCGTATGTCACTGCATCTGCGGCGGCTGTGGTGGCGTCTTGAGCTAATAGTGGCCCACTCATAAGGCCAAAGAGACCAAGGGTTACGGGTAGAATGTGCTTTTTCATGGTATTGATCTTTTGGTTGTCGCGCTTTGGCGAGAAATTGGCAAAGGGGTGGGAGCGCGCCTTAGAGTGCTTCTTGATCGGTTTCGCCAGTGCGGATGCGCATGGCATGTTCCAGATCGAACACAAAAACCTTGCCGTCACCGATTTGGCCGGTGGCCGCTGCTTCGCGAATGGCTTGAATGGCGCCGGGAGCCTTGTCGGCGGTAACGGCAATTTCCAGTTTCAGTTTTGGCAGGAAGCTGACGGAATATTCGGTGCCGCGGTAAATCTCGGTATGGCCGCGCTGGCGTCCAAAGCCTTTGACTTCGGTGACAGTGACCCCTTCGACGCCTTCTGCAGCGAGTGCGTCGCGTACGGCGTCGAGCTTGAAGGGTTTGATGATGGCAGTGATGAATTTCATGGCCTGACTTTCCCTGTTTCGGTTTTGAGGGGGGCCATTGGCGAGAGGCTCTGAACGAGGCAATCGGGCAATGACCTGTTGCCAATCCTCTCTTCAAGAGCCGTGCCAATTTGAAAAATTAATTTCCAAGCAATTGTTTTATAAAGATAAATTTTAATTTTTGTGTTTCTTGATGTGTGAATCAAGGCTGGCTGGTATTATGGGAAGTGCTGAAAAAATGTGCGCAATTTAATTGCAGTGCAAAAAATATGCACAAAAAATCCCGCTGACCGGACACCAGCGGGATATTCATTTTGCTTAATCTTTGATCAGAAATTTTTGATTTCAAATCGATTGGAAATGAGAAAGATTAATCCTTTTTATCGATGATCCGGATCAAGCCTTCCTGTACAGCGGAGGCAATCAACTTGCCCTCTCTTGTATAGAGCGAGCCGCGATTGAAACCACGTGCACCGGAGGTGGAAGGGCTATCCTGACTATAGAGAAGCCATTCATCCGCGCGGAAATCGCTATGGAACCACATGGCATGATCCAGGCTTGCCGGTGCAACATCCTTGTTGAAGACCGAGCGGCCATGAACAAAGAGGCTGGTATCAAGCAGGGTCATGTCTGAGAGATAGGCCAGCGCGCAGCGATGGATGGCTGGATCATCCGGCAAATCTCCGTTGACCTTGACCCAGATATTCTGGATGGGCTTGAATTTCTTGTTGCTGGTATAATGCTCCATATTGACGGGGCGCAGCTCGATTGGTCGCTCTTTGCGGAAATAGGCCTTTATATTGTCCGGGGCCTTGGCCATGAAGGCCTCGACCAATTCGCGCTCATTGGGCAGATCTTCTGGCATCGGCACATCTGGCATATCGATCTGATGCTCCAGACCGGGCTCCTTCTTGTGATAGGACGCCGCCATGGTGAAGATGGCTTTGCCATGCTGAATGGCGACCACGCGGCGGGTGCAGAAAGAACGCCCATCGCGAATGCGGTCCACTTCATAGATGATTGGTACGCTCGGATCGCCCGGGCGCATGAAGTAACCATGAAGACTATGAGCCTCGCGCTCCGGATCGACCGTACGAGAGGCGGCAACCAAAGCCTGACCGATCACCTGTCCGCCAAAGACGCGCTGCCAGCCATCATCAGGGCTGCGACCACGAAACAGGTTGTGTTCAAGCGGTTCCAGATCAAGAATGGTGAGAAGTTTATCTACAGCCGAAGACATAATGGGTGTGCTGTCCTTCAAGGTGAGTTACAAATCTGCAAGCCGATCTGTTGTCAAATCAATGCAGCCATTATTGGAATGGTCTGCTTTAACATGATTGGTTTGGTCCTGACAGAGGGCGAGTGCGTATAAGGCATGTGATTGCTTTGACTGTGCATGACATTTACGCAAAGGTAAAGGAATTTCGGATGACCGACACCAAAGCTCAAACACAAGCAAAATCCGCTGATGCGGGCCATGCGAGTGCACCAAAAGAGCATTATGACATTGTTGTTGCCGGTGGTGGCTATGTCGGATTGTCGCTGGCCCTTTCTATTGCGCAAGCCAGTGATTTAAAGGTTCTGGTCGTGGATCCGCAGCCCTCTGAGCGTCTTCGCAAGGATGAGCGCGCCTCTGCCATTGCTTCCGCTGCTACCAAGATGCTGGATCGGCTCGGTGTGTGGGGTGAAATCGGTCCTGCCAGCGAACCCATTCGCGATATGATCGTGACTGACAGCAAGGTATCCGACCCTGTGCGGCCGATTTTCCTGACCTTTGAAGGGGAGACAGCAGAAGGTGAGCCATTTGCCTATATGGTGCCCAACGGGGCGATGGTTGGTGCATTGTCTGATGCTGCACTGAAAGCAGGCGTTGATCTTATTGAATGTGATAGCGTGAAGGATTTTGCCATTGAAGGGGGCATGACCTCTGTTGTGCTTGAGTCCGGTCACAGCTGCACGGCCAAGCTTTTGATCGCAGCCGACGGGGTTCGGTCCCGTTTGCGTGATCTGGCTGGCATTCCGGTTGTGCGCATGGATTATGATCAGGTGGGTATTGTGACCACCGTTGAGCATGAGCGTCCTCATGAGGGACGGGCGGTTGAGCATTTTCTTCCTGCTGGCCCTTTTGCCATTCTTCCCTTGACTGGAAACCGCTCCTCACTTGTCTGGAACGAGCGGACGGATGACGCCAAGCGTATGCTGGATATGGATGATTTCACCTTCTCGCTAGAACTGGAGCGCCGCTTCGGCAAACAGCTGGGTGAGTTGAAAGAGCTAGGCCCTCGCAAGGGCTTCCCATTGGGTATGACACTGGCCCGTCGCTATATTGACCCGCGTTTTGTCCTGATTGGAGATGCCGCTCATGGCATTCACCCAATTGCGGGGCAAGGGCTCAATCTTGGTTTCAAGGATGTGGCCGTGCTGGCCGAGGTTCTGGTGGATGCTGCGCGATTGGGTCAGGATATCGGTGCATTTGATGTCTTGGAGCGTTATCAGCGCTGGCGTCGTTTCGATACTGTTCAAATGGGTATCACTTGTGATCTGCTGAACCGGCTCTTCTCGAACAGGAGCGATATCCTGCGTCATGCCCGCGATTTCGGTCTTGGTATTGTCGATCGTCTGCCTGGCCTGAAACGTTATTTCATCGAAGAAGCGGCAGGTAATCGCGGTGATGTACCAAAGCTGTTGCGTGGTGACGCTCTTTAGGCTCGATTTTTTGTGTCGCTTGAGGCCGGATCAAGCCCAAAATGCTTGATTTTTGAGGCCCTAAAATTGTGTGTCGACGGGTTTTGCCTGTCGGCGTTTCTTTTTGCTATTATCGTGCTAGATCAGGAAACTACGAGTTGATCGAGGTAGCTTATGCAGCCAATTCTCTCTCCTCAATTGCAAAATCTGGACACATTGCTCTGTCCTTTGGGACTGATGCGCCTCGGAGGCTTTCATGTGCAAGTGGGGGACGAGATTTTTGACATGACTGTCTCGGAACCTTCAACACTTGTGATGGTGGGCAATGTTGCCTCGTCCAATTGGCGAGCCTTCAAAAGCTGGTATGAGGCTGATCACAGCACTGATCCGGACGCCATGGATCATTGGACGCAATTGTCTCTTGCACCAATCGCGAGGGCTTTGGGGGCTGATGTCGTCTTTCCGTTTTCCGGTCCTCCATGGCACCCATTTGTGAGTTGGGCCATACGTACGGGCGAGATTTTCAAGTCACCGCTCGGTATGGGCATTCACGCAAAATATGGTGTCTTCCATGCCCATCGGGCAGCTCTGCTTTTTCGGGAGCATCTCAATTGGCCCGCCGAGACATTTAGCCATCCTTGCGAGAGCTGCGCTTCCCAACCTTGTCTGTCCATCTGTCCGGTCAAAGCCTTTGATGGCAAGAGCTATGATTACATGGCCTGCCGATCCTATCTTTCCGAAAACCCGAAAGCTGAATGCTGGTCAGGATGCGTGGCCCGCAAAGCTTGCCCCATTGGCCCGCACAATCTCTATGAGCCGGACCACGCTGCCTATCATATGCATGCTTTTGTGGGGTAGTGTGTCTCGTGGACAGGAATTTCCCGAACAGGTGTCCTAGTCTTCCAGCTGCCTTGCTTCTTCCGGCAGCATGATAGGAACGCCTTCACGGATTGGATAGGCGAGCTTGGCTTTCCTGCTGACCAGCTCCTGCTTGTCTGCATCATATTCCAGTGTGGATTTGGTCAAGGGACAGACAAGAATTTCCAGTAATTTGGGATCGATCTGTCCGGTCTTGGTTGTGTCAGCCATCGAATTGCGTCCTTCGCATTGAAGAGGGGCCGGTCTTTGCGGTTCAAGCTAAGATATCATTGTAAAATTGTCGAGGGGGCGTCGCTGTCAGTTGCCAGATGCATCTCGGTGATGGCAATCAGGGTTTGCGCACGCAGGGCGAGGCTATCTGCTTCCAAAAGTGCCTGCTTTTCCGCAATTCCATAGGGGCTCATCATGGAGAGGGAATTGACCAGAATCTCATTGGAGGATTTGTCCACGCTGTCCCAGTCTGCCTCCAGATCGTTGGCTTCCAGAAATGAACGGAAAACATCCAGAAGTTCTTTGCGTTCCACAGCTTCTTCGCCGAATCCTTCGATCAGATCCTCGGTGAAATCCTCACAATCGATCTCCGCCATACGATAAGGATCACTGGTTTCTATTTCCTGTATCAGGCGGAAACGGGAAATTCCTGTCAGCGTGATCAATATTCGTCCATCTCCGGTCTCGCCATAAGCTGAAACGCGGCCCAGACAACCAACGGGATAGAGGGTAGAGAAAGCCGGTTCCTCGTCTTGATCCTGTTCTTGCTCCGAATGGGGTTGAATGATGCCGATTATGCGATCATTGCGCATGGCATGATCGATCATGGCCAGATAGCGTTCCTCAAAGATATTGAGGGGCATCTGGGTGCGCGGTAGTAATAATGCTTCTTCCAGCGGGAAGATTGGGATAACCGCCGGAATGTCGCGCGGGCTATCGTAGAAAACATTGCCAGCTTGTGCCATGACGGTCTCCTTTCCAATTTGGTTCGTGACAGCCCATCCTCAGTCTCTTCCTTTCAATATAAGGAAGAAATGACCAGGAAACGATGTCTGGGCTTTCACAATTTGGTGTCACCAGTCCCTTCTTACTTGGTACTGGTGACAAACCAATTTAGATCAGGAGAACAGGATGGAGGACAGCTGACGGCGTCCATAGACACTGGCAGGATCCATCACGCCCCAGCTTTCAAAGAATTGCAGCAACTGTTTGCGGGCACCATCTTCTTCCCAGTCGCGGTCGCGTTTGATGATGGCGATCAGTTGATCAACAGCTTCATTGCGTTTGTTTTTGCCATTCAGAGCAATGGCCAGATCAAACTGAGCCTGATTGTCGTCTGGATTTTCAGCCAATTTGGCTTCCAGTTCTCCAATTTCGCCAAGATCTGCGCTTTGTTCTGCCAGTTCCAGGCTGGCTTTCAGTGCAACCACATCTTTTTCCTTCATGGCTTCTTCTGGAAGGGTATCAAAGACGTCACGGGCGCGTTCGATCTCTTCCAACGCCAGGAAGCATTTGGCCAGACCGACAATGGCAGGCACGTGATCTGGAGACTGCTGCAAAATGGCTCCGAAGATCTGTAGGGCTTGTGCTGCATCATTTTCTTCTTCGAGCAACGTTGTCGCCTGCTCGATTGCCTGCTCGAGTGGGTCTGGAGTAGCTTCACCACCAACCTTGTCGATGAAAGCACGGATCTGGCTCTCAGGCTGGGCACCCATGAAACCGTCGACCGGGCGGCCATCCTTGAAAGCAAGAACTGCCGGTACGGATTGAATGCCCATCTGTCCGGGAATGGCCGGATGATCGTCGATATTGAGTTTGACCATCTTGACCCGGCCATTGGCATCATTGACGGCTTTTTCAAGCAAAGGCATCAATTGCTTGCATGGGCCACACCATGGTGCCCAGAAATCCACCAACACAGTGGTTTCCTTGGAGGTTTCGATCACATCCTTCACAAACTCCTGTGTGGAAGTGTCCTTGATAAGTGGACCCGTCGGAGCTTTGGCAGCAGGGGCAGGAGCAGTACCCAGACCGTTTTGCGGCTGTGCTGTTGGCTGCGAGGTGGAGATATTTGCGGACATTCCACCACCAAATCCGTAAGAGGAGTTGCTCATGGTTATCTGACCCTTTCTTGTCGGCTTGGGTGCGCTGAAAAAAGCTGCACCCTTTTAAGACCGATCTATCAAATTGCTTGTTGCCAATCTATCCCCAAAAAGGGGCGAATGTGGCTTGTTACCTGCCTATATGGGAGAGGAGAGGGGGTTGGTCAATCCTCTTTTTCCAGCTTCACTATGGTTGGCTCATGACCTGTGGCAGAAAAGAATTTCAGCAAGTCGACTTTTGTGATGGCAGTCGTGGCCGTGTTTTCCAGCGGATGATAGTTCAAAAGATCCTGCTCCATCATGTTCGCATCCAGAAACAGTCGAACTTTTTGATGGTCCTTGTCGTTGATCAGGGCAAAAGGGGTGACGGACCCTGGTTTGACGCCCAGCAACTCCCAGAGCAGATCAGCGTTGCCAAAGCTCACACGACCAAAATCAGTCTTTTTGTGAAAGCTTTTCAAATCCACTTCGGTGTCATTGAGACAGACAACCAGACCAATATTGCCCTTTTTGTCTTTTAGAAACAGGTTCTTGGTATGTCCACCAGGCAGGTTTTCCTTGATCTTGTGGCTCTCGGCAACGGTAAAGACTGCCTCGTGATCATGGGTTTTGGTCTCGATTTCCAGTTTCTGCAAAAAATCCAGAAGCTGTTGGCGTGTTACAGGTTCGGACGGGGCCATGGTGTATATCCATTGTCGTGTCTTGAAGTTGGCCAGAGCCTAGGAAGCTTTGCCCCTCGCTGCAAGCTTTGCTGTGCCTGCATGGGGACTTGTGCCTGCTTTCTGACAGATATTCGAACTTTGGTTCGGCTTTAAGATGTGAAAAACCGACAGGGGTGTGAGAAAATGATAAAAAATGTAATTTCTTTGTTGCAATTGCGTAAGAGGTCGTCCATATAGGCCCCCGTCGATGAGAGACATGGAGCCTCATCGAACGCGAGACAAGTTTCGCGGGTGTAGCTCAGGGGTAGAGCACAACCTTGCCAAGGTTGGGGTCGTGGGTTCGAATCCCATCGCCCGCTCCAGTTTGAAGGGTCGTATCTTTGTTGATACGGCCCTTTTGCTTTTTCCATCTATTTTTCTGTCTGAGTGATGGCAAGGCCGAGTCCGGAGAGGAAAAAGAGCCCGCCGGAAAGCTTGTGCCGCAAGCGACCAAGACGATGAATGGCCGGGCGTGCAGAATGGGCCATAGCCACCCAGATCATATCTCCAAAGAACAGAACGCTTATATAGATGAGCGATGGGATTATCAGGGCACTGCTTGATTGATTGGTTGGATCGATGAATTGTGGCAGGAAGGCCGCGCAAAAGATCATGGTTTTGGGATTGACGATGGCGAGAATGAAGCCTTGCCAGAAGAGGTCAAAAGGAGACTTCTTCTTTACGTTCGGGTTTTCAATCTCATTGATTCCCTGTTGCCAAGTCTTGATGCCCAGATAGACAAGATACAGAACACCTGCCCATTTCAACCAGATGAAGGCGTCGGCTGCCAATTGCAGAATGAGGGCAAAGCCAAGCGTAACCAAAGCCAGTTGCAATGTCATACCAAGGGTGGTGCCGACCACAGTGGCCGCACCATAGCGGGCACCATAAGCAAGGGTGTTGGCAATGAACAAAGCGACATTGGGCCCCGGAATGGCGACAAGAACAAGAGTTGCGCTGATCAGGGCTAATGCCGAGCTGATGTCCATGTGATGCTCCTCCCACAGGGATCTTGCTAATTCATGACAGATGAACTCTATCCTGCTTGCGGAATATGGGCAAATGGCTTGGTTTTCCCCTTAATTCACAAACTGTTCGCCATCATAGACAAAGTGTGAAAAAAGTCATCCAAGCCAGTTGCAATTGTTTGCGAGGTCGTTCATATAGGCCTCCATCAACAGCGCTCTGGATACGCTGATGAGCGCGAGACAAATCGCTTGAGGCTTGATGCCAAATAGAGTTTCGCGGGTGTAGCTCAGGGGTAGAGCACAACCTTGCCAAGGTTGGGGTCGTGGGTTCGAATCCCATCGCCCGCTCCAGTTCGAAAAGGCCGTATCAAACATGATACGGCCTTTTTCGTTGCCCAAAGCATCGTGGATTTTTATGCTTGGATTGATTTGATCCCATTTGGAGGCCCTCATGCCATCGCATTCTTTTTCCATATTGTTTGTCTGTCTTGGAAATATCTGCCGTTCGCCTTTGGCAGAAGGTGTGATGCGTCACAAGGTGGGACGGGCCGGACTGGTGGATGGATTTTTCCTCGATTCAGCCGGGACCGGGGCATGGCATATAGGCAATCCGGCAGATCGCCGTTCTGTCTCCGTTGGTGCAGTACATGGGGTGGATTTAAGTGATTTGCGAGCACGGCAGGTAATCGTCGAGGATTTCCATCGCTTCGATCTGATCCTTGCGATGGATGCCAGTAATCTGTCCGATCTTCGGGCCATGCAGCCGGAGGATGGCATTGCTCAGCTGGCGCTCTATCGGAGTTATTGTGAAGATGGCGAACAGGATGTGCCCGATCCCTATTATGGCGGAGATCGGGGCTTTGAGGATGTTTATCAGATGATCAATCGGGCCAGTGACGTGCTTTTGGCCAAGCATGGCCAAGACCGGACTTAGAAGTTCCGAGTACAATCGATTGGTACAAATTCATCCATTTCTAAAGCAGATCGAATGAATCCTCTATGGCATAGGGGCCGCCGCCAATGCTGTCACGCGAGGAATAGAGCACGAAGCGTGGCACGTGGAAACGTTCAGTCTCAAAGCTGTCACGCATCTGCAGATAATTGGCGACATCGATGGGTTCCGCATTTTTCAGGCGTGCCAATGTTACATGGGGTGTGAAACTATGGCGGTCCGGTTTGAAACCAAGGGCCTGCATGCGCCGATCTACCTCGCCT
The DNA here is from genome assembly GCF_900215605.1 of Cohaesibacter gelatinilyticus. Taxonomy (NCBI): domain Bacteria; kingdom Pseudomonadati; phylum Pseudomonadota; class Alphaproteobacteria; order Hyphomicrobiales; family Cohaesibacteraceae; genus Cohaesibacter; species Cohaesibacter gelatinilyticus. The sequence continues at coordinate 132,612 of NZ_OBEL01000003.1, read as the reverse complement.
TGAAGCTGAACCAGATCTTCGTTTGCGCCAACGGCGGCGAATACCGAATGAGGTTTTTTTGTTCCAAAGGCGCCGAAGCCCTTCAGCAAGATCTCGAATTCCGGCAGACGGATCTGACTTAGATGGAAGACGATCTCATCGGCCATGGTATGGCTGACATCTCCCATGAAGCGCAACGTGATATGATAATTGGCCTCATCAATCCAGCGTGCGCCAAAAAGGCCGCCTTTTTGCAGGGACAGTCTGGTGGTTATGGTGGGGGGAATTTCAATTCCGGCAAAAAGTCGTGGCATAGCGTCCTCCCTGGCTTGTCTTCAAGCATGAATGGTCGGATTGGCAACCTGTGGCATGGTAGGCCAAGTCCTTGACCAGAATATGCGAATCACGTCAGCACGATGCCATTTCAGCTTACCTCAAAATTTGTGACGATGGGGTGAAAAATGAAAAAGCCCCGACTGTTTTACGGTCAGGGCTTTGGCAATATTCTAGTAATCTGGTGCGATCTTGTCGTTACGGACAAGGGTTTGTGTGCAAGAAATGCACTGCGTCGATTGCCTTTTCCAATTCTTCATCAATGCCCATATCATGGGCTGCGATGTCGGCTTTCAGCTGGTCCAGATTGGTCGCTCCCAAAATGGTGGAAGTGGTAAATGAACGTGTTGTGGCAAAGGCGATGCAGAGTTGGGAAATGTCCCAGTTAAAATCCCTGGCCACTTTCAGGTAGCCACGGATAGCCGCATCAGCACCCGGTGTTGTGTAACGCTCTTGCCGCTTGAACAATGTCTTGCGGGCGCCGGGAGGGGTTGCTCCGTCCAGATATTTGCCCGTCAAAAAGCCTTGAGCCAAGGCAGAATAGGCCAGCAGACCGACATCTTCGCGCATGGACATTTCGGCCATATTCACTTCATAGGTGCGATTGAGCAGGCTATAGGCATTTTGAATTGAAACCACACGAGGGCCATTGCCTTTCTCTGATTCCTGCAAGAAGCGCATGGTGCCCCATGTGCTTTCATTGGAGAGGCCGAGATGGCGGATTTTGCCAGCATCGACGAGCTCTTGCATGACATGCAGAATTTCACCAATTGCGTTTTCTTCGGCGGCCGGTTCCTTGTGACGGAAAATGACTGGATTGGCGCCAAACTGGCTTACCGTGCGATCTGGCCAATGGATCTGGTAGAGGTCGATATAGTCGGTTTTCAGGCGTTTCAAGCTGCCATCGATGGCTTCCATGATTTGAGCCCGGTTCACTTGGGTCAGGGAGCCATCTTCTCGAAACCAATTCATACCGGAGCGGCCGGTTACCTTTGTGGCAATGATGACATCGTCGCGGCTTTTACGTGCTTGCATCCAGTTGCCGATGATCTCCTCAGTACGGCCACGGGTTTCCGGTTTTGGCGGAATGGCGTAAAGCTCTGCAGTGTCGAAGAAGTTGATGCCCTGATCGAGGGCGTAATCCATCTGCAGATAACCTTCTTTCTGAGTATTCTGTTCGCCAAAGGTCATGGTGCCAAGGCACAGAGAGGAGACCTTGAGGTCGGTACGGCCGAGTTGTCTCAATTCCATGGAATGATCGATCTTTCCTGATGAAGCGGGAAATATTAGCTGGGATCAGCAAATGAAAAGCGGGATGTGAACCTTAAGATTGCATGTCTTTGACGAGTTGGGCAACCAGAGGGGCAATTTTATTGGTGATGATGGCAACACCGTCCTTGTTCGGATGAATACCATCCTTCAGGTTCAATTCAGGTATGGCGGCTACACCATCCAGAAAGAAAGGATAGAAGGGCAGCTGATATTGCTTGGCCAGGTCCGGATAGATGGCATTGAAGACATCGACATAAGGTTTGCCCATATTGGGTGGAGCCTGCATGCCAGCCAGCAGAACCGAAATCTTGCGCTCTTTCAGGCGTTCAATCATGGCCATCAGATTGGCTTTTGTCTGATCCAGTGGAAGGCCCTGCAGAGCATCATTGGCACCCAGTTCCAGGATGACCAGATCAGTTCCATCGGGGATGGACCAATCAAGGCGGGAAAGACCGGTAGCGGTGGTATCGCCCGAGACGGCTGCATTCGTGACGTGGGTTTTGAGACCCATCTCATCGAGTTTCTTCTGCAATTGGTCAGAGAAACCATGGCCTTGAGGCAATTGATACCCTGCAGAGAGACTATCGCCGAAGGTGATGATTGAGACAGGTGCCTGAGCCTTTGCTGGCAATGCGAACAGGCAAAGCAAAAGGAAGAGGGTGCTGGCCATGAGTATCATATGAGATTTCAGGGAAGTGGTTTTTGCCGTGGCTGATCGGATGGGCTGGTTTGGCTGCTGCATAACTCTTTCCATGATATGATGAAAGCTTAGGCTCAAGTTTAGTATAGAGTTCTCAGTTCTGATCTGTTTGGTCAGTTTGTATCAAAGTGTAACTGCGACTTTACATATGGAACACCAGCCCCATATCAAGCGTTACCTTAACGAAACCCCGGTGGCAAACAGGGACTGTCTCATAATGTCTGGCCTGCATACTTCTTCTGATCATATGGAAACGAGCTCTGTTCTTGACAAGATGTCAGGCGAGGGAGATGTCGGACAGGATGACAAAAGCATTCTTCCCATCATTTCACTGCATGACGTGGAGCTGAGCCTCGGGCATGGTCGCTCAAGGGTTGATATCTTGCGCGGGATCGATCTTGAGATCACCAGAGGTGACAGCGTTGGTCTTGTGGGGCCCAGTGGTTCGGGTAAATCCACTCTTTTGATGGTGATGGCAGGACTTGAACAGGCTGATAAGGGGCAGGTTCTGGTTGAAAAGGCCGATATGTCCATCATGGGAGAGGATGAGCTGGCCCGTTTTCGTGGTCGTCATATTGGCATCATTTTCCAGAGTTTCCATCTGGTGCCAACCATGACGGCATTGGAGAATGTGGCCATTCCTTTGGAATTGGCTGGTCGAGATGATGCTTTCTCTCGAGCGGAAGAAGAACTGACTGCCGTAGGCCTTGGCCATCGTTTGCATCATTATCCGGCAGAAATGTCAGGTGGTGAGCAGCAGCGCGTTGCCATTGCCCGCGCCCTTGCTCCTCGTCCTTCCATTCTGATTGCCGACGAACCAACGGGCAATCTGGATACCGAGACTGGAAGGGAAATTGCCGATCTGATGTTTGATATTCAAAAGCGTCGCGGCATGACCTTGATGCTGGTGACCCATGATCCAAAATTGGCAGATCGTTGCGCCCATGTGGTGCGCCTGCGCAAGGGTCAGCTCGTCGAGCTGGACAAGGAGGCGTAAGATGGATCAGTCTGCGCTTTCTTCTCAAGGTGAATTGACTGCCGGTCCTGTGCCAAGCAATAGGGCAATCTCGACTGAACTTGCCAAGGATGGTTGGTTCTCTCAGCTCAAACTTGCTTTTCGCTTCGCTCGCCGTGAAATGCGCGGCGGGCTTGCGGGCTTTTATATCTTTCTTGCCTGTATCGCTCTTGGTGTTGCTGCCATTGGCGGCGTTGGGTCTGCGTCCAAAGCCCTGACCGGTGGTTTGGCCGAGCGTGGCCGAGCAATTCTAGGTGGTGATTTGGCGCTTACCTTGTCTCATCGTCCGATTGCGGAAGAGGAGAGATCCTTTCTGGCGCAATATGGTCAGGTTAGTGAGATTGCATCCCTTCGCGCCATGGCGCGCAAGGTGGATGGATCTGACCAGCTTCTTGTCGAGGTCAAGGCGGTCGATGATCTCTACCCGACCGTTGGTGATGTGAGAGTTGCCACCAAGCCCGATCAAGCCGCTGATGTAAAGGCCTTGTTTGCTGGTGCAGAAGGTTCTGATGGCGGTGTTTTGGTTGCACCATTGCTGCTGGATCGATTTGGTTTGTCCGTTGGTGATCAGATTACCATTGGCACCTCAACCCTGACAATTGCTGGCAATATCAGGTCCGAGCCTGATGCTTTGGCAACAGGCGTTGGCTTTGGGCCGCGGGTGTTGATGAATCTGGAGACTTTGGAGAAAACCGAGCTGGTTCAGCCCGGATCCATCGTACGCTATACGACGCGGCTGAAGCTTGATGGCGATAATTCGCAAGCCCGATTGCAGCAGATAGAAGCTGACTTGAAAGAAGCTTTTCCTGATGCGGGATGGCGGATCCAGTCTCGTGGCAATGCCGCAGAAGGTCTGTCACGCAATATCGAACGCTTTGCAGCTTTTCTGGTTTTGGTGGGTCTTGCTTCGCTGATTACCGGTGGGGTGGGGATTGCCAATGCGGTTCGAGCCTTTGTGGCATCCCGTCAAACAACCATCGCCAGCTATAAATGCCTTGGGGCGCCGGGGCGTTTGGTCGTGCTGATCTATCTGGTTCAGATCACGCTGATTGCCTTGATTGCTATTCTCATTGGTTTGTTCTTTGCGATGCTGGTGCCGTTTGGTTTGGCTCTGGCCTTGCCGGATAATCTGCCGATTGCCTCGCAATCTGTTTTCCCGTTCGAGCTTTTGAAAGCAGCGACTTTTGGTTTGCTGACCGCTTGGCTCTTTTCCATGTGGCCTTTGCTGCGAGCGCGTTCCATTCCGGCGACCGCCCTGTTCCGTGATCAGGTTGCTCCGCAAAGCTATAAGAGCAATTGGCAGGATTGGGCTTTGCTGGCCGTGATTGCTGGCCTTTTGATCGCGCTTGTTCTGGTGACCGCACAAGTCACGCAAGTGGCTGCTATTTTCTTGGCTGGTATGGCTGTTGTCTTTGTCAGCCTTCGCTTGATTGCCTGGATGATCATGTCAATTGCTCGTCGTGTGCCTCGTATCCGCCAGGTTATTCCGCGGCTTGCAATCAGCAATTTGCATCGCCCCGGTGCGCTGACGCCATCAGTTTCGCTCTCGTTGGGGCTTGGCCTTAGCCTGCTGGTGACGCTGGTCATGATCGACATGAATTTGCAGCAGCAATTGACCGGCAATTTGCAGGAAAAGGCTCCGAACTTCTTCTTTATCAATATTCAGAGCAATTCCATTGATGGCTTTGAAGATCATCTGACTAAACTTGCGCCTAGTGGTGAGGTTCAAAAGGTTCCCATGCTTCGTGGCCGCGTGGTCTCTTTGAAAGGCATTCCGGCCTCTGAATATGAGCCACCTGAAGGAGCAAGATGGGTGCTGCGCGGGGATCGCGGTGTTACCTATTCCGCAACTCCACCTGAAAATTCGACGCTTGTAGAAGGGGAATGGTGGGATGCTGATTATAAAGGCAAACCTCTGGTCTCGTTCGCTGAAGAAGAGGCGCGTGAACTTGGCCTTTCAATCGGCGATGAACTGGAAGTGAGCGTTCTTGGTCGCACGATCAAGGTTGAAATTGCCAACTTGCGCCGGATTGAATGGGAAAGCATGGGCATCAATTTCATCATGGTGTTCAGCCCAAATACCTTCGCGGGTGCCCCGCATGCATTCCTTGCGACCTTGACGCTGGATGGCAAGGGTGATGTTGCAGATCAGGAAGCCTCAATCCTGAAATCAACCAGCGCTGATTTCCCGACTGTGACGTCTGTTCGGGTCGGAGATGCACTGGATCGGGTCAATGATCTGGTGCGTCAGCTGGCCTGGGGGATGCGAGCCGCATCATCCTTGGCAGTGATTGCGTCCATTCTGGTCTTGGCCGGTGCTTTGGCAGCGGGTCAGCGGGAGCGCATTTATGATGCTGTGATTCTGAAAACCCTGGGTGCCAGCCGAGTACAGGTTCTTGCAGCCTATAGTCTGGAATATGCGCTTCTGGGTCTGGTGACCGCCGGTTTTGCGCTTCTGATTGGCAATGGTGCCGCTTATCTGGTGTTGGATAATGTAATGGAATTGCCGTTCACATCCCAGCCACTGGTCGCGTTTCTGACGGTGCTTATTGCGGTTATTGTGACCATTTCCCTTGGCTTGGCTGGAACATTAAAGAGCTTGTCCGCGAAACCTGCGCGTATATTGCGTGCTGGGTAGAGTGTGATTGGAAAACATGGATCATCGGTTGAATGAAAAGATATCAGAAATCCATGTTTTCTTAAGCATAGTCCGCCAAAAAGCAAAATATCGAACGAGATGACAGAAAAGACTTGAGCTTGACCCACTTCCTACCCATATAGTGGGACAAGTATGTTTTGGACCAGCTTTGCTGGTTAGTGTTTAATAAGACATCAAGACAAATAGATGTTTTGAGGTCTTGGTTGGTGGGTGCGAGGAAGCTTCGCCAACTTCGAGATTTTGGATTTGTGAGGAGAAACCATGTCACACGATTTCCGTCAGACCACTCAGATGGGTGGCCGTGCTGCAGAAATGGCGGCCATTGATCAGGGCCTTCGTGCGCATATGCTCAAGGTCTATAACTATATGGCGATTGCGCTTGGCGTAACCGGTGTTGTTGCTTTTGCCTTCTTCAAGCTGGCATTTGTCGATACCGGCGCTGGTCTTGCTTATACTCAGCTTGGCGCAACTCTGTTCGGTTCTCCATTGAAATGGGTGATCATGCTGGCTCCATTGGGCATGGTTTTCTTCCTGTCTGCCCGTATCAATGCAATGAGCGTGTCTACCGCACAGATGACCTTCTGGGGATTCGCAGCCATCATGGGTGTATCTCTGGCTTCGATCTTTGCCGTTTATACCGCACAGAGCATCACACAGGTCTTCTTCATCACTGCAGCTTCTTTCGCCGGTCTCAGCCTCTATGGTTACACCACCAAGCGTAGCCTGACCGGTATGGGCTCTTTCCTGATGATGGGTCTGATCGGCATCATCATCGCGTCCATCGTCAATATCTTCCTGGCGTCCAGCGCGCTTGGTTTTGCCATTTCCGTAATTGGTGTTCTGGTCTTTGCTGGTCTGACCGCATATGACACTCAGAAGATCAAGGAAATGTACCTGCTGAGCGACAGCACCGCAGTTGCCGGCAAGAAAGCCATCATGGGCGCTCTGAGCCTGTATATGGACTTCCTGAACCTGTTCCTGATGCTGCTGAGCTTGTTTGGCAACCGCGAATAGGGCTTGAGCCTTTTTCAAATGAAAACCCGGCATTTTCTGGATGCCGGGTTTTTTGTATCTGATATCTTTTTAGAACTATTATTTCTCGACCAGCTTGAGCAGCTTCTGGTTCAGCAGCTTGATGATGGGAGACAGGTCTTGTCCGCGCTTCAGGATCTGTCCTTGCTGAGAGACAAGAGCATAGGCTCCTTGCTTGCGGGCCAGTTTGGGATTTTTTTCGATACGATAGAGAGGCATTTCGCTGGTGCGGCGAAAGATGGAGAAAACTGCCTTCTCCTTGAGACTATCGATGGCATAGTCCCGCCATTCTCCTGCGGCCACCATGCGGCCGTAAATATTGAGAATGGTCATCAATTCCGTCCGATTAAAGGATATCTGCGTCGGGATAAAAGGTTTTCCGGGTAGAAAGTTTGTTACCTTGTCAGAGCCTTCTTTCCGCTGCTCTTGGTAGTGATCTGGGGGATTGTCTAGCAAGCGCCACCTCCTTTTCTCATCTTATGATCGCCGGAAATGGCTGATTTGGCAAGGAAGATCCGACTTGGTGTAACTCGCGCGTTAAAGTGAAGGGAAGTGTCCAATAAGGCGAGTGAATAGACCTTGGACATAAATTTACCTTGAAATGGCCTTATTTCGGCCCTTGGAAAGCCATGGCCTACGCCCAATATCTATCATGTTGCCTCGTGGTAATCGGTCATGATTTTCAATCATCATGCTTGAAAATCAATTGAATGGGTGTCTTGCCTCTGCCCCCCTTAAGAGCCCATTCAGACCGATCCTGTTTTTGCGTGTCAACATCCCAACAGCTCCTTAAGGGATGTCTTCGTGGCATCCCTTTTTTTTGTCCTGCTTTCTTTGGGAGAATGCCCCTTGAAAGCATGGGCACGGATTGCTAGATCAGCCCCAGAAAATATTTTGCAAACAAGGGCTGAGTGTTATGTCTGATCAAGCCGATATCAAAGGCGGTTCCGAGACCCATTCGTTTGAAGCGGAAGTCTCCCGTCTATTGCATCTGATGGTGCATGCCGTTTACTCCAACAAGGAAATTTTCCTTCGCGAACTGGTTTCCAACGCTGCCGATGCATGTGAGAAGCTGCGTCATGAATCTCTGACCAACTCCGATCTGGTCAAGGATGACCCGACTTTCCAGATCACCTTGAGCGCTGACGGTGCTGACGGCACCTTGAGCGTGCTTGATAATGGTATCGGCATGAGCAAGGCCGAGTTGATCGAAAATCTTGGCACCATTGCAAAGTCCGGCACCCGTGCATTTCTGGATCAGTTGGCCAAGGAAGAGGGCGATGGCTCTGCTCTGATCGGGCAGTTCGGTATCGGTTTCTATTCTGCTTTCATGGTGGCAGATCGTGTGGATGTGATCTCTCGTCGTGCTGGTGAAGCTGAGGCCTGGAAATGGTCTTCCAACGGCGAAGGGGCTTATGAGCTGAGCGTTGCCAGCGAAGAGGAAGCCCTGCCACGTGGCACCAAGATTGTGATGCATCTGAAAGATGATGAAAAGACCTTCGCCGATGCTGTGACCATTCGCCGGATCGTGCGTGATTACAGCTCTCACGTGCCTGTTCCCATTCGCATGCTGACCAAGAATGAAGAAGCGGATGCGATTGACGAAGAAAAGCTGACCGATGGTACTGCGCTTTGGACCAAGTCCAAGAGCGAGATCACGGAAGAGCAATATAAGGAATTCTATCAATATAGCTCCGGCCAGTTTGATGATCCGGCCGTGACCATCCATTACCGTGCTGAAGGTCGTACCGAATATAATGTTCTGGCCTTCATTCCTGATCACAAGCCGTTCGATCTGTTCGATCCATCCCGCAAGGGCCGCATGAAACTGTATGTGCGCCGCGTCTTCATCACCGATGATGCCGAATTGGTACCAGCTTATTTGCGCTTCGTGCGTGGTGTGGTCGATAGCGAAGATATCCCGCTCAACATCTCTCGTGAGATGTTGCAGGACAATCCGATCCTGACAGCCATCAAAAAAGGTGTGACCAACAAGGTTCTCTCCGAGCTGGAAAAGCTTTCCCGCAAGGATGAAGAGAAGTTCCTCTCCATCTGGGAAGCCTTCGGTACGGTGATCAAGGAAGGCCTTTATGAAGATCCGGAGCGCCGCGACCAGCTCTTCAAACTGGTGCGTTTCAACACCACCAAAGGTGAGAACCGCACTCTGGCGCAATATGTCGAGGATCTGAAAGAGAACCAGACATCCATCTATTATGCGCTTGGTGACAGCAAGGACGCCATTCTGGCCAGCCCACATCTGGAAGGCTATGAAGCACGTGAAGTCGAAGTTCTTCTGCTGGCTGATGCCGTGGATGCATTCTGGGTTCAGACCGCCCTTGGCTTTGATGGCAAGAGCTTCAAATCCATCTCACAGGGTGGTGCGGATCTTGATGCCATCGAGAAAGTTGCCCAGGACGTTGATGACAAGTCTGATGAAGAAAAGGCCAAGGACAAGACATCCGTAGCCGATCTGGTTTCCTTCGTGAAAGAGACTTTGATCGATGATGTCAGTGAAGTTCGCATTTCTTCTCGTCTCGCCACCAGCCCAGTTTGTATTGTTGCCCCGGAATATGGCCCGGATCGTCAGATGGAAAAACTGATGCGTGGTCAGCAGGGTGCGCAGGCGGGTTTGAAGCCGGTTCTGGAGATCAATCCCGATCACGCTTTGATCCTGGCTTTGGCATCGCAGCTATCAAGCGCTGCGGACAAGGCAGAGGTCACCGATGGTGCTCGTTTGCTTCTTGATCAGGCGCTTATTCTGGATGGGGAACAGCCTGCCAATCCAGCCGAATTTGCGGCTCGCTTGTCCAAAGTGATGATGTCAGCGATGGGCTAAGCCCGGTCGGCTCATCTACTTGAATGCCGATCTAGAATTGCCGCGAGGGTCAAACTCTCGCGGCTTTTGCTATTTTGGGCATGATTTTGCGCGTTTAGGCCCTTTGTGTCCCGCCTTTGGGGTGGAAATTTCACTCATTTTTCGCCATATAGAGCGGACTGGTGTGATGGCTGTCGCACCGGAGAGTTTTGTGTTGTCATGATTTAGGGTGACCCGCGCCGATGAGCGAGCAACTGCAATTTTTGAAAATGAATGGTCTGGGCAATGAATTTATCGTCATTGATGCCCGAAAGACCATGCCCCAATTGGGGCCAGATGCAGTGCGCGCGCTTTCCGATCATGCGAGCGGGCCTGGATGCGACCAGTTCATTACGCTGGAAGTACCTCAGTCAGGCGGGGATGTGTTCATGCGCATTCACAATGCCGATGGTGGTGAAGTCGAAGCTTGTGGCAATGCCACGCGTTGCGTTGGTCGATTGATCATGACCGAGCTTGGCGCTGACAAAGCGGTCATTGAGACCGTTGTCGGTAAGCTGATTTCCTATCGCGGTGATGCGCTTGAAATGGTCACGGTGGATATGGGTGTGCCGAAGTTTGGCTGGCAGGATATTCCGCTGGCTGAAGAGTTTGATGATACTCGCGCCATCGAGCTGCAGATCGGCCCGATTGATGATCCGATCCTGCATACGCCATCTGTCGTCAATATCGGCAATCCGCACGCCATTTTTTGGGTGCAGAATGATGTTGAAAGCTATGGTCTGGAAGTCAACGGACCCATGCTTGAAAATCATATGATCTTCCCTGAGCGGGCCAATATTTCGTTGGCGCAAGTTCACAATGATGGCGAACTGACCCTGAAAGTCTGGGAGCGTGGGGTTGGTTTGACGCAAGCTTGTGGCACGGCAGCCTGTGCGGCGGCGGTGGCAGCGCATCGCAACCGTCTGACTGAGCGCAAGGTACTGGTGCATTTGCCGGGAGGCGATATCGTGATCGAATGGCGTGAGGCCGACGATCACATTCTGATGTCCGGGGGGACTGAACTGGAATATGCCGGAGAGATCGATCTATCTGATCTGTCTTGGCAAAAAATGTCCCTGATACAGCAGAAGTCTGATCAGGGCACGGAGCAATCGTCCCTATGAGCATCAAGGTTTTAACCTTTGGATGTCGGCTGAACAGCTATGAATCCGAGGTGATGAAAAAGCAGGCTCAGGAAGCCGGGCTTGAGAATGCCATTTTGGTCAATACCTGCGCGGTGACCAATGAGGCAGTGCGTCAGGCCCGCCAGCAGATCCGCCGTGCCAAGCGTGATAATCCCGATGCCCAGATCATTGTGACCGGCTGTGCGGCGCAGACTGAAAGCATGTCCTTTGCCGAGATGGGCGAAGTGGATCTGGTTCTTGGCAATGACGACAAGCTGAAAGCCGAGAGCTACAAAAGCGTTCCAAGCTTTGGCGTTCCCATTGAGGAAAAGGTCAAGGTCAACGATATCATGAGCGTGCGCGAAACCGCGCTGCATTTGATTGAAGGGCTGGAAGGCCGCGCCCGTGCCTTCGTGCAGGTTCAAAATGGCTGCGATCATCGCTGCACCTTCTGCATCATTCCTTATGGCCGCGGTAATAGCCGCTCTGTTGCCATGGGTCCGATCATCGATCAGATCCGTGCTCTGGTAGAGAATGGCTATAACGAAGTGGTGCTGACCGGGGTAGATATCACCTCGTATGGCGCCGATCTGCCGGGCGCACCAAAGTTTGGCACATTGGTCAGATCTGTGCTGAAACATGTGCCGGATCTGAAGCGTCTTCGTATTTCTTCCATCGACTCCATTGAAGCAGATCCGGATCTGATGGAGTGCATCGCCAATGAAGAACGCTTGATGCCGCATTTGCATCTGTCCTTGCAGGCCGGTGATAACATGGTGCTGAAGCGCATGAAGCGCCGTCATCAGCGCGACGACACCATTGCCTTCTGTCAGGAAGTGCGCAGGCTTCGTCCGGATATGGTCTTTGGCGCGGACATCATTGCCGGTTTTCCGACCGAGACCGAAGAGATGTTCCTAAAGAGCCTTGATATCGTCGAGGAATGCGATCTGACCCATTTGCATGTCTTTCCTTATTCTGCCCGTCCTGGCACACCAGCGGCTAAAATGCCGCAAGTGAAGGGACCGGTGATCAAGGATCGTGCTGCGCGTTTGCGCAAGGTTGGTGAAGTGGCGCTCAATCGTCATTTGCAAAGTCAGATCGGCCGGGAATGCGATATTCTGGTTGAACGAAATGGCCTTGGACGAACCGAGCAATTCACGCTCGTCGAGATTGCAAATGGTGAACCGGGCGATATTGTGAGAGCGAAGATTGTGGGCGCAACCCATCGTCATCTGATGGCTGAGCAGATTTCCTGATCAGTTTGCTATTGTGTCTTGAGGAGTGCATTGAATGAGCAAGAAGCCTGGCCTGTTTTCCCGTTTGTTTGGCTCTGGCAAAGATGCGGCTGAAAGCGCTCCTGATGCCGTTGAAGAAAAAGAAGTTGCTGAGGAAGAGGTTGTTGCGCCTGAAGAAGGCGAGGCAACACCTGAGATAGTTGAAGAGGTTGCCCAAGAAGAGGCCTCAATTGAGGCTGAGGAACAGGCTGAGCCTTCAGAACCAGAGCCTATCGAAGATGACATCACTTCTGAGGAAGAGCCATCCATTGATGAGGTTGAGACCTCAGAGGAGCCAATTGAAGCTTCCGAGGTGGTGGAAGAGAGTGTTGAGGACGATGCTCCTGAAGTTGTGGAAGCTGTCGTCGAAGATGAGCCTGTTGTTGAAGAGCCAAAGCCAGCTGAGCCTGAAAAAAAACTAAGCTGGTTTGAGCGCCTCAAACGCGGTCTGGCCCGATCCTCTGGTGCTCTAGGCGAAAGCATTTCGTCCATCTTCACCAAGCGCAAGCTGGATGATGACACCCTTCAAGATCTGGAAGATATCCTCATTCAGGCTGATTTGGGCGTCGAGACGGCCATGACCATCACCGAGCGTTTGGCTGACGGGCGCTATAATAAGGAAGTGTCCGGCGAGGAAGTTCAGAAAATTCTGGCTGATGAGGTCAATGCGGTTCTGGAACCAGTGGCCAAACCTTTGGAAATCTCCAGCCGAGACGATGGCAGTCCGCATGTTATCCTGATGATTGGCGTCAATGGTGCCGGCAAAACCACCACGATTGGCAAACTGGCTCAGAAATTCAATGCTGAAGGCAAATCCGTAATGCTGGCCGCGGGGGATACTTTCCGAGCTGCCGCCATTGACCAGCTGAAAGTTTGGGGGCAACGCACCAATTCTCCGGTGGTTGCCCGTGAGGTTGGCTCGGATGCGGCAGGTCTGGCCTTTGATGCGATGACCGAGGCGAAAGAGCAGGGCCGTGATATCCTGATGATCGATACGGCTGGTCGTTTGCAGAACCGCACCGAATTGATGGCCGAGCTGGAAAAGATCGTTCGCGTGATCAAGAAGCATGACGAAAGCGCGCCGCATAGTGTGCTTTTGGTGCTGGATGCAACAACCGGTCAGAATGCGCTCAATCAGGTGGAGATCTTCTCCAAGATTGCCGGCGTAACAGGTCTTGTCATGACCAAGCTGGATGGCACGGCGCGTGGTGGTATCCTTGTGGCCATCTCAGCCAAGCATAAAATGCCGGTTCACTTCATCGGCGTTGGTGAGGGTGTTGAAGATCTGGAGCCGTTCAAGTCAGAAGACTTTGCGCGTGCAATCGCAGGCCTTGCAGAATAAGTAATCGGGCTTCGTGCCTTTGGAGTAGACAATGAGCAATTCAAACATCCCGACGGGTCAATCACCAGAGAAGGCTGATGAGCCGCAACTGGAAGAGGGCCAGCTGCTGAAAATGGCACTGGAACTGGGGCCTTTGGTTGTTTTCTTCTTCGCCAATGCCAAAGGGGACGCGCTGGCCAATTGGTTTCCATTCCTGTCGGGTATGCAGTCCATCTTCATTGCGACGGCTGCATTCATGGTTGCGACCATCATTTCTCTGACGCTCTCGCGGATCAAGTTCGGCAAACTGCCTGTGATGCCGTTGATTTCCGGTTTCGTGGTTTTTGTTTTTGGTGGCCTGACGCTCTATTTGCAGGATGATACTTTCATCAAGATGAAGCCGACCATCGTGAATACCCTGTTCGGGACTATTCTGCTGGTCGGGCTGTTGTTTGGCAAAAGCTTGCTTGGCTATGTATTTGATAGCGTTTTCCAGCTTAACGCCACGGGTTGGCGGATCCTGACCTTCCGTTGGGGCGTTTTCTTCTTCTTCCTTGCTGTGGTCAATGAAGTGGTTTGGCGGAACTTCTCAACTGACATGTGGGTCAATTTCAAGGTTTTTGGCGTGATGCCGATCACCATGGTGTTCGGTGCCATGCAGATGCCTTTGCTGAACAAATATGGACCCAATGCTGGGGAGTAATCCTTGGATTATAGCTTCCATGAAAAAGGCCGCGTCCCATATCTGGGCACGGCCTTTTTCTTTAGGAAGATTGAAGAGCTTTATCAGCCTTTTTCTGCGAGGATCTTTTCCAGAATAGGCATGAAGCTGTCGCGCAGATTGGTCGGGGTCAGTGGCCCGATATGCTTGTACCGGATGACACCCTTGCGATCGACAATGAAGGTTTCCGGTGCGCCATAGACGCCCCAGTCAATGCCGGTACGGCCGCTCAGGTCCAGACCCACGGCATCAAAGGCATTGCCGTGATTGTTCAGGAACCGCGCTGCATTCTGTGGCTCATCCTTGTAGGCAATGCCAACCAGACGGTAGCGATTGTCCTTGTTCATCTCCAGCAGCATTGGATGTTCGTCACGACAAGCCGGGCACCAGGAGCCCCAGATATTGACCAAAGTGACCTGACCCATCAGATCGGATGTCTTGAAGCCGGGCATTGGTGCGCCATTGGCCTCAAAGCCCTCCAAAGCAGGCAGGTCAAAGTCAGGAGCGGGCTTGTTGATCAGGACAGATGGGATTTGTGATGGATCACCGCCTTTTGCCATTTGCAGCAGGAACAAGGTTGCGAGGCCAAGGAAAATCACGAGAGGCAGAATGATCAGCAGGTTGATCCCGCCTTTCTTCTTGCCGTCGGTCGTGTCTGTAGTAGCTGGCTCTGTGCTCATCTGGGTGCTCATTTTTCGTGCGGTATGGATTGTTCAAACGCTTGCTGAATCTATTGTTTCTTGCGGGCGGAGCGGCGGGTAACGCCACGGGCTTCCAGCTCTGCCAGAGCTTTGCTCTGAGTGCGTCCATCAATCACGATCCAGACAACAAGGATGGCAATGGTGAGAATGACAACGCCATAGGAAGCAGTGATGAAACCGGTATAGGGTCCGAGCATGATCTGTTTCCTTTTCCTAGTTAGTAGCCTGGGAAGATGCAGCGCGTCTTGCGGCTTGCATCTGCATGGTGCGGATACGACGGCGCATGATCTCGTTTTTCATCACCTTCAGATGCATCATGACGAACATGGCGGTGAAAGCGAGAGCCATGACCAGTAGAGGAATGAGAATGGAGCTATGGACCTTGGAACCATCCATGGTGATGACGCCTGCTGGCTGATGCAAGGTGGACCACCAATCAACCGAGAATTTGATGATCGGGATGATGATGAAGCCAACGAGGGTCAGAATGGCGGCCGCTTTACCAGCACGGATTGGATCTTCGATGGTGCGCCACAGAGAGATCAGGCCGAGATAGATGATCAACAGGACCAGCATGGAGGTGAGGCGTGCATCCCAAACCCACCAAGTGCCCCACATCGGCTTGCCCCAGAGGCTTCCGGTCACAAGGGACAAGAAGGTGAATACCGCGCCCAGCGGGGCTGCAGCTTTGGCGGAGACGTCGGCCAGAGGATGTTTCCAGACAAGCGTGCCGATGGATGACATTGCCATCATGGTATAGGCGCCCATGGCGAGCCAGGCGGCAGGCACATGGATGAACATGATCTTGACCGTTGCGCCCTGCTGGTAATCGTCTGGCGCGACGAAAAAGGTCATGTATAGGCCAATGGCAAAGGAAATGATTGTCAGGCCAAAAAGCCAGGGCATCAGTTTGTCAGCGAATGACAGAAAGCGGGTCGGATTGGCCAGATCCCAAATGCTGAAAGATTTTTTGGCGGTGGCAGTCATGCCTGATCACCTTTTGTCTTGATGGTCCTATCATGCGGCAAAGCCACCGGTCTGGTTCGTTGGTCTGTTTCCAGTTGGTCCTGTCACCAGTCACTGCCAGACGGGCCATGCTTACATGGTTGTCAGATCGGCTTGGATTTATGCTTGGTCCGATCCCATGCCAAAACTTATGGCTGCCACGACATTTCTGCCTTGATCAATATCATGTCTCGCAGTCAGCGCGTATTACGATTTCGTAAGGTTGATCGCGATGCGCCTAAGAGTAGTCCTGAGCCAAGCCCTCTCCCCCTCCCAAACCACCCGATATGGTACCCTCGTGGGCGGTTTGGGAGGGGGAGAGGGCTGGATATTCTGCCTATAGCGCGTTCCCGAAAAGTTGCAGACTTTTCGGATATGAATTCGCTCTTAAAAGTCTCTGTTAGAGTCTTAAAATCAGGCACTAAGATTTATACTGATCGAATATGGCTATTCTTGAGCAGTGCGAAGAGCCGCCGCAGATGCAATCGGTCCGATGATCAGCATCAGCAGCGAAATTGCGCAAAGAATGTAAAATGGCGTGGTGAAGGGAGCGGGCTCAGTCACTGCACCAACGGAGGCACTGACACCGAAAATCAGGATTGGGATGGTCAGCGGCAGAATCAGAATTGAGAGCAGCAAACCACCACGGCGCAGGATTACGGTAAGAGCAGCGCCGACGGACCCAATCAGGGTCAACGCAGGAGTTCCAACCAACAAGGTCGCTGTGACTGCCGCAATGCCGACAGGTTCCAAATTGAGAAAAAGCGATAGCAGGGGAGCTGCCAAAACAAGCGGCAGGCCTGTTGCGACCCATTGCGCCGTACATTTGATCAGGACGATCAATTCCAGAGGATGATCGGTCAGCAGCAAAAGATCGAGTGAGCCATCATCCTGATCTGCCTGATAAAGCCGATCCAGCCCCAAAAGTGTTGCCAGAAGTGCGCCGATCCAGAGCACTGCAGGGCCAAGACGAGCCAGAAGGTTCAGATCCGGTCCGACGGCAAAAGGAAAGACCGTTACAACGATGAGAAAGAACAAAACGCCCATCAAGGCTCCGCCGCCAACGCGCACGGAGAGTTGGATTTCGCGTTTGAACAAGGCACCCATGGCACTCATTGTTGGCTCTCCTGCAGCTGGTCCTGCTCAAATAATTCGTCATCGGCAAACGGATCGGCAATTTGTTCGCGACCCAGCTCCAACCGGTCAGGATTGAGTAATCCCAGCGGGGCGTGAGTGGCTGCTATGATGAGGCCGCCTTTTTCCAGATGCTCTGCCATCAGGATTTCGAGTTTGCGCTCGGAAGCCGCATCAAGAGCAGAGGTTGGCTCATCCAGCAGCCAGAGCGGACGGTGGCAAACAAGCAAGCGGGATAGGGACAATCGACGACGTTGACCAGCCGAGAGATATGCCGCTGGCATATCGATGAGATCACCAAGATCCACTTCCAGCAAAGCTTCATAAGCCGTGCGGGTAGGGGAGCCATAAAAGCTCTGCCAGAAATCGAGATTTTCTTTCAGGGTCAGCGCTGGTTTGATGGCATCGGCATGACCGAAATAATGCGCTTGCTGACCAACGCTTAGTTCCTCGTCGCCACCTTCCAGCTTAACCGTGCCAGCATTGGCGTGAACAAGACCTGCAAGCGTACGCAACAGAGAGGATTTCCCGATGCCATTGGGGCCTGTGACGACAAGGGCTTTGCCCTGTTCCAGCGTAAAACTGACATTTTCCAAAACCGGACGCCCCCCGCGAATGCAGCTCAGGCCATTTACGATTAATTGCATGGTCATCCTTGTCGGTTGGCGCTTGGGTCATCTGGTTTTTAGCGGCTTGGCTCGCTTTTGCCTTGATTTTTATCATCTGGCAAGACGCATGATCTTCAATTCTAAGTATCAATGCCTATTTCATAAGTGCACGCAGGTGTGAAGGGACAAATTTCCTTCATCTGTGGCATGATAGAAGAGACCTCATACTTATATATTGCCCCTTTTGCCAGACCAAGCCTAAGGACCGACCATCATGACTAAATCCCTGAATAGTTTCAACGCCAAGCAAAGTCTTGAAGTGAATGGCAAGACCTATCATTATTTCAGCCTGATTGAGGCCGAGAAGAATGGCTTGCCCGGCATTTCGAAATTGCCTTACTCTCTGAAGGTGGTGTTGGAAAATCTCTTGCGGTTTGAGGATGGCCGATCCGTGACGGCCGATGATATCCGTGCCTGTGCCGATTGGCTGAAGGAGCGCCGCTCCAGTGCCGAGATTTCCTATCGTCCAGCTCGCGTCTTGATGCAGGACTTTACCGGTGTACCGGCCGTAGTGGATCTGGCTGCCATGCGTGATGCAGCTTCCGATCTTGGGGCGGATCCGCAAGCCATCAATCCGCAGGTGCCGGTGGATCTGGTGATTGATCACTCGGTCATGGTGGATCATTTTGGCAATGAGCGTGCTTTTGGTCGCAATGTTGAACTGGAATATGAGCGCAATGGCGAGCGCTATGAATTCCTGCGCTGGGGACAGCAAGCTTTTGATAATTTCCGCGTTGTGCCTCCCGGGACCGGTATCTGCCATCAGGTCAATCTGGAATATCTGGCCCAAACTGTTTGGACGCGGGATGAAGATGGCGAGACAATTGCCTATCCTGATACATTGGTTGGAACTGACTCCCACACCACCATGGTCAATGGTCTGTCCGTTCTTGGCTGGGGTGTCGGTGGTATCGAGGCGGAAGCGGCGATGCTGGGTCAACCGATCAGTATGCTGATCCCCGAAGTGATCGGGTTCAAACTGACCGGCTCCATGGTGGAAGGGACAACAGCTACCGATCTGGTTCTCACCATCGTGGAAATGCTGCGTCAAAAAGGCGTGGTTGGGAAGTTTGTTGAATTTTATGGTCCCGGTCTTGATCATCTCACATTGGAAGATCAGGCAACCATTGCCAATATGGCGCCGGAATATGGCGCGACTTGCGGTTTCTTCCCCATTGATAGCGATACATTGAACTATCTGGACGTCACCGGGCGTGATCAGGATCGAATAGCCTTGGTCGAAAGCTATGCCAAGGCGCAAGGCATGTTCCGTGAAAGCGGAAGTGAAGATCCTGTCTTTACCGATGGCCTGGAGCTTGATCTGTCTGAGGTCGTGCCCTGCATTTCAGGCCCGAAGCGCCCACAGGATCGCATCACTCTGGATGCAGCGGCGCAAACTTTCACGTCCGTCATGGATAGTGAATTTGGCAAAGCTGGTGAGCTCCAAAAGCGTGGTGATGTTGATGGAAAGGACCATGATCTTGGCCATGGGGATGTGGTCATTGCAGCCATCACCTCTTGCACCAATACGTCCAACCCGTCGGTTCTGATCGGGGCAGGGCTTGTGGCGCGAAAGGCACGCGAGAAAGGTCTTTCCATCAAGCCATGGGTGAAGCCTTCCTTGGCACCGGGATCTCAGGTCGTGACCGACTATCTGGAGAAAGCCGGGGTTCAGGATGATCTGGATGCCTTGGGCTTCAATTTGGTTGGTTATGGCTGTACCACTTGTATCGGCAATTCCGGTCCATTGCCGCCTGAAATCTCAAAGGCGGTTCAGGATCATGATCTTGTGGCTTGCTCGGTTCTTTCCGGCAACCGCAATTTTGAAGGCCGCGTGAACCCCGATGTGCAGGCCAATTTCCTGGCCTCGCCCCCGCTTGTGGTTGCTTATGCCTTGGCTGGCTCGCTGTATGTGGACCTGACCAAGGATCCGCTTGGTGAGGATAAGGAAGGCAATCCGGTTTATTTGAAAGACATTTGGCCGAGCAATGCCGAGATTGCGGCTCTGATGCGGGAAGCCGTCAGCAGGGATATGTTTGTCTCGCGCTATGGCGATGTCTTCAAAGGCGATGCCGAGTGGCAATCTATCGAGATAGAGCCAGGTCAAACCTATAAATGGAATTCCGGTTCAACCTATGTGCAGAACCCGCCCTATTTTGAGGGTATGAGCATGCAGCCAAAGCCGGTGGAAGATGTGAAGGGCGCGCGTATTCTATCGCTCTTCCTGGATTCCATCACCACAGATCATATCTCTCCCGCAGGTGCGTTCAAGAAAGATACCCCTGCGGGCAAATATCTGACGGATCGGCAAGTGGCAGCCAGGGATTTCAATTCTTATGGGTCTCGTCGTGGCAATCATGAAATCATGATGCGCGGTACCTTTGCCAATATCCGGATCAAGAACCAGCTGGCTCCTGGCACGGAAGGGGGCTTCTCCGTCAAGGATGGCTCGGTTCAGCCTATGTATGATGTGGCCATGGCTTATAAGGCTGAAGACACGCCACTGGTTGTCTTCGGTGGCAAGGAATATGGCACGGGCTCTTCCCGTGACTGGGCGGCAAAAGGCACCAATCTTCTTGGTGTGCGTGCCGTGATCGTCGAGAGCTTTGAACGCATTCATCGCTCCAATCTGGTTGGCATGGGCGTCCTGCCGCTTCAGTTCAAAGATGGGCAAAGCTGGCAATCCATCGGCATCAAAGGGGATGAGGAAATCACGATTCTCGGCCTCGAGAGCCTGCACCCTCGTCAGGATGTAGCGGTTCAGATCAAATTTGCAGACGGATCAGAGAAGACCATCCAGACCCTATGCCGGATCGATACCGAAGATGAGCTGGATTACTTCAAGAATGGCGGCATCCTGCATTATGTGCTGCGTGGACTGGCTGCGTAACTTCAGCCCAATTCAAATTGATGAAAGCCCCGGAGTTTTCACTTCGGGGCTTTTGTGTTTGGCTTAATCTTTGATCACCTTGAAACCGGTCAGTCGATCATAAGGCATTTGGCCCTGCCAACGAATGAGAGGGAGGATGTACCAGAAAAAGCCGAGAGCAAATGTCATTATGCCAATGATGATTGCGATCCAAAGATTACTGGCTAGGAAGTTTATGACCTTGGATTCTTGGTTTGTTAAAGCAGCGATCCAAACAATTAGGCCATTGGCGATTAGAATGACTGTAGGCAGGTATTTAAGGAATTCTCTTTTGACATAGCGACTATAGGTCGGCTTTTGATCATTGATCAACTTTAAGCCGAGATGCTCTTTTGCTATGGTTTGGCCCCTATTTTTCATAAGAATATATGCGATCAAAAAAACCAGGAATGTCCAAAAGAAGAGAGTGTAGATATCGGTTGCTGGGGTCGGATTGCCATGCTTGTCTATCGTTGATGAATATGATTTTCTGAAGGTGCTTGAGTTCCCATCTTCGTCAGTGCTCTCTGTTTCTGAAAAGGCAATACCAACGGTTCCTGACTCGAGAAAGAACGCATAAATAGTACAAACTCTATAGTTCACTTTTGCATCAGGTTTGAAATAATCAGTAGGTATTTTCTTTCGAAATGCGTCTGTTGGTTCTTGCCTTGGAAGGCAGCTATATCCGTTGACGGGAGCATCCAGAATAACGAAATAGTTTGGTTGAATTACAGTGAGCGGGTAGCTGATCATAAATGCTAAGATGCCCATATAGAGGCAATCAAGAATGAAGGCGAATCCGCGTCGCCAGAAATGTCTTGGTTCTTGTTCCATATTGGGGCAATCAAGTGAGAGTTGAATTTGAATATTCTCTCTATGGTAGTGTTGTAATTTTCAATACACCAGTTTCGATTATAAAGATTTCCGTGTTTTAGACAGGTTTGCACCAGCTCTTGCGTTTGCCTTTTTTGTAGAGGCGGGCGAGGCCGGATCGGAGCATGTCCTGGGAGAGGTTCTCTGACTGATCAGTTTGAACGATTGCCACAACCCTGCCGAAATATTTACCGCCCTGAATGGATGTGAGTTGCAAACTCTGATCACTGAGCAAGGATGCCAGATATTGTCTGGATTGGATTGCAAGTTCTTTCTCGGCAGCACATTTGGGACGGCGGAGTTCCGGGGCATCGATACCATTGAGGCGCACCAGAATTGAAATGCTCTGATGAAGCCAGATCTTGGCTCGGACGCGGATCGTATCACCATCCAAGACTTCAACAAGTTCTGCTTCTACCGGGCCAGCCAGATAATTTGCCTTTGACCATGCGAGCTTTGAAAAAGCTCCATGATATAAAAGTGTTAGACAAACTATGGACAGGGTGCGAATCAGCATGGTTTGGATTTTTATAAAGAACATTCCATGAACATATAGAATGATTCTTAAGCAAATCCAAGCAGATCGGCTTTAAGATTGTGATGCCATCCAGTTAGAAATCGATGACACGACCATCGATTTCCCAATCATCATATCGGGTGGGATCGAGGCCACCACGCCCACCAACTTCGGTTGGCAGCTTTTCAGATTCCTTGACCACATCGCGCTGTTTGCGGCGCTCTTCGGCTTCCTTCAGAGCGCGTTGGGCTGCTGGTGGCAGATCTTCAAAGCGGCGGCGCTTTGGCTCTTCTTCCTCGGCGGGTTTTGGCGGTTCCCAATCGGTTTGCTTGAATTGCAGAATCTCGGCACTTTGGCTCTTGTCTGCTTGCGGCTTTTTGCTGTCTTCAACCATGGTTGCGCCTCTTCGCTCTTGAAAAAGGATGGTGCTGTCTACCATATAGAGAAACAACAGACCAGTGATACGGGTCGCATTTGATAATGATGAGTGAAAGGACCGCTTTTCGATGAACTTCTTCCGTACCGCAATGCTCTTGGCCGGGATGACCGGTCTTTTCATGGGAATCGGCTATTTGCTGGGCGGATCTGGCGGCATGATGATTGCCTTCATCATTGCGCTTGGCATGAATGTCTTTTCCTACTGGAATTCGGACAAGATGGTTCTGAAGATGCATAACGCTCATGAAGTGGATGAGCGCGATGCCCCGGAATATTATGAGATTGTGCGCCGGCTGGCCGAAGCCGCCGAGCTGCCCATGCCAAAGGTTTATGTGATTGATAGTGATCAACCCAATGCCTTTGCGACGGGTCGTAACCCCGAAAATGCTGCCGTTGCTGCATCAACCGGCTTGCTGAACCGCCTGTCTTACGAAGAAGTGGCGGGCGTGATGGCGCACGAGCTCGCGCATATCAAGAATTATGACATCCTGACCATGACGGTGACAGCAACGCTGGCCGGTGCCATCTCCATGCTTGCCAACTTTGCCTTTTTCTTCTCTGGCTCCAATGATGACGAAGAAGGTGGTGATCTTGGCTTCATCGGTACAATCGCGCTGATGTTCCTTGCGCCAATGGCAGCCTCCATCGTGCAGATGGCTGTGAGCCGGACACGCGAATATCAGGCTGACAAAATTGGTGCGCAGATTTGTGGTCAGCCGCTTTGGTTGGCGTCCGCCTTGGCAAAAATCGCCAATGCTGCGGGTCGTGAAGTGAATTATGCCGCCGAGCGCAATCCGGCAACGGCGCATATGTTTATTATCAATCCACTGTCCGGCCAGCGGATGGACAATCTCTTCTCTACCCACCCGGATACCCAAAACCGTATTGATGCTCTGCAGAGCCTGCATCAGGACTGGTATGGGCAGGAAGATGCCCTGCGGGTGAGCTCCGGTGGGTCGCTTGGTGCCAATCAGCGTCGCAGCCAGATGGATCAGGATGATGGTCCCTGGGCTGGCGGTTCTTCTTCCTCGCAGGCCCATGATGATCATGGTGGCCCGTGGGGCTAAGAGGTTGATTTAAAAATCCTGAACCGGGCCCTCTCCCCCTCCCAAACCACCCGTCATCGTACCCTCTTGGTACTTTCAGGGGCGGTTGGAAGGGGGAGAGGGCTGGTGATGCGGCCTACAGCGCGTTCCCGAAAAGTTGCAGACTTTTCGGATAAGAACTCGCTCTTAAAAGTCTCATTCAGAGACTTTTAGATCGGGCACTAAGAGTTTCAACTCTGTGAAAGAAAGGCGCTTCTCCTGGATTAGGGAAGCGCCTTTTTCTTTGGGTCTTTTGGAAAACTCTAGCCAAGAAGCGAAGCATAGATGCTCCATGCCCCCAGAAGGATACCGGGAAGGAGCGTGAAGACCATGCCTATGCCACGTTTGGAGCTGTTGAAATGGTGGTAGTGCCAAACCCGACCAAACAGAAATATAGCGACTGCAAGCCAAAGCCATAAAGTGCCAAGGTCGAGTAACTCGGCGATCAACAGGGTTAGTGCAAAAGCAGGCGTGGTTTCCGTCAAATTGCCATGGATGCGAATGCGTTTGTGCAATTCTGTGTCCTGTTTGTCTCCATGTAGAGCAAGGACGGCTTTTCTGCGTAAGCCGACACGGGCAACCATGATGAAGAGAGCAATGGCATAGAAGGTCACAAAAACTGCTGTAACGGGAAGGGACGGCATAAAACGCCTCACTATCGATTTAAACTGCTTGCCATATTGAAGGAAGCTTAAATATGTTCAAGAACATATTTAGATTTTTTGCTATGGTGATGTGTAATCAGGAGAAAGCCATGCCCTATTCTGCGGAACATAAAGCTGAGGTGCGAAAGCGTATTGTCGAGAAAGCGCGCATATTGTTCAATCGTCATGGTTTTGAAGGGGTTTCCATTGATCAGATCATGGCGGAAGCAGGCCTGACCCGCGGTGGTTTCTACAATCATTTTCGCAACAAGGAAGAGCTTTATTCCGAGGCTGTTTCCAGCTTTCTTCATGGTCGTGGCAAAATCTGGCGGGATGAAGCGGGTGTCGATCCCATGAATGGTGGACCGCAAACGGTACAAGCCATGATCCGCAGTTATCTGTCTTCCGGTCATCTGAACGATCTCGATGGGCATTGCCCAATGATTGCATTGCCGTCAGATGTAGCACGGGCAACGCCAGAGGTCCGCTCTTCCTACGAAAGTCTTCTGAGGGCCATGGTGGGCTTGTTCCAGCATAATATGGATACGGAAGGGGACACCCGCGAAAAAGCGCTCGTGCTGGCCTCTGTGTGCGTTGGCACAATGATATTATCGCGTACTGTCGAGGACAGTGCCCTTGCTGATGAACTTCGCTCTGCTGCCGGCAAATTTACGAAAGTCTATCAATCTGGCTGAGTGATTTCAGAAAATGACGCACTTCTGTCGGGCTTTTCAGCTGATGCTTGGGTCCTTTGAAGTCATCAAATCGTTTCTGCAGGCCGGGGCCGGAGCGCTTTTCGAAATTCCAGATCCATTTGACAAATTCCCAGTCAATTTGTTCTGGGCAACCTTTCGCCATATCGGGTCGCGTTTTACCAAAGCTGAGCGCAATGCGTTTGAACACGCGATAGAGGCAAAGCCAGCGCGGGAAGTCGAGATAAATGAAGAGATCGGCCCGCTCCAGACGGTTCGGCAATGTTTCCTTGTAATTGCCTTCCATGATCCAGCACTCATCTTCGGCAAGCTTGAAGATCTCCGCCTGAAATTCAGCCTTCTCTTTCTGCACCCATCCGGGCAGCCAGAAATGTTTGTCCATATGAATGATCGGAAGATTGAAGATCTGACCAAGCCTGCTGGCAAGGGTCGACTTACCAGCGCCTGCACAGCCAACAATGACAATACGCTTCATGGGAAATACCTGAAATATGAAAAGGTGGGACGCGGGTCATAGCTTTGTTGACTTGGGAATGCAACAAAAAAGCCGCTCTGGATGTCCAAAGCGGCTTTTCTAAAATTTGGAAGCTAGCGAAGATTAGCTGGCTTTTTTCGCTGCGCGTTCTGCTTTTTTACGATCATTTGGATCCAGCAGGATTTTGCGCAGGCGAATGGAAGCTGGAGTGACTTCCACCAGCTCATCATTGGAGATGTAAGACAGGGCTTCTTCCAGGCTCAGCTTGATCGGGGTGGTGAGCTTGACCGCATCATCCTTGCCGGAAGAGCGGATGTTGGTCAGCTGCTTGCCTTTCAGGATGTTGACTTCCAGATCATTGCCGCGGGTATGTTCGCCCACGATCATGCCCTGATAGACCTTGGTGCCCGGATCAACCATCATTGGGCCACGATCTTCCAGCTGCCACAGAGCATAAGCCACTGCTTCACCATTGCCGTTGGACAGCAACACACCGGTGTGACGGGATGCGATATCGCCTTTATGCGGAGCATATTCGTGGAAGATGCGGTTCATGATGGCGGTGCCGCGCGTATCGGACAGCAGCTCTGACTGGTAACCGATCAGGCCACGGGTTGGCGCGTAGAAAACCAGGCGGGTACGACCGCCGCCGGATGGGCGCATTTCGATCATTTCGCCTTTGCGCTCAGCCATTTTCTGCACGACAGCACCTGAATATTCGTCATCAACGTCGATGATGACTTCTTCAATTGGCTCCAGAACGTTGCCTGCATCGTCTTTTTGCATCACGACCTGAGGACGGCCAATGCCGAGTTCGAAGCCTTCGCGGCGCATATTCTCAATCAGGATGGAGAGCAGCAATTCGCCACGGCCGGATACGATGAACGCGTCGGCATCGTCAGCTTCGCGAACCTTCAGGGCCACGTTGCCTTCGGCTTCTGACAGCAGACGAGCACGGATCACACGGGACTGAACCTTGTCGCCTTCGGTACCGGCCAGCGGGCTGTCATTGACGCGGAAGGTCATGGACAGGGTTGGTGGATCGATAGGCTGCGCTTCGACGGCATCCTTGATTGAAGGCGCGCAAATGGTGTCAGCAACAGTAGCTTTTTGCAGGCCAGCAATGGAAACGATATCGCCGGCTTCGCCTTTGTCGATGGCCTGACGCTCCAGACCACGGAAGGCGAGAACCTTGGAGACACGGCCATTCTCAACCACAGAGCCATCACGGGCCAATGCCTTGACGGTCATGTTTGGTGTCACTTCACCAGCAATGACGCGACCGGTCAGGATACGACCAAGGAAGTTGTCGGACTGAATGGTGGTCGCCAGCAGGCGGAATTCACCTTCTTCAACCTGTGGCGCAGGCACATGATCGATGACCATGTCAAACAGAGGCTCGAGGCTATCCTGTGGGCCTTCTGGCTCGGTTGCCATCCAGCCGTTCTTGGCAGAACCATAAAGAACAGGGAAATCGAGCTGCTCTTCGTTGGCGTCCAGGTTGGCGAACAGATCGAAGACTTCGTCCAGAACTTCGTCAGCGCGTTGCTCAGGCTTGTCGATCTTGTTGATGGCAACAATCGGACGCAGGCCGAGTTTCAGGGCCTTGGAGACCACGAATTTGGTCTGTGGCATTGGGCCTTCAGCCGCGTCAACGAGAACGATCACACCGTCAACCATGTGCAGAATACGCTCAACCTCACCGCCGAAGTCGGCGTGGCCCGGGGTATCCACGATGTTGATGCGAGTGTCGTTATGCTCCAGCGAAGTGACCTTGGCGAGAATGGTGATACCGCGCTCACGCTCGATATCGTTGCTGTCCATCATGCGCTCTTCGGTCTGCTGGTTTTCACGGAACATGCCGGAGGCTTTCAGCAGTTCGTCAATAAGAGTGGTCTTGCCATGGTCAACATGGGCAATGATCGCGATGTTACGCAAGTTCATGAGGTTTGATCTCTTAATCGATAGGGCACAGAAAATGCGCCCGGTTGCGACCGGGGAACCGTGTTCGACCCGCCTTGTCTATGGAATTGGCGCAAGCTCTATACTATTGCGCATGATTTGAAAAGCCTTCATTGCGCGTAAATGCGCAGATTTGCGCCACAAGGCCCGATTAGGGTTAGGACGTAGTCTCATAGATGCGGTAGATTTGGTAGAGGCAAGTTTTTCTGCTCACTAGAAGCAAGAGTGCAGACAATATGGTCTATTTTCTAGCTCTTGTGACGCGATGAGCAGAAAAAATCGCCCTATCCTTCGGACGACAAAATGGTCAAGATCTGGCGTCGATAAAGAGTTTGAATGGGCAACCAGCCCATCCTTCACTCTTTTTCTAGCCATATCAGACCATTTTGACGCCAAATCCATCTCATCTATGAGACTACGTCCTGTTGCTTATCGACTTCTCGTGACAGGATCATGAAGTTGAATCCGGGGCCTTGGACCTATCGCAACTTGATGATCTCGGCCAGTGCTTCGAAATCTTTGCTTCTGGGTGAGCTTTTGCGCCAGACCATCCCGATTGTGCGGCTGGGGGCTGGATCCAGGAATGGGATCAGACTGATATGGTCCAGCCCGGCTTCTTTCTCGATGCACATTTGCGGCAATAGTGTGCTGGCATAGCCATTGGTGATGAGCTGGATAAGCGTGGTGAGGCTGGAAGCACCAAAGCTTTTCATCAGCGGATTGGTCGCTAGACTACAAACCTGCAAGGCTTGATCGCGCAGACAATGGCCTTCTTCCAGCAGCAACAGATCGTCCATGGGAATTGAGGAGGCTGAAATAGCGCTGGGTTCGAGCTTCTTTTTGGGAGCGGCAAGATAGAAGGGATCTTCAAACAACGGCAGGCAGTGCAAACTTTCTTCGGCAAGCGGCAACGCCACTATTGCTGCATCCAATTGACCTTCTTCCAACTCGCTGATCAGATTATTGGTGCGACTTTCGCGCAGGATCAATTCCAGATCGGGATAGGTTTGGCGAAGGCGCGGTAGAATATCTGGTAACACATAAGGACCGATGGATGGAATGACACCCAGTCGGAAGGGCCCGGTAAGCGGACCTTGCCGGGTTTGGCCAAAGGCTTGCAGATCTTGTACTGCCAGCAGGATCTGTCGGCTTTTTTCGAGAACCTCCTCGCCAACATCGGTCAGACGCGCACCCCCGGAATACCGTTCCACCAATGTAAGGCCGAGATGGGCTTCCAGATCCTTGATCTGGACGGAAAGGGCGGGTTGTGAGACGGAGGCACGTTCGGCTGCACGACCGAAATGGCCTTCCTTGGCAAGGGCTTCGAAATATTGAAGTTGGCGCAGAGTGAGCATGGAGGTTTTCCAATAAGAAAAAATTATTGAACTGAGAAAAACATAATATTGGATCCTATGGAAGTTTTTTATCATTGTGGGTGCAGGTCATGTGAATGATCAACTTCGACGAGGACCAATGGAGCCATTTTGCCCGTACCCCAATCAAAGGAGAGCCTGTTGTGAGCCCAATCGTTTTGACGGTCCAAAAGACAATTAATCAGTGGCTGAGCTTACGTTTGATCTCTCAGGGGTTGCGGACCGCCATGATCACTGAGAAGGCAATGACGGTTACTCTCAGTTCCGTACGCTCTTTGAACTGATGACTGCGGACCATCAAGGATGCTTCATGGATATTCTTGTTGAAGCAAGAAATAAACGAAATCAGGATTTTCTGGTAGGTTTCTCTCCAGGGTTGCCTTCCAGTAAAAGTGGGGATGGGGTCCTTGGTGGCCTCATTTCTGCGTTTGCATCCTGAATCTAAGTCACTTCCCAATGTCGGGGTTGTTCCTGATAGCCGATATAGAGCGGATGTTTTGGGTGACCATCCTTGCTCAGCCCCAGATGCAATAGATTATAGCCATTATGGCGCAAGAGTGCGCCGATTGCCGGGCCTATTCCCATATGGGCGCCGTGGGTTCCCCATGCGCATAGAATATCATCTGCCCAATCAGCGGCCTTTAGAATTTCGACCAGATTGTCCGGGCCGATGGGCTCTTTTTCTTTTTTCAGATCGCGGGGGTCGGTGGCGCAAAAGGCAAAGAGATTGCAGGCGGTGAAAGCACCATAGCCAAGGGCTAGAGCACGTCGCTCGCAGCGTTCGATGGTAGGATCATTCTTCAACTCCGTCGCCTTGGACGGATTAAGCATGATGAAGAGCAGCTTCTTGCCTGTGGCATCCCATTCCCGGCTCAAGGCATAGCGATAGCGCTGGCAGGGCGAATAGAGCGCCTTTGAGACTTTGCCATCTTCGCTATGGGTCCGGATGATCAGAGACATGGAGTAATTCTCTTGATTGAGACAAAAATGGCGGAGCCAAGCCCCGCCATCTGAATGTTTGATCAGGTTCTAAAGCTTCTTATTTTAGCTTGCGATTGCGGTAAGCGACGGTACGCAGACGCAGAGCATTCAGCTCAATGAAGCCAGCTGCATCGTTGTGATCGTAATCGACTGCGCCTTCCTCGAAGGTCACAAGATCTTCGGAATAGAGGCTATGCTCGCTATCACGGGCAATCACATCGCAATTGCCTTTGTAGAGCTTCAACTTCACGGTGCCGGTGACATGTTCCTGAGACTTGTCGATCAGGGCCTGTAGCATTTCACGCTCCGGGCTGTACCAGAAACCGTTATAGATCAGCTCGGCATAGCGAGGCATGATGCTGTCTTTCAGGTGTGCAGCGCCACCATCCAGAGTGATGGATTCGATGCCACGGTGTGCTTCGATCAGGATGGTGCCGCCTGGGGTCTCATAGATACCGCGAGACTTCATGCCAACGAAACGGTTTTCAACCAGATCGAGGCGACCGATGCCGTTGTCACGACCCAGCTCATTCAGCTTGGTCAGGATCTCAGCAGGAGACATGGCAACGCCATCAATGGAAATTGCGTCACCTTTTTCAAAACCGACTTCGATGATGGTGGCTTTGTCTGGTGCATCTTCAGGGCTGATGGTGCGGGAATAGACATATTCTTCCGCAGGGACTGCCGGATCTTCCAGTGCCTTGCCTTCGGAAGAGGTATGCAGCAGGTTGGCATCGACGGAGAAAGGAGCTTCGCCGCGCTTGTCCTTTGCGATTGGAATCTGGTTCTTTTCAGCAAAGTCGATCAGCTTGGTGCGAGAGGACAGATCCCATTCGCGCCATGGAGCGATGCATTTGATGTCCGGGTTCAGAGCGCGAGCGGCTAGCTCGAAGCGCACCTGGTCGTTGCCTTTGCCTGTTGCGCCATGAGCAATTGCGTCAGCACCGACTTCTTCAGCAATCTCGACAAGACGCTTGGAGATGAGCGGGCGGGCAATGGATGTGCCAAGCAGGTAAACACCTTCATAGAGGGTGTTGGCGCGGAACATCGGGAACACGAAGTCGCGGACGAATTCTTCGCGGACATCTTCGATATAGATGTCCTTGATGCCCATCATCTCGGCTTTCTTGCGTGCTGGTTCCAGCTCTTCACCCTGACCAAGGTCGGCGGTGAAGGTTACCACTTCGCATTCATATTCGGTCTGCAGCCATTTCAGAATGATGGAGGTATCCAGACCACCGGAATAAGCCAATACGACTTTCTTGATATCGCCTTTTTTAGCCATGCGACTTCATCCATTTTCAGTAAGGCCAGCACGGGATGGGCAGGATGCCACCACTGGCCGGGAGGGTCGTCAATAGGCTGTATGATCAGCCCGTATTTTCAATTCTGGCGCACTATAGGCACTAGAAAGCTCTGCGCAAGGGAAAAGACGCCAAATTTTATGCTGTTTTGCGTCATTGCTACCCTTTGAAGCGGTTTTTAAAGCTCAGTTAGCGATTTTTGATTCGAAAGCTGAGCTTTAACTTCTTTTTGAAGCGAGTTCTTATCCGAAAAGTGCTGCAACTTTTCGGCAATACGCTCCAACCCTGTCTGCTGCTCTATCCCAGCTTGCTTCGAGTCTTTCCTCACGCAGCCAGTGAGGCGGATGGTTGGAAAGGAACTTCCAAAAGGCCACCATGACAAAGGCCGTGATCACCCAGGAGAGCAGGATATCGGAGAGATAATGGCCTCCGAAAGCCATGCGATTGACGGAGATGATTGCGCCGAACCAGCCAAGGCACCAAAGTGCGCTGACGCGATGAGTGACGGGGACCAGCAAGGCAAGCCCCAGGAACCAGAAGCCCATGGCGCCTTCGCCTGAAACAAAGGAGCAATTGGATTGGCAATTGCCTGCGATGACCCACACTTCGCTATAAGGCCATTCGCCACCAAAGAGATCGGTCTGAGCCGGGCGAGCGCGACCCCAATGGCTTTTCAGGATGAGATTGACAATGATGCCAGGGCCAATGATGGCGGATCCGAGCAGGAACAAAGCATTCTTGATACTTAGATGTTTGTTGAGTTTCGGCCAGATCAGTCTTGCGAACAGGAACAGGACCAATCCCAGAATGGCCAGACGCGGCACCAATATACCGATCCGACGCAAAAGACGTGGTCCATCAAGGACGCGCATGGGGAAGGAACCCTTGCCATCATAGAAGAGATTGGCTGCCCAAAGATCGATTTGAGGGAAGAGCAGGAATATCAACGATAGGAGGCCCCCAAGGGCGAGGATGGCTCGCAAGGGTCGGGACCGGAACTGGTCTTTCAATTTCACAAACATGGAAATGCTGTTCACCGCTCATTCAGATGATATTTCGTAGGCACTATTTAGGCCATTTCGGATCAGAAAGAAAGACGATTGGCTCGGTTGCAAACTGCATCGATCTGTTGCACCAGTTGGCCACTGGTTCTTGGGGAATCACAGATGTTTCTAAGCGCAGTCGGGTGATGCTGCGCAAAGCCCAATGGGCAAGGTGAGAGAAAATGAAAGCAAGATTTGCGAAAAGTGGGGCATTGGCTCTGGCACTGACAATTGGTTTGCTCGGATCTGTAGCTCTTGGCGTCGGTTCGGCGGAAGCTGCGGAATGTAAAGGCAAATCCAAGAGCGCTTGTGGTTCGGACAATTCCTGTACCTATGTGAATTCTTACAAGACCAAGACGGGCAAGAAGGTAGATGGCTATTGCCGCAAAAAAGGTGGCCAAACCAAGAAGAGCACGTCCAAGAAAACCTCTTCTGCCAAGAAGGCCGTAGACGATAAGAAGGCTGACGCAAAGAAATCTGCTGACAAAAAAGCAGATGCGAAGAAAGCAGATGCTAAAAAAGCGACCAAGAAAGCTGAAGCCAAGAAGTCTGATGCGAAGAAGGCTACCAAGAAAAAGCCTGTCGTAAAAAAGAAGAAGACGACCAAAAAGAAAAGCACCAAGAAGAACTGATCTTTCTGCTCGCTTCAAAGCTTGAATGAAAAAAGGCGCCGGAATTTCCAGCGCCTTTTTTGTTGTTCTGATTTGTCTTTGCTAGTGCTTGTGCGATGAATGGCAATCATCGCACAAGCACTAACACTTTTCTGATGCGAATCTTTTACGCTGGATTGTGAAGTCAATCCAACGAGACGCGCACTAATTGAACATCTGTTGTGGGAGCCACAATACGATGGAAGGGAAGGCGATCAGCACGCCGACTGTCAGCACATCAGCAAAGAAGAAAGGCGTTGCCCCTTTGAACACATCTTGAACCGGTATATCCGGCCTGACCCCGCTGACCACAAAGCAATTGAGGCCAATCGGAGGGGTGATCAGGCAAAGCTCAGCCATTTTCACCACAATGATACCGAACCAGATCGGGTCGTAACCAAGGGCAATGACGGCTGGATAGACCACAGGCAGAGTGAGCAACAGCATGCCGATGGCGTCCATGAACATGCCAAGGATTGCATAGGCCAGCAGGATCAGCAGCAAGGTGACGATCGCTGGTTGATCAAGAGATGTGATGAAATTCTTGAAGGCTTCGGGAAGGCCGGCAAAACCAAGGAACCGTACATAGAGCAGCACACCCCAGATGATCGTGAAGATCATTGCAGTCAGTTTGGCGGTTTCATGCAGGGCCTGGCTGAGTTGCTTCCATCTCATGCCTTTCCAAAGTGCAATCACGAGAATGACAAAAGCGCCAAGAGAACCAGCCTCGGTTGGGGTTGCCAGACCGAGATAGAGGCTGCCGAAAATGATGCCAACCACGATCAGGATCGGGAAGGTACCGGGAACGGCGGAGAATTTCTCAACCCAACTATAAGTGCGAGTGGAAGGCGCCATGTCCTTCTTCCACATCGCAAGGCCAATGACGATACCACCATAGATGAGGGCTGAAACCATGCCGGGAATGAAACCGGCAATCAGTAGCTGACCGACCGATTGTTCCACGATGATGGCATAGATGACCAAGATCGTTGAGGGCGGGATCAAGGTTGCCAGAGTTCCGCCTGCGGCGACGACACCTGCGGCCAAAGGCTTGGAATAGCCTTCCTTGAGCATTTCCGGAATGGCAACGCGTGAGAAGACAGCAGCGGTGGCAACGGATGCGCCAGAGACGGCAGCAAAGCCAGCTGTTGCGAAAATGGTCGCAACACCCATACCGCCCGGCAGCCAGCCAAGCCAGCGTTTGGAGGCTTCGAACAATTTCTTGGTCAGACCTGCATGGAATGCGAGGAAGCCGATCAGGATGAAAGTTGGCAGAAGCGACAGAGCATAGGTGACGGACTTGGAATGGGGTATGGTGCCCGCCATCTTGATGGCGACCCAGATACCTTTGTCAAAGCCCAGTTTCATGGTGAAGATGGTGGCAAGGCCCAGAAAACCGATCAGGCCAGCAGCAAAAGCAACACGCATGCCCATCAGAACAAAAACGAGAAGCAGACCGGTATAGAGAAGGCCAATATCAAACGGGGTCATTGGACGTTCTCCCTGGATTGGCTCTTATTGGAGATATCACCTGTTTCATCACCCAATGCGTCTTCAATTTCATGCTGGGCATGTTCCTTGATAGACTCGATCAGAGGCACTGCAACCGGTGCTTTGTCCGGGGCAAGCAACAAACGTGCATAGCCTGCAAACTGGATGATCAAACGCAGCCACAGAAGGGACAGGGCGATTGGAACAACCAGTTTTGATGGCCAGGTTGGCAAGCGGATATCAATTGTGGAATCACCAAGATTCCAGGAGCGCAGGAAATGATCGAAGGAGCCATTGATCAAGGCTGCAATCAGAACCAGAACCAGCAGTGTGGCGAAAGCTTCTGCAAACCAGAGAACACGACCGCTGAGACCGGATAATATGAGTTCCATTCGAATATGGCCGCCCAGACGCTGGGTATAGGCTATGCCCAAAAAGGCAAAAAGGGCCATGGATTGCTCGACAAAGTCGATGAAACCAGGAACTGGTGTATTAAAGACGGCTCGGCCAACGACCTGAACAACCGCCAGAAGAATGAGAAAGAGAATGGACAGCCCCGCCAAGGCGTTGAAACTGTCTTCGATTTTTGCAACCCATCCATCCCAAAGACGCAAGGTTGGTGCGTCTTGATGGGGAGTGTGTGGGTCTGGATGTATCGATGTCGATGATCCAGGCATGATATATCGCTCCGCAAGGAAGGTCGGTGACCAGATGCCCCAAAGTCTCTCATGGAGACATTACGCCTGATCGACAGGCATGAGATATTGATTTTGTTTGGGGCTTGGTGCGATTCCACGCCCACCGGCAGCGAGGGCGTGGAAGGCAATGGTCAGAGGTTGCTGTTGGAAACCTCTGACATGTAATCCAAATTCAGGATCTACTCGCAAGGAGCGGTCTTATTTCAAGTTGTCCTGAACGAGCTTGAACAAGTCATCGCCCGGAACGCCTTTTGCCTTCATGTCAGCCAGCCATTTATCCCAGTTTGGCTTGCCCGCCGCAGCTTTGAAGGCCGCCAGCTCGTCTGCATTGAAAGTCACTTTTTCGATGCCCAGCTTATCCAGCTCAGCTGCAAACTTTTCGTTCAGCTTGGCATAATTGGCAACGTAATGAGCATAGGCTTCATCGATGGAATCCATCAGAGCTTTCTTATGGTCATCGGACAGAGCTGCCAGCGCATCGGTGTTGGCGACAACCGGGCAGTTCACGGTGCCTGGATTGAGGTTGGTGGTGTACCATTTGCCAGCTTCGACTGTCTTGAAGGCCAAGTGAGCATGTGGAGCAAAGGATGCTGCCTGAACAGTGCCGGATTCGATTGCCTGATAGGTTTCAGACGCGGTCACGGTGGTTGGAACAGCACCGATTGTCTTCATGGCAGCGCCAACGCCACCAAGAGCGCGAACGCGCATACCTTCAAAGTCTTTCAGGCTTTTTGGAGCATCGCCACGACCCACAAAGTTATATTGTGGCATTGGGGAAGACATCAGGATTTCTGCATTCCAACGGCCCAGATCTTTTTTCACGGCATCGGTTGCATAGACCAGCTTGTCCAGTTTGATCTGGGTTTCCAGATCTGGCACGCCCAGGAATGGCAGTTCCAGAACGGTGATGGATGGGTTCTTGTCTGCATGATAGGAGGCGCAGAACTGAGCCATCTCGAATGCACCGATGGAAATGCCGTCAAGATTTTCACGAGATTTGGAGAGAGCTGCACCATAATGAAGCTTGATCTCGAATGTACCATTGGTCTTTGCATTGACCAATTCAGCCAGTTTCTCAACATGCTCGGTAAAGGCGCGACGTTTGCCCCAGAGGGATACGTTCCAGGTTACATCTGCAGCGGCAGCTTCGCCTACAAACAGAGCAGCCATGCCAATGACGGTGGTGGTGGTAAGCAGTTTCTTCAAGGACATGTTTTCCTCCCTATGTCACTTGTTGTTTTTCTTTCGTCTGGTCATTGCCTCGAGTAATGTCCAGAAGGTCTTGATCAGCATTGTAGCAAACACCATGCCAACTTGAATTTTGCAAAGATGCAAGGCAAAGAAGCGAATTTATTGCCGCATTGAGGATAATGTGAGCGGATTTTCGCCTATGTCGAGATGTGGTCGAGCAAAAACCCGCCTATGGGTAATCTGATTGATCTTATATTCCAGGACGCCAAATCCAGTTCATTTATGAGCCTACGTCCTAATAGAGATTTCGGTATTGGCGGGCTGATTCTTCGAGCCAGATATATCGACCATGGCGATTGCTCTTGTGATGGCATTTTGGTGGATGGCCCGTTGAAGAGCAAAAGGCGTGCCACCATTGATGCCCCTTCCATGTTTCGCAAAAGCAGGTAATACCAACGAGGGGGAACAATAACCCATAGGATGCTTTTCGATTGCTCGCTGACAAGGCAGCTTTCGACGGACAATGCCGGGGCATTTTCGGAAGAAAGATAACGATGTTCAGCGAGCAATCGAAAAACACCAAAGGCCGGATTTTCAAGCTTCGTGGACTGCGTCGCCGCTGCCTTGTGGTCAGTCAGACCAAGACGGCACCCGCTCCTTGCCACAAAGCCCGAAAAGTTCGGTCATATGGGGCATTCTTTCCCTTCGTTGATATAATATCAAAATATGGACCCTTAGCCCAGATTGCTGCAAATATTGCTTTGGAACGAACTTATAAGAAATCCGAACGTTCAATGGCATATTTGGCCATCTTTTCATTCAAGGTTCGCCGCGGCAAATCCAGTCTTTCCATGGCTTTGGCAATGTTGCCTGATGTCTCGTTCAGTGTTTGACGGATCAAGGCTGCCTCAAAGGCTTCCATGCGCTCTTTCAAGGAAATGGGGGAATCGCTCAGTGTGTTTTCAGAACTGGCAGAGCCATTGAGCAACTCCTCTACGCTTGTGGTCTTTCGGATATTTCGCAACACATAGCGTTCGGCAATATTGATGAGCTGGCGCACATTGCCTGGCCATGTATAGGATAACAACGCCAGACGATCGGTTGCGTCCGGTGTCGGGCTGGACCGATTATATCGTTGTCCAAAACGGTATGTGAAAAGATCAAACAGGATCAGAACATCTTCTCCACGCTCTCTTAAAGGCGGAATATGCAGCTCCACGCTGTTGAGGCGATAGAGAAGATCTGACCGGAAGTCCCCCTCATTGGCAGCCTTTTCCAAGTCCAGATTGGTTGCGGAAATCACACGGATATCGACAGGCAGAAGCTTTGAACCACCAAGCCGTGTGATCTCTCTTTCTTGCAGGGCACGGAGGAGCTTGGGCTGTAATCCTACTGGTAATGCTGACAATTCATCCAAAAAGAGGGTTCCCTTGTCCGCCTGTTCGAACCAGCCTGCGCGCTGGTTATTGGCTCCAGTGAAGGCTCCTGCTTCATGGCCAAAGACTTCGCTTTCGAACATGCTTTCCGGAATGGCGGCACAATTGATGGCGGCGAAGTCATGGTCCTTGCGCGAGGATTGATCATGCAGAGCGCGGGCGACCAATTCCTTGCCGGTGCCCGTCTCGCCTACGATCAGAATGGAGGCATCCGTCTGTGCAAAGGTCAGAATATCCTCACGCAAACGATGCATGACTTCGGATGTTCCGACCAGGCGTCCGCCCAATTGTCCGGCCTCATCCAGATTGTGGCGCAAGCGTCTGTTTTCCATAACGAGATTGCGCTTGTCACATGCACGGGCGACGATATCGACAAGAAGTTCCGGGTCGAATGGCTTTTCGATGAAGTCATAAGCTCCCGCGCGCATGGCAGAAACTGCCATTGGCACATCGCCATGGCCTGTGATCAGAATGACCGGCAATTCCCTGTCTATCTTCTGGCA
This sequence comes from Cohaesibacter gelatinilyticus, assembly GCF_900215605.1. NCBI lineage: Bacteria > Pseudomonadati > Pseudomonadota > Alphaproteobacteria > Hyphomicrobiales > Cohaesibacteraceae > Cohaesibacter > Cohaesibacter gelatinilyticus. The sequence goes on along the minus strand of NZ_OBEL01000003.1, from coordinate 94,535 downwards.
ATGAGAGAGAAGATCATGACCATCCATGTCGGGCATCTTGATATCGCTCAATATGATGCCTTCAAATTCCTTGGTGATGTGGGCAAGAGCATCTTGTGCGCGTGAATATTCCTGTACCTGATAGCCTGCGAGGCCAAAGAATTGAGCGATGGATGCACGCATATCGCTCTGATCATCAACAAGAATGACGGGACCTTTGGGCGTGGTGGGTGCAATATTCATGAGGCCCCTGTTTCTTCAAGTTTCGTGACAGAAAGACTGGTTTGGCTCTGTTTTTTTGATTTTGCGGGCAGAAGTGGCAATTGGACCGTGAAAATGGCACCCATGCCCTGCTGGTTGCTGTTTTGTGCACTCAGGCCGCCGCCAAAACTCTCGACAATTTTGGTGGAGATGGCAAGTCCCAGACCCAGACCATCGCCATGAGGTTTCGTTGTAACGAACGGATCAAACAAAGTGGTCTCGATATCCTGTGACAATCCCGGCCCTGAATCGTGGATGCTGATTTTGGCCATTTCGTCCATATTGGTCATGGTCAGGATGATTTTGCGGACCGATTGATCAGACACCGCATCGATGGCATTTTGCAGGATATTGAGGAAAACCTGCTCCATTTGGCCACGATCCCCCATGATCATCAAAGGAGTATGGAAAGGTTTGATGGTGAGGTGAACATCCAGTGTTTTGAGACGCGGCTCGGCAACGGCCAAGGCGCTCGTCACCGCATCCTGCAGATTGAGTGGACTTTGATGCTGGTCTGATTTGCGGGAAAAAGCCTTCAACTGGCGTGTGATGGCCGTCATGCGTTTCATCAGGCTATCGATTCGTTCCAACGTGCCGCTTGCTTCATCCAGACGGGATTGTTTCATCAACATCTTCATGCCTGCAATGAAGGTGGTTGCGGCGGCAATATGCTGGTTGATTTCGTGAGAAATGGTTGCTGACATATGACCCAGCGAGGCCATTTTTGATGCATGGATGAGATTGCCCTGGGTGGCACGCAATTCTTCCTCTGTCCGTTTGCGTTCTTCGATCTCACGTTCGAGACGTTGATTGAGCCGGCGTTGCATTTTGGCGTCAGCCTGGGCACGCAGGGATTGACGTTTCAGATTCGTGCCACGCAAATAGAGAAACAGAACCAACAGGGATGAGAGCGCCAATCCTTCCAACGCCAGTGCAGACAGGCTGCGTTTTTCGACCTCGGATGCCGGGGTGAGATAGTGCAAGGTCCAGGTCTGGCTGGCCATCTTGCGCGATTGATGGATGAAAGCTGTACCATCGAGAGAAATCTCACTGGCATCATATAGTGATCTGGCCCCGTGATGCAGAGGGGGAAGGTCATTTTCGGCGAATTGGCGTTCCTTGCGAATTGTCTGCAGATCCCCATCGGATAGAGGTCCGACCACATGGTAGAGATATTGTCTATCGCTGGATAGAACGACGATGCCTCGTTGATCGGTGACAAAGACTGTTTCCCGGGCTTCCTGCCAGCTTTGCTCAAGCGGACTGAAATCGACCTTGACCGCCATGACACCAATCACTTTGCCATTTTGTCGAACCGGACTGGAATAGAACATGCCTCTGGTTCTGGTGGTGACACCTACGGCGAAAAATGCACCATCCCTGCTGTTCAAGGCGTCCTTGAAATAGGGGCGGAAGGAATAATTATTGCCGATAAAGGAGGTTGAATCCCTGAAATTGGAGGAGGCGATGGTCAGGCCTGATGGATCCATCAGGTACAGTGCTGCCGCTCCGGATTGTTTGACAAAACTGGCGAAGCGTCGATTGACCAGATCTCCTTGCTGTTTTGCATGTGGGCTTTTTTGCTGATGTTGTACCAGTAATGTCTGGACGGTGGAATCCTTTGCCAAAACAAAGGGAAGATATTTGTATTTCTCCAATTCGGCGGAGAGAAATGCGCGGTGCAGAGCCAGACGCTCCGCTGCAAGATCGGTTGCAACCTGGCTATAGTGAGTGCGTAAATAAACATAAGATGCCACCAAAATAGCCCCGACCAGCATCAGTCCGACGACCCAAAGGGCGCGCTGATCCCGCGGTTTGTTGTGATGGCGGATTGTTTTGGTGGATTGATCCATCTTTGGGCACTGCATGAGGGTGACAAGATGGGGCTATTATTACGATCTGGTTTGAAAAGCCAAGTTTAAAGCACTTCTCACAATCGTTGAATCGTGAGTAGTGCTTTAACTCTTTGATCCAAAGCGAGTTCTTATCCGAAAAGTGCTTCAACTTTTCGGGAACACGCTCTTATTGCCTGGCAAGCGATAGAGCAGGGTCAGGCGTCAGAAAGATTTTGGCTTGTTGGCTGCATTGCGTTTGACCACGCCGGCTCCACGACCGGCAATCAGCCAATAGACAAAACCTCCGACAAGACCTGAAGCCATGGCTCGCATATCTAGGGCGGTTGCAACCTGATCCTGGGCTTCTTGTGGCAGATGGAAGGCAAAGAGGGACAAGGCGAGACCGAAGCCGAGATAGATATAGAGGCTACGCCAGGATAGCAATTCAGCCACCAGCAGGAATGCCAATGTCGGGGTTGCTGACAGCGGACCAAGCATTGCGGCAATAACGACACCCCAGAACAGGGTGAAAATGGACTGAATTTCCGGATCGGATGCCTGATGAGGATCCATGGTGAGCAAGGCGAAGGCCAGAAAGATGCCAGTTGCGAGAATCGCACAAAAAAGGCCGATTGGTACCATCATCAGGCGGGCAATTATGCGGGAAAAGCTCACACTCTCTCCAATCTTGATGCAAATGCAGGTCTGTCTTGCCGTTGGCAATTATGGGACAAGGACTATTCCTCGTCCTCCATATTGTCACTGGAGCCGTCTCCTGCAAGGTTGGAAAGGCGCATTCTTTCCAAGGCTTCCAGTTCGAGCTTCTCACGCTCGACTTTGCGCAAGCGTTCGGTCTCGGATTTCAGCTGACCGCAGGCAGCAAAGATATCGCGACCGCGTGGGGTGCGGACAGGGGAAGCGTAGCCAGCCTTGTTGATGAAATCGGCAAATTCTTCAATCTGGTCCCAATCTGAGCATTCATATCGGGTTCCGGGCCAGGGATTGAACGGGATCAGGTTGATTTTGGCGGGAATGCCTTTGAGCAATTTGACCAGCTTTGCTGCATCATGCAGGGAATCGTTCACGCCTTTCAGCATCACATATTCAAAGGTGATACGTTTGGCGTTCGATACGCCGGGATAGGTACGGCAAGCTTCCAACAGATCCCTCAAGGGCCATTTCTTGTTGATCGGCACCAATTCATCGCGCAGCTCATCATTGGTGGCATGCAAGGAGATGGCCAATGCACAGCCTGTCTCTGCCCCGATACGTTCAATATTTGGCACATGGCCGGAGGTGGACAGCGTGATGCGGCGGCGGGAGATGGAAAGACCTTCTCCATCACACATGATCAACAATGCTTTTTTGACATGATCATAATTGTAGAGCGGCTCGCCCATGCCCATCATCACGATATTGGAAACAAAGCGACCGGTTTTTGGTACGATGGCACCGGTCTCGGGTTCACGCTCCGGGAAGTCGTTGAGCATTTCCCGCGCGATACGCAGCTGGGCAATAATTTCTTCTGAGGTGAGGTTGCGAACCAGTTTTTGGGTTCCGGTATGACAGAATGTGCAATTGAGGGTGCAGCCGACCTGACTGGATACGCAGAGCGTGCCACGGCTTTGATCTGGAATATAGACGGTTTCCACTTCCACCGGTTTGCCTGCACCACGGGCTGGAAAACGAATCAGCCATTTGCGAGTGCCATCAACGGAAATCTGTTCGGCAACCAGTTCCGGATGAGCAATGGTGTGTTGTTCATCCAGTTTGGCACGCAGATCCTTGGAGACATTGGTCATTTCGTCAAAGCTGGCTGCACCACGCAAATAAATCCAGTGCCAAAGCTGATTGACCCGCATGCGAATCTGCTTTGGTTTGACGCCAATGCTTTCCAGAACCTGGCCGAGATCATCGCGATCCATACCTACCAGATTGGTTTTGGCAGGATCTGCAATTTCCCAATTTCCGGGACGGGCAGGGGTTTCGATTGCCACAATTGTGGTATCGGAAGTGGTGTCTTGAATGTTTACGGCTGCTTCTGCACTCATCTGGCTCTCCCCCAATTTGAGGGCCTCTTTTCAAGGTTGATTGGCAGCGCAAATCAGGTGTCCCGTTCAGGAATGCGTATGCTCAATCCATGTATTCACCATTCCAGACGGATCCTTTGCCGGTGAGCCGGGCAGGGAAGGACCTCAGCTTTGCCCTTGGTGACAGTTTATTATCATTCAGGGGGTGAATAAGTGTGATTAATTAGGTCGTTCTTGGTCTGCTTCAATAGCAAAACGGCGCAAACCATCAATGGTTTTACGCCGCTTGTTGTGCCTTATAGGCCAGAAAGGTTGCTTTGTCAGCTTCTTTCTTGGCGAAATTTCCGCTCTGGTTGCCACTTATTGGCAGGATTCCAGTGCTTTCTTGGTGGCAGCCGTAATGCCAGCCAGAGAATAGGTATCGATGGTCAGAGTGCCGCGGCGAGACGTGCCACGGACAACCATGGTGGAACCACGGCGCATAGCATTGACCAAGCGTGCCTCATCAGCGGCATTTTCCAGCCATGCCCCATCACCGGAGGTGTAGAGGGAGAAACTGTCAGAGCCAATCTGAATGGTGGTCTTGGAGCCTTCCTTATAAGGATAGCCAGTGATCACATTGACTTCTTCACGGACGCCTTCGCGAGGGCGGGTGGTGATGAAGAAGTAAACCGGGTCACGGTTCACATTCTTTGGTTCCATATCTTTTGGCTGACTGGCTGCAAAACACATTTTGCCGCGCTGACTGTCATTCAGAACATAGGTGCCCCAGTCCTTGAACTGCTGGATACGGGATGCAGAACCCTGCGCAAAAGAGGCAGAGGAGGCAAGAGCGAATAGGGTGGCTACACCAAGGATTTTCAAGCTTTTCATATCGACCTGTCGTGCGTTCGTTCGACTGGGATTCGTGTGGAGCGCAATGCCCACTCATTCATATTAGGTTTACCCAAAATGGGGTTACCAAACCGTGAAGCATTTGCAAAAAATTGTCTTTAATGTTCGGGAGGACACCTGCAAGAGCATTTTTTGCGCTTAAAGCATGTCCAGTAATTGGTGAATCGCGAGACTTGCTTCAGGCTTTTATTCTTTAAAACGGGCCCTGATCCGAAAAGTGCTTCAGTTTTTCGAAGACGCGTTCCAAATTTACCTTGGTTGCAGAATGCGGCAAGAGATTGACAAACTTGGCAACTCCAACCCTTCTTTTGGCCAAGGATGACATTTCGGTTCTAGCCTTTCAGAGCATCTGGCACACCTGAGCGAAATTTGGGCTGACCATGTTTGTGAATTCTCTCTTCCGCGGGCCCGCCAGCGCGCACCGGACGTTCGGAAAACCCGCCCATGGATTGAACGCGGTCATACATGATGATAGAGCCGGCCGTCGCGACATTGAGACAGAACTTTGTTGGGATCTTGATGATGAATTCGCAACGATCCTGCATGTTCTGCGTGAGGCTTCCTGCTTCCGGGCCAAGTATATAGGCTGCTTTTGTGGGATGGCGAAAGCTAGGCAAGGTAACAGCATCATCGGTCAGCTCCACGCCAACCAGGCGGCAATCCTTCGGCAGCATCATCTCGTCGGCATTGGCCCATGGATAGTAGGGAATATGATCAGATGTGCGTGAGGTGTCGGTTCCTTGACGAGAGAAAATTTTCTCGGCGGAGACCGTGAAAAAGAAGCTGGCTCCAAAGGCATGGGCGGTTCTGACGAGATTGCCGAAATTGCCCTGTTTGGATAAGCCTTCCACTCCGATTGCAAAATATCCGCGCATTCTGATCCTCGTTGCTGCGTCGCCAAGGGGTGTTGTAAATATGTTCCTTGCAATAGGCATTTGTACGTGAATTGTCCATCTTTTGCTGATTATGAGCGGTTCAAAGACATGCTTTTCCAGTCCGAGGGGCCAAGAAAGTTATCTTCCGCTCTTTCAAATGCCATGCTAGCCCTATTGTGGTTGGGGCGAATCAATCATGGGGGGAATATGATGCGTGCCGTATTGTGCAAGAGCTATGGCGGACCGGAAGAATTGGTGGTTGAGGAAGTTGCCAAGCCAATTGCTGGTCCTGGTGAGGTGCTGATCGCAGTAAAAGCCGCAGCGTTGAATTTTTTCGATACACTCATCATTCGTAATAAATATCAGTATAAACCTGCCTTGCCTTTTTCTCCGTCGGCCGAGATTGCCGGTGTCGTAGAAGCTGTTGGTGAAGGCTGTGAGACCTTGAAGCCCGGCGATAAGGTTGTCGCCTATTTGCGTTGGGGCGGTTGCCGCGATTATGTGGTGGTAGCGGAAGAAGAAGCCATTTTGATGCCCGATGGTGTGGCGTTCGAGAAAGCTGCCGGTTTGATGGTGACCTATGGCACCACGATTTATGCTCTGAAGAATCGCGCCAATTTGCAGCCCGGTGACACATTGGCTGTTTTGGGGGCTGCAGGTGGAGTCGGGCAGGCTGCCATTGAGATCGGCAAATTGATGGGTGCGCGGGTGATTGCCTGTGCCTCATCGGAAGAAAAGCTGGACTTTTGTGAGCAGTTTGGTGCGGACGAGCGCGTCAATTACCTGGCTCAAGATTTGAAACCGGCGTTGAAAGAGCTGACCAATGGGCGTGGTGTGGATGTTGTCTATGATCCGGTTGGTGGGGATTTGGCCGAGGCGGCGCTGAGGGCTACCACATGGTATGGTCGTTTTTTGGTGGTTGGATTTGCTTCTGGCACCATCACCAAGATGCCGCTCAATCTGGTGATGCTGAAAGGCGTTGATGTCTTGGGCGTCTTCTGGGGCGAGGCTGTTATCCGCGAACCGGAAGAGCATGCTGCCAATGTGCGGCAATTGCTGGATTGGGTCGCCAATGGAGATCTGGTGCCGCATATTCACCAGACTTATTCTTTGGAAGAGACGCCAAGGGCTTTGGTTGCGATTGCCAATCGTGAGGTCAAAGGCAAGGTCATCATCACTCCGTAACCGGTTGCGCGGATCAGTTGGCGCCTTCATCATCCATCAGGTGATCATGCAGGGCTTGTTTGGCCTTGCGGCGATGCTCGTCAGAAATATGACTGGCGACGCTGCGGATGGCCAAAGTCAGCACTGCCAGGTCGTCTCCAAAGCCAAGACCGAGGATGAAATCGGGTATAAAATCCAGCGGTAAGACGAAGTAAGCCAAGGCACCGATCAGGGTCAGGCGAACCTTGGACGGGGTGTTTCTGTCAAAAGCGCAATAATATCCCGCCACGACATCTTCCATGATCGGGATTTGGCGGGCGGCCTTTTTGACCACTTTCCAGAATTTCTGTCGAACGGACTGGGCCTTTTTCTGATCTTTGGCAGACGCATGACCTTCCTCGTCCATTGCTGCCTGTTCTGGCGGCAATAGCTCCAGTTCGTCTTCGTCATAATGCTTGATCGGCTTTGTCATTTCTCTCCCCCGTCCTGTACCTGCTTCCCTTTTGATATGGGGTCAAATCATGCATTCGCAAGTTATGGCTGAAGATTTGGAAAGATACGATCAAGGCGATTGAGCTTGTCCGGGTTCCTCATGATATAGATGGCATTGGTCTGCTGATCTGAATTGTAACCAAGGGAAAGTGTCGCTGCGATTTCGTCCCCTTCCATGATCAAAAGCGCAGGTTGTCCATTCAAAGTCTGCTTCTTGCAGGAGACGAGGCGATCTCGCCAGGCGGGGAATAGAGCCTTGTCGAAGAATTTCAAAACAGCCTTGGAACCAAAGATCGGTTTGCTGATTGCGGTTGCCTTACCACCCGAATCTGCGGTCAGGACGATATCGTCTGCCAATAGCCCGGTTAACGTGTTCAGGTTGCCGTCTTGCAAGGCGATATAAAAGGCATCAACCATCTTGGTTTGATGCTGATGGTTGGGGGATTGTTTCTTTTTGCACTTGTTCAGTCTTTTCCGTGCCCGCGAAACCAGCTGACGGCAATTGTCCTCGGATAGATCAAGGCTCAGGGCAATCTCGCCATAGTCCGAGCTGAAGATTTCTCGCAACAGATAGGCTGCCCGTTCTTTTGGCGATAGATTTTCCATGAGCATCAGAAAAGCCATGGTCAGATCTTCGGAGAGCAGGATCTGTTGTTCTGCATTGGGTGGTGCTTCGGTGTTCACCGGTTCTGGCAACCATTCCCCATAATAGCTTTCCTGCATGCGTTTGCGGGCGCGCAGACGATCGATTGCCTTGCGTGTACAGGTTACGGCAAGCCAGTTTGCCGGCTTTTCTATCGTCTGGGGATCACTTTTGAGCCAGGTGAGATACACATCCTGTACGATGTCTTCGGCATCATGATGTGAGCCCAGCAATCGATAAGCCAGACCCAATAATTTGGGTCTGGTTTCATCGAAGATTGCATCCAGACCTGACTTTGATTGGATGGTGGACATGAGCTTTCCTAGATCCAGCAAGATGAATTCAGTGCATCTTACTGGATCTGGCTCCTTCTTGAAGCGAGTTCTTGTCCGAAAAGTGCTTCAACTTTTCGGGAACGGGCTCTAATGATTGGCGACCTGAATTCGATTCCACAAATTGATCATGGCGACTTTTGCTGTCAGCAATGCCAGTTCCTTTTCACTGAAGAATTGGCGCAGGTCTGATCTTAGTGACGCATTATCACCATCATTTTTCAAACTGGTAAGGGCTTCAACCCATGTAAAAGCAACTTTTTCCTTTTCGGTGAAGTCTGAGACATGGCGCCATACGATCAGACGGTCAATTCGTTCCTGCGTCTCTCCATCTTCAAGAGCCTCGCGGATATGCATTTTCACACAGAATGCACATTGATTGATTTGGGATGCGCGAAGGGCAACCAGATGGAAGAGATTTCTATTCTCGCTTTTTGCCAGTTCTTCCTCAATGGAGATCAAGAGAGGGCTGATTGCTTGGGCTTCCTGATGGAAGTTGATCGGGTTTGTCTGTGTCATGTATATGTCTTTCAAATAATTGAAGGTCATGAACAAGACGTCTGTTCACTCGGATTTGTGACAGACAAGCGCAATTATTTTCAAAAAATCAGAATGATAGACTGAATATAACTTAATCTATATCTTCTATCTATCTGTATTTACGTTGCTATTAGGTATAAGTGGACGTTTACGTCAATTTCCGTTAGATCTTGGGCAAAGAATATTTAAGGCAGCGTCCGACCAATGGTCGAGATAAGGGATTAAGACATGGAAATCAAAGCAGGTATGGCCGCGATTGTGACCGGCGGAGCGTCTGGTCTGGGTGAGGCAACAGCACGCCGTCTGGCATCTCAAGGCATGAAAGTGGCTCTGTTTGATATGAATGCCGAGCGCGGTGAGAAAGTTGCCGAGGAGATCGGTGGCATTTTCTGCTCTGTTGATGTGACGGATGAAGCGAGTGTGGATGCAGCGCTTGCCAAGGCGCGCGAAGCCCATGGTCAGGAAGCCGTGCTGGTCAATTGTGCCGGTATCGTGGTCGGGAAAAAGACTGTTAGCCGGGATCGTGAAACCGGTGAGACGAAAGCCCATGATTTGAGCCTGTTTGCCAAGGTGATCAATGTGAACCTGATCGGCACCTTCCATATGATCGCCAAATCTGCTGCGGGCATGGCTTCTGGCGAGGCACTGGATGATAACGGCACCAAAGGTGTGATCATCAACACCTCTTCCATTGCTGCTACTGATGGTCAGATGGGGCAGGTTGCCTATTCCGCATCCAAAGGTGGGGTGCTGGGGCTGACCTTGCCAATTGCTCGTGATCTGGCCAAGGAAGGTATTCGGATTTGCACCATCATGCCAGGTCTGTTCCATACCCCGATGTTCGACAGCCTTCCTCAGGACGTTGTCGACAGCCTTGGTGCAAAGACACCATTCCCACCGCGTTTGGGTAAAGGCGATGAATATGCACAGCTTGCACAGCATATCATCGAGAATGACATGCTGAATGGTGAAGCGATCCGTCTGGATGGCGCCATTCGTCTTGAGCCTAAATAAGGTTCGGCAAATTCAGATACTAAAAAGCCCTGTCAGTTTGAGGCTGACAGGGCTTTTTTGTCTTGTTAGAAGGCCAAATTAGTGGCGGAAGTGGCGCATGCCAGTCATGACCATGGCAAGGCCAGCCTCATCAGCGGCTTTGATCACTTCATCATCACGCATGGACCCACCTGGCTGGATGACTGCGGTTGCACCAGCAGCAGCAGCGGCCAGCAGACCATCAGCGAATGGGAAGAAGGCGTCGGAAGCCACCACGCAGCCTTTGGTCAGTGGCTCGGAGAGACCTGCGGCTTCGGCTGCATCTTCCGCCTTGCGGGCTGCGATACGAGCGGAGTCGACACGGCTCATTTGGCCAGCGCCAACGCCAACGGTTGCGCCGTCTTTGACATAGACGATGGCATTGGATTTGACATGTTTGCCAACCTTGAAGGCAAATTTCAGATCAGCCATTTCCTGCTCGGTTGGCTGACGCTTGGTGACGACTTTCAGATCCAGATCATCGACCACGCCATTGTCGCGAGATTGAACCAGCAGACCGCCAGCAACGGATTTCACCATCACGCCTTCTTCACGTGGATCGGCCAAATCGCCAGCCAGCAACAGGCGCAGGTTTTTCTTGGAAGCGATCAGTGCTTTGGCTTCATCGGTTGCGGCTGGGGCAATGATGACTTCGGTGAAGATCTTGATGATCTCGGTTGCGGCTTCCTCATCCAAGGTGCGGTTCAGAGCCACAATGCCGCCAAAGGCGGAGACTGGATCGCACTGCAGGGCTTTCCCGTAGGCTTCCTTCAGGGATGCACCGGTTGCAACGCCACATGGATTGGCATGCTTGATGATGGCAACAGCTGCGCTTTTTTCAGGATCAAACTCACTGACCAGCTCGTAAGCTGCATCGGTGTCGTTGATATTGTTGTAGGAAAGCTGCTTTCCCTGCACCTGAACAGCGGTTGCAACGCCAGGACGGGTGGAAGCATTCTTGTAGAAGCCTGCTTTTTGGTGCGGGTTCTCACCATACCGCATGACTTCTGACAGTTCACCGCCGAATGCGCGGTAGGTCGGTGCTTCGATTTCCAACTCTTGCGCGAACCAACCGGAGATAGCCGCATCATAAGCGGCGGTACGGGAGAAAGCCTTGGCGGCAAAACGCTTGCGTTGCTCATATGGCACGCCACCATGTTTGCCGATCAATTCCAATACCTGTGCATAATCGGATGGATCGACCAGAGTGGTCAGGAAGGCGTGGTTTTTAGCGGATGCACGGATCATGGCTGGGCCACCAATGTCCACATTCTCAACGGTGGTGGCGTAGTCCTTGCCTGCTTTGACTGTTTCTTCGAATGGATAGAGATTGACCACGACCAGATCGATTTCCGGGATATTGTGCTCTGCCATCGCATTTGCATGGCTCTCTACGGAGCGGGCGCCGAGCAGACCGCCATGGACGCGCGGATGCAAGGTTTTGACGCGACCGTCCATGATTTCCGGGAAATCGGTGATTTCAGAGATATCTTTGACCGCAATTCCGGCATCTGCAATAGCTTTGCGGGTGCCACCGGTGGAGACCAGCTCAACACCTTTGTCGGCAAGCGCCTTGGCAAAATCGATGATGCCGGTTTTGTCAGAGACGGAAAGAAGTGCGCGCTTGATGGTAACAACCTCTGGCGCAGTGACGGATAGCGGTGCAACAGCCATAATGGATCCCGAAATGTGCGAATATGCAGGTTCTGGAACAGGGGATCAGGCCATGAATTTGGCCGTTCAAACCCGTTCAAGAATGGAGATGCTGCCCGATATCATGTTTTGGCCCGCGTTGAAACAATCCTTTTTGCAGAAATTGCAAAGTTAATGTTCGCGAATTGGCATCATTGGCTTGAATGAATGTGATCATTCGGCGTTTGGCTGAGCAAATGAGACCCGTTCAAAATACCAATGGATTGAGGAAATGTGGCTGGCATGGCCGTGAAGGACCAATTGTTTGGTTGGGCGAATGCCATGGATATCGGACAGGAAGACACTCTCTTCGAGCACGATATGGCTGTCCTGACAGACAAAATGCCAGATCTCACCATTGGAAAGAGCGAAATAGGCGCGGTCTTCTTCTGCGTTCAGTTCAACATGAACAGATGGATGTAGATGGAAGCGAATGGCATAGGCATCTTGTCCTCGTTTGATGCCGCTTCCACGAGGGAGCAATGCGTCCTGCCCATCCAGACGACGTCCATCAATCGCCATCCAGAGTTTGCGATTATGGCGGATGCCGAATTGTGCAGCATAGGCATCATGATGCGCTGTAATGGTTTCCTGACCGTGCTCAAGAGTGCGTTCGCAATAAATGCTTCCAGGACCGACGAGGATGGGCCGACCGTGAAGATCGGCAATTCTGGTTCCAAACTCGCAGGTATTGGTATCCTGAACAATCATGGTTGAATGTGCCGCTGTACTGCGTGCCAGCTCGCGCCAGTTTTCATGACGATTGGATGGTGCACCACAATTCACAACGAGCGGAGATTGACCGATGCTCAGCTCAAAAGCGAAGGTTCCAGCATGAGCTTGCACTGATTGCTCCAACGGTGGGCGATCACCATAGTCAAACAGGGCTAGCATGGGCCCTGCTTCCAGCCGATGATAACCGGAGAAGGAAGCATTGGCGACCGGTGCGCCACGTGTTTCATCATAGGCGAGAATGGTGGCCAGAAGATCGGCCGGTGTTGCACCAGCCCCATTGAAATGGGCCATTTCGCCGCTTGGATGACGGAAGAAGCGCAACATTGGCATCATGCGTTCAATTGCGTCCAGCAAACCATCGGGTGGCACCATATCGCGTGCCAGAAATGCCTGGCGCAGTGGCAGCAACTCGAGAAGGCACTGGATCAACACCATGGAATTGCGCGAAACATGACCACCATCCGGCAGGATCTGGTCTTCCAACTCGCTAACCAGCCGCTTTGCGGTGGCTTTGACATATCTTTCCTTACCGGAAAGTGCAAGCCAACCAGCAAGCTCTGCCATCAGGATAAACAGACGGATTTCATTTTTGGGGCTGCTCTGGAAACTGGCGCGTAAATAACGGATTTGAAGGTAGAGCGCCCGGATGAATTGCCGATAGAAATCATGATCTGCATTTTGAAGGATCAGCGGTGAATTGTTTAGCCATGCCATGACGCGATGAGCCGTCACATCCAGCTCCCAGGCTTGTGGGGCATGTTGGCGGCTTCGTTTGATCCAGTCATCGACTAAAATCTGGGCATTGGACTTGGTCAAGGGGGTGCTGGAGGCGCGCAAATGGCGAAGCCAACGAAAGCCATGCAATTCGCGAGTCCAATCTTGCGAACGGGAAATGTGAGCGAAGGGAGAATGGCCATCACAATTCTCGACCTGACCCGCAAAGACGAAAAGACCGGCATAGATATCATCTGCCAATGTGGGATCTGTGGTTCGTAAATCCTGCGGAGCGATGAGCAAGCGGTCCGGACAGCCTGCCACATAGCGTGCCTGACAATTGGGCTTGCGAACGCGCGCACTGCCAAATCGTCTGGACAGGGCTGCCAATTGCATCTTCAATTTTCGAAAGCCACTCGCCATTCTCGTCTTGTCTTTGTTTTCACTGTTGCCGGTATGAGCGGATTGATTCGTGTTCAGCTCTCATAAACCTTTGTTCCGAAGCGGGTTCTTACCCGAAAAGTGCTGTAACTTTTGGGGAACGTGCTTTAGACAAGAGAGGTTAAAGTGATGCCTGCCTTTTAAAAAAATGGTTAGTTGATGGTTAGCAATCTATCAAAATAGGGTTAACAAACCGCTGCATTTGTAAGATTACGCATATTTGCGGAAGCGAATGATATAGAAGCCGTCCAGTCCGCCCAGCTCTGCCATTTGATCCGGTCGTGTTCGCAATGATCCGTCTGATTGGATGAAAGGAGCAAATTCCGGATGGTTTTTTTCCTCGACCGGGTCGATGCCGAAATCGGGATATTCCATCAGGAAATCCGGGATCAGATCAGGGCCTTCGGCTGCTTGCAAGGAGCAGGTGCAAAAGACCAGAACGCCATTATCGTCCAGAAGATCAGCTGCCCGGCGGAGCATCCTTGCTTGCAATTTTGCAAAATGGGCAATGTCAGCCGGAGATCGTTGATGGATCAGTTCCGGATGGCGGCGCATTGTGCCGGTGGCAGAACAGGGCGCATCGAGCAGAATGGCAGGAAAGAGCTTGCCGAACTTGTGTTTCAGCGCATCACCTTGCACCAATTTCGCTTCCAGTTTGGTGCGATCGAGATTTTTCTGAATGCGCTGCAGGCGCTTTCCGGAAAGATCCAATGCAGTGACATCGGCACCAAGGGCCGCCAACTGCATGGTCTTGCCGCCAGGAGCAGCACAAAGATCCAGTACCTCGGTGTCTTTCACATCGCCCAATAGCTTGACTGGCAAGGAAGCTGCGGTGTCCTGAACCCACCATTCACCAGACTCGAAGCCTTCGAGCTCATCCACCTTGCCATGAGAGGCGAGGCGTAAGCTGCCGGTTTCCAGCCATTGTCCTTCCAGGACTTCAGCCAGCTTTTGGGCATTCTCGTCATTGGCTTTGAAGCTAAGATCCAATGGTGTGGAAGGGGCATTGCTGACCTCGACCATTTGATCAACCTCATCCTTGCCATAAGACTTCAACCAGTCCTGATAAAGCCAATCTGGAAGATTGGCCTTGGCGGTGTCAATTTCCTTAAGGCGCTCGGCGCCTTTCTGGCTGACTTGGCGAAGGACAGCATTTGTCAGGCCTTTGAATCCGGCATATTTTTTCCATGTGCGGAAATGCGTGACAGCGCTATCGACTACAGCGTGAGATGGGACTTGCAGGAAAAGCAGTTCCGCTACGCCAAGGCGCAGGATGTTGCGCAATGGACCGGACTTCTTTGGGATGCCCCGATCCATGAAGCTTGCCAAAATCTGATCAATTTCGCCCAGATGCTGGAGCAAGGTGATGACAATGCGCTTGGCAAATGCCCGATCATTGCCGGGTAGTTTGCGCAAAGGGCCATTTTCGAGTTCGGCCTGATAGGCTTCATCGAGCATTTTCTTGTCATTCAGCACGGCATGGGTCAGACGTAACGCACCCTCACGGGCGGCCATACCGGCTTTGCGGGACGAAAAGGAAATTGGATCAGTCATAGCCGCGCCTTAGACCACACTGGCGGTAAGGGTTCAAGCCTTGTTCTGTCAGATTTTTCAGCTTGTTTCCGATCCTTGTGAAAATACCTATAGAAAACTCCAAGGGTAAGTCCCTTATTGAGTGCCCGATTTAAAAGTCTCAAGTTGAGACTTTTAGGCCGCATCACCAGCCCTCTCCCCCCTTCACCCCGCCCACAAGGGTACCATATCGGGTGGGATGCAGGGGGGAGAGGGCTTGGTCAAGACTTTTAAGTCAGGCTCTTAGAGATTGCGCCATTCCACGTCCAGTTTGGCGATGATTGGCGCGTGATCTGATGGTTTTTCCCAAGCACGAGCGGTTTTGTAAACTTCGATGGCGCTCACCTGATCGGCAATATGCGGGGTTGCCCAGATGTGATCAAGGCGACGGCCTTTATCGGACTTTGCCCAATTGGGTGAGCGATAGGACCACCAGCTGTAAACACGTTCGGAAGTCGGGATATGGTTGCGAACGGAATCCACCCAGTTGCCTGCATTTTGAACCTTGGCAAGTTGCTCGACTTCAATCGGGGTATGGCTGACGACTTTCAGCAATTGTTTGTGGGACCAGACGTCGTTCTCATGGGGAGCGATATTTAGATCGCCAACCAGAATGGCGTTGCAATTGGTTTCTTCACCCTGCAACCACTCTGTCATCTCATTCAGAAAATCCAGTTTGTGTCGGAATTTATCATTCACTTCCGGATCTGGCACATCTCCGCCTGCAGGCACATAGAAGTTATGGATCTTGATGGGGCCTTTGTCGGTGTCGACTGTCACTGCGATATGGCGGGCATCGCCCTTGTTGCAGAACTCGCGGATCTCGACGTCCGTGAAAGGCACGCGGGAAAGGGTGGCAACGCCGTGATAGCTTTTCTGACCATTGATTGCCAAATGCTCGTAACCCAGTTTCTTCAGGGCTGCAGACGGGAATTGGTCATTCATGCATTTGGTTTCCTGAAGACACAGGATATCCGGAGCCCGGTCACTTTCGAATTGCTCAACCAGTTTGATGCGTGAGCGCACAGAATTGATATTCCAGGTGGCAATGGTCAGTGTCACGATGTTGCTCCGTCGATGGCCGGGGAAGGGATTCGAATCTGTGACAGATAATGTAGCGTGCGCAGAGCGGATATCCAGAGCCAAAATGCAAAAAGGCGTCCGGTCTGAATGGACGCCTTCAATTCTTGTCTATTGGGTAAATTCGCCCTGACGATCAGGACATCATGTGAGCTAGTTTTCTTCTCTGCGTTCGGGCATCAGATCGCGTTTGATCTTGAAGAGAGATTGCTTGATCGGTTTGCCGGTTTCAATGTTGAAGACGGTAACCGTCGTGTCATTGCCTTGTGCGTCCTGAATGGTCCATTGCCGCAACAAGCTGCTTTCGCGCTCAAAGACGAGGGTCAGGGTGCCATCGCCAAACAGACTTTCCTGTTCAACCACCACCGAGACGATATCCTGAGCCAGATCGACCTTCTTGACGCGCTTGTCCCTTGCCAGATCAAGCCTTTCCGACAACAACACTTTCAACGGTGTTTTTGACAGAGGATAGATGTCCTGGGTTTTGAGTTTTCGGTCTTCGATGGACAGGGTTTTGCCATCGGCAATGATGTCGGTATAGGACGGGGCCGAATAATAGAAGCGGATCTTGCCCGGGCGTTGAATGAAGAAATAACCTTGCAAAGTATCGCCACTGCCCGCTGTCTGGATGAATTCACCATTCATGGTCGTGTTGGCGTTGAAGGCCTTGGAAATGATGGTGAGTGCCTTGGTAGCTTCATTGGTCATTGCTTGGGCACTTGAGACCATGGGAAGTGTCAATGCCAGCCCGGTTGCCATGACAAGACCAAGAAATGAACGACGGGATTTCAGTGGGCGAGAGGGACGAAACATGAATTGGCGTTCCTTCGTATTATTTTGGGTGCCTTTGCAGGCCAGCAAATCAAATCTGATTTCAACCTAGTCGATCAATGAGGCCAAAAACAGGAACAAATATGGTTTTCTTGCGGTTTGTTGCCAGATCCTGATTTAAAAGTTCTGGCCTAGCCCTCTCCCCCTCCCAAACCACCCGATATGGTACCCTTGTGGGCGGTTTGGGAGGGGGAGAGGGCTGGTGATGTGACCTACATGGTCGCTCCCTCTTCTGGTACCAGAATTTCGCGTTTGCCCGCATGGTTGGCCGCGCTGATGACGCCTTCCTGCTCCATTTGCTCAATCAGTGTTGCAGCGCGGTTATAGCCGATGGAGAGGCGACGCTGGATATAGGAGGTTGAGGCCTTGCGATCCCGCAGCACGATATCGACCGCCTTGTCATAGAGTGTGCCTTCTCCGCCAGAACTGGAGCCAGAGCCATCACCAGAACTTTGCTCTTCCTCAGTGTCTTCGGTTACAGCTTCCAGATAGTCCGGTACGCCTTGCAGTTTGAGGTGCTTGACGATTTCTTCGACTTCCTCGTCCGCTACAAACGGACCATGAACACGCTGTGTGCGACCGCCGCCAGCCATATAGAGCATATCACCCATGCCAAGCAATTGTTCGGCTCCCATCTCGCCAAGAATGGTGCGGGAATCAATTTTCGAGGTCACCTGGAAGGACATGCGGGTCGGGAAGTTCGCCTTGATGGTACCAGTGATCACATCGACCGATGGACGCTGTGTTGCCATGATCAGGTGAATGCCGGCGGCGCGGGCCATCTGGGCAAGGCGCTGAATGGCGCCCTCGATATCCTTGCCTGCAACCATCATCAAATCGGCCATCTCGTCAACGATGATGACGATATATGGCATCGGCTCCAGGTTCAGCTCTTCCTGTTCATAGATCGGATCGCCGGTTTCCGGATCAAAACCGGTTTGCACGGTGCGTGTTACGGCTTCGCCTTTGGCCAAGGACTGGCGCACACGATTGTTGAAGCCATCGATATTACGCACGCCCATCTTGGACATGTGTTTGTAGCGCTGCTCCATTTCCCGCACGGCCCATTTCAAGGCAACTACTGCCTTGGATGGATCGGTCACGACCGGGGTCAGCAAATGCGGAATGCCGTCATAGATGGACAATTCCAGCATTTTCGGGTCGATCATGATCAGGCGGCACTGCTCTGGTGTATGACGATAGAGCAGGGACATGATCGTGGTGTTGATCGAAACCGACTTACCGGAACCGGTGGTACCGGCGACCAGCACGTGCGGCATACGGGCCAGATCGGCAATAACCGGATCACCACCAATATTTTTGCCGAGGCAGATTGGCAGTTTGGCTTTGGATTTCTCAAAGTCAGAGCTTGATAGCAATTCGCGCAAATAAACGGTCTCGCGGCGGGCATTTGGCAGCTCGATACCAATGGCGTTGCGACCGGGAACCACCGCAACACGAGCGGAGATTGCACTCATGGAACGGGCGATATCGTCCGCCAGACCAATGACACGAGAAGATTTGATGCCTGGAGCCGGTTCCAGCTCATACAATGTCACAACCGGGCCCGGGCGTACCTTGATGATTTCGCCGCGAATGCCGAAGTCGGACAAGACACCTTCCAGAAGACGAGCATTATGCTCCAGCTGATCAGCGGTCAGGCCCGCATTGGGACCAAGGCTCTTTGGTTCTTCCAGAAAAGACATGGGCGGGAACTGGAATTCCTGCTTGCGAATGAAGGTGTTGTTTTTGGCTGCGCGGACCATGCGCTTGCCAACGCCTTCACGCATTGTTTTCGACTGAACTTGCTCGTTGGTTACAGCTTGTTGTACCGGAGCCTGCGTCTCGCGGGCGAGTTGGGATGGAGGTGCCATGCCGACCGGGCCGGTTTGCTCGGTAGATGCATCTTCCCAGGGTGCCGCGCCTTGATCTGGCATCATGGCAGGATCTTGCTCATGCCCTGCATTGGGATATCCGGTATTTTGATCGTATTGATGAAAATTCCGGCCCTGATTCTGCCCCTGATCATGCTGAGCCATTGGTTGTTCTTGATATCCCAAAGGGGCCTGCATGGTCTGGCTATTTTGCGTCATGTGACCATGAGCGGTGGGATGGACGGCGTGCGTAGGGGCCTGACCCATGCCCATGGCAGGATGTTGCCCATAGGGGGCGGCACCCATATGGGGTTCCTGACGATTGGCCAATGTTTGCAGACCATCATCTTCCTCGCCAGCCAACTGTGCTTTGATCGCGGCCCAGAGACCTAACGGGCGTGATGGTTGTTGATGGGTTGCAGGCATATGATTGTATTGTGTGGCCGGGTCCTGCATGGGAGCTGGATGAGGCTCTGCTACTGGCATTTGTTCTGATGTTTGTGACGCCGGGCGCTGTTTCTGTGCCTTTCGTGCCAGTAACCAGTGGCCAATAGCACCACGGGCGATTGCCAGAGGGCCTAGTTTTCTTGGTTGATTTTGGGTGCGATCCAGAACTTGATCATCTGATGCATGAGATTGTTCCGCATAAGCTGGATCAGGTTGCTCATATGACTGACCATACTCATTATCATCTTCGAAATAATCTTCTTCTTCTTCGACAATTTGCACGGGTGCCCGTCGGCGCGACAGAAGTTGACGCCAGGTGGTGTCGACAGAATTGAGCAGCAATAGAATACCTCCGGCGCAGAAAGCCGTGCCGATGATTATTGCGCCCAACCCATTGATGAAATGAGGATCGATCATGGAAATGACGGCGAGGAAACCATCACCGATCATGCCACCAAGACTGATGGGAAGAGGCCAACTGTTAGGAGCAGGGATTGTCGAAAATGCAATAGCAATTGCTGCTAGGCCACCAAGCCAGGCCAAGGATCGTATACGGGTGATACGCATAGGATGAATACGCACCAAACGCCAGAACCAGATGACGGGCGGGATAAGGAGGAAGGCCGAACCAAGGCCGAAGGTCTGAATCATCAGATCCGAGATCATGGCACCGGGAAGGCCAAGGAAGTTGCGTGGTGCAATTTCTGTTGCATTGGATAGCGACGGATCTGCGACATGCCAGGTGGCCAATGCTCCGGCAATCATGGCGCAGAGAGCCAGACCAAACAGGCCGGTTGCCGCAAAGGCATTGCGGCGCAGGGCACGGCGCAGAGCGCTATCCCGGTCCTTGTGAAGTGTTTCAAAAGGTTGCGTTGCAGACATATTGGTCAGTCTCAAAGTTGTCTCAAGTTCATAGCCAGTCAGGAGATCCCACCCTCCTGTGAATTACGGTCATCAAAGGCTCTGCGCACCCATGGCGAGCCTTTTGCTTCTATTGGTCAAGCAGACAGGATTTCAGTCTGCTCAAAGCTGTGGAAGTTTCATCCAATGGGGCGACCAGAGCCAATCGGATGAAGTCTTCGCCCGGATTGATATTCTGCCGGTCGCGACGGGCAAGAAAGGATCCGGGTATGACCCTTACACCTGCCTGCTTCCATAATTTTTTGGTTACAGCTATATCCGTGCCAAAAGCGCGGATATTGAGCCAGAGGAAGAAGCCGCCTTCCGGTTGCTGATAATCCAGATCCGTGCCCAAAATGCGGCGTGCTGCCTCATATTTCTCATTATATAGTCGGCGATTTTCTTCAACATGTGCCTCATCGCGATAAGCAGCAGCGCCTGCGGCCAGCAATGGCAATGGCACCTGTGGGGCCGCCATGTTGCGATATTTTGTCCATTGGGTGAGAAAATCGGCGTCACCTGCAGCAAATCCGCAGCGCAAGCCTGCGAGATTGGAACGTTTGGAAAGCGAATGAAATGTGATGATGTTTGACACATTGCCTTCGCATGCTTGCAAAATGCCCGGTGGCGGAGTTGTTCGATATATTTCCGAGTAGCATTCGTCGGCAAAAATCATGAATTTATGCTTGCGGGCCAATGCGATCAGCTTCTGCCAGTCTTGCAGGCTTGCAATGCTGCCTTGCGGATTGGCGGGTGATGCATAGAAGAAGGCAATGGTACGATCCAGCAAATGAGTCTCAGTTGCCAACTCATCCAGATCCGGCAGGAAATTGCTCTCGTTGGTTCCGTTCAGGAATACAGCTTCCGCATCCATGGCATGAGCGCCAGCAGCATAGGAATGATAGAAGGGATTGGGCAGTAAGATGGCAGGATTTTCAGTTGGTTTGCCGGGCTGGGTTTTTGCCCAGTCGCGTGCGCCAATGGCTGCATGAAACAGGCCCTCGCGGGTGCCGTTCAGGGGCAGAATATGCTTCTCGGCGGTGATCAGGTCGCCGGTTTGGTAACGGTTCTCTATCCAGCTGGCCACAGTTTCGCGGAAGTCATCCGTTCCTCGGATAGGTGGATAAGGGCGAAAACCGGTTTCATTTTCGCGGATGATATCTCCGATAAAGGCAGGCATGGCATGCTTTGGCTCACCCAGAGTGAGATTGATCGGGCTTTGGCCCGGCTCAACGCCTTCCAGAAGATCTGCGAGCTGTTGGAACGGAGAGCGTTCTTGCTGCATTGGGTCTTTACTGCCTTTTTTACGGATTCGGTTGAGGCAATTGTAAGGAAGGCTTGGTTAAGGCAGCTTTAACTTTTCGCATTGTGCAAGAGTGTAAGTAGTACCAACGGTGCGAAAGCATAATCCCTATGATTGGATTTCTCGGGGTATATGACGAAGAGCTAGAGCTGTGAAAGTCTGGTTGATTACGAAGTACTTGGAGATCTGGCCTTCGATGTTTCTCACTGGCCTGTTGAGCTTCGTTATCTTTTTAGGAAAATTTTCCCTGCATTGTCCGTCGAAAGCTGCCTTGTCAGCAGACCAGTGAGAAACATCCTATGGATCATTATTACACCCTTGATATTGCCAATAAAAAACGCGCCCCGGATTTTCGAGGCGCGTTTTTTTGGACAAATGCCGAACTAGTTTTTGGACAGATCGGATAACAGGCCTGCCGCGACAGCAAATTTGGAGACCGTGAGGTCATCGCTGTCAGTGATGGCATTGACGGCCTTCACCGTGCGTTCGATGGCTTCACCCTGATTTTCCAGCCAGATGGTCAGACCGTCCTTCTTGGTGGTTGCCAGATCAAGTACATTGGCTGTCATCTGGTTGTGAGCTTCGGACAGATTGTCGCGAACACGGTCAAGGGCCAGCGCTTCATAATAGTCGGATACATCAAGGTTGAGGGCCAATGCATCGATGCGACCGATTTTGAAGTGACCGGCGACAGCAAAGTACGCTGCCGCTGCCTTGGACAGGGATTTGCCGGTGCGGTCCGCCACCAGAATGATATCCGGAATACGGGAGAGCAGGGACAGATGTGCGATGCGGCTGGCCAAAGCTTTTGGCACTCCTTCGTCCATGAAACGGTTGATTTCCCGTTCCAGCTTGGTGGCCAGATAGGGCGGTAGGTGGCTGTTCAATTCCTTGGCAACCTTTGCAATGCCGGAGCCATAATGCTTCACGGCATCAGCGATGCTCATGGAAGAGGGAACATTGCGCATGAACCACAGGATCTGAGAGAGAAGCAGCTTCTGGATTTCTGCATACAGCGAAAGCTGGGTGTCGCCGGAAACCTTGTTATCCAAGGCATCGATAGCGTCGTTCAATTCACGCATTTCGAAGCTGTCCCGCACGGCGATGAAGGCCCGGGCAATGTCAGCGGAACTGGCACCGGTTTTGTCCTTGATGCGTGGAATCAGGGTCGCTCCACCACGGTTGATCATGGAATTGGTGATTCCGGTAGAGATGATTTCGCGGCGCAGTCGGTGCTCGGCGATCTCGATTGCATGTGTTTTTTGCATCTTATCCGGGAAGTAGCGCACCAGTTCCTTGTCCATGTAATCTTCGTCAGGAATGGAACTTTCCAGCAATTCGTCATAGAGCGTGTTTTTGGCATAGGCCAACAGAACACCGATTTCTGCACGAGACAGAGGCAGAGCTTTTTTGACATGCTCGCTCAAGGCTTCGTTGTCTGGCAGGAATTCGACGTCACGGTCCAATTCGCCCATCTCTTCGAGCATTTCCATCAGACGTTTCTGATAGCCGAAATCTTCCATGCCGCGCAATTGGGTGAGCGAGATGGAGAGGGTCTGCAGATAGTTGTTGCGCAGAACCAGATCGGCCACATTGTCGGTCATGGAAGCCAGCAGGGTGTTGCGGGCTTCGACATCCATCTTGCCAGCACGCACAGCTGCGCCAAGGGCAATCTTGATGTTGACTTCCATATCGGAACTGTTCACACCAGCCGAATTATCAATGGCATCAGAGTTGCAGCGACCGCCCAGCTGGTTGAACTCGATACGAGCCTTCTGGGTCACACCAAGATTTGCGCCCTCGCCAATGACCTTGACACGGAGATCGCTTGGAATGATGCGGATGGCATCATTGGCGCGATCATCGGCGTCCGCATTTGTCTCGTCAGAGGCGCGGATATAGGTGCCGATACCACCGAACCACAGAAGGTCAACGGGAGCCTTGAGGATGGCCTGCATGATTTCCTGAGGGGTGGCCTTGTCCTGATCCAGACCAATGGCGGTTTGTGCTTCCTTGGACAGGGTGATGGATTTCTCAGAGCGGGAGAAGATGCCACCTCCCTTGGAGATCAGCTTCTCGTTGTAATCGCGCCAGGAAGAACGGCCAAGATCGAAGACGCGTTTGCGCTCCTTCCAGCTTTTGTCGGTATCCGGATCCGGATCAATGAAGATATCGCGGTGATCGAAAGCGGCAATCAACTTGGTTTCCTTGGATAGCAGCATGCCATTGCCAAAGACATCGCCGGACATGTCGCCTACACCAACAGTGGTGAAGGGTTGGGTCTGGATATCGCGGTCCATTTCGCGGAAGTGGCGTTTTACCGCTTCCCAGCCACCCCGAGCGGTGATGCCCATTTTCTTGTGGTCATAGCCTACGGATCCGCCGGAAGCGAAAGCGTCACCCAGCCAGAAGTCCTTTCCTTCAGATATGCCATTGGCAATATCGGAGAAGGTTGCGGTGCCTTTATCGGCTGCGACCACCAGATATGGATCATCTTCATCGTGACGGATGACCTTGGTTGGTGGCAGAATTTTCTGACCATCCAGATTGTCGGTTACATCCAGCAGGGACGAAATGAAGAGTTTGTAGGATGCGATGCCTTCTGCCATGAAGGCTTCGCGATCACCGCTGGTTGGCAATTGCTTTGGCACGAAGCCACCTTTGGAGCCCACTGGTACGATGACGGCATTTTTAACCTGCTGGGCTTTTACCAGACCCAGAACCTCGGTGCGGAAATCCTGCGGACGATCCGACCAGCGAAGTCCACCACGGGCAACCTTGCCAAAGCGCAAATGCAGGCCTTCGACGCGGGTGCTGTAGACGAAAATTTCCCGGAACGGACGTGGCTCCGGCATTTCTTCCATGGCGCGTGGGTTGAGTTTGAAGGCAAGGGTCGGCTTGTTGTTGCCAGCCCCATCACGCTGGTAGAAATTGGTGCGCAGGGTTGCCTGAATGACGTCAACAAAGCGACGCATGATGCGATCATGATCAAGATTGGCCACGGCTTCCAGAGCGGTGTCAATGCCACCGGCCAGACGTGCGGCCTCGGAGACACGGTTTTTCTGATCCGGGTTGAAGCGGGTATGGAACAGATCCACGATCAGTGCTGACAATTCAGGATAGCTGTTCAGCGTCTGCCACATATAATCCTGGGAATAAGGAATGCGAACCTGACGCAGATAGCGAGAAATGGTGCGAAGGATCGTGATATCGCGCCAAGGCAGGTTGGCATGCAGAACAAGCGCATTATAGCCATCATTCTCGGCTTCATCATGCCAGATGGCAAGGAAACAGGCCTGCAGATTGTCACGGATTTCGTTGATATCAATATCCTGACCGTCTGCATGTTCCAGTTCCATGTCATGCATCCAGAAAAGCTTCTCACTTTTCACCGGTTTGATGTCATAGGAGCGCTCGTCGATGACGCGAAAGCCCATATTCTCGAGGATTGGAACACGCTCTGACAGCGGGATCGGGGTTTCCTGATGGAAGATCTTCAAAGCAATTCGATTGTTTGGATCTTCAGGTTTGCGATAGAGCTGGATGGCGGTATCAACATCGCCATTCATGCCTTCCATGACACGGATATCCTTGACCGCTATTTCCGGCTCGAAGGTATCGCGATAGGCGTCAGAAAATGCGTCGCAATAGAGATTGATCAGCTGGGCGGCCTTGGCCAACGGGCAGGTTTCTTTCACGGCTTCTGCCAATCCGTCAGCCCAGGTGCGCACAATTTTCTGAACGCTTTCTTCCAGTTCATTGCGGCTTGGGGTCGGTGTCTTGCCGGAGGAACGGCCGATGATGAAGTGGACACGGGCCAGAGGTCCGTCAGGGAAATCCGGATAGACGGCGGAAAGACGGCCGTCATAGGCACCTTTCAGAAATTCTCCGATTTTCAGACGGATTGACGTGTTGTAGCGATCACGCGGAACGAAAACCAGCACCGAGACGAAGCGATCGAATTTGTCAACGCGGGAAAGAACCCGGATGCGTGGGCGCTCATGAAGGCGTAGAATTTCCTGACTGAAGCTCAGGAGAATTTCCTGGTCGATCTGGAACAGCTCATCGCGTGGATAGCCTTCCAGCACGTTCAGCAATGCCTTGCCGGAATGGCCGGACGGATCAACGGCGGCTTTTTCCAGAGTTTGGGTTACCTTGCGGCGCAAGAAAGGAATATGGGTAGCCGAGCGATTATAAGTAGTGGAGGTGAAGAGACCAACGATGCGCAACTCGCCGGTCAATGTGCCGTGATCATCATATAGTTTGATGCCGATATAATCCATGTAGGCACGACGATGGACCCCGGTCTTCACATTGGTTTTGGTGATGATCAAGGGTTCCGGTTTCATCAGGAATTCCTTGATTTCCGGAGTCATGGTCACCAGCTCGTTGCCACGACGCAGCACTCGGACTTCAGGATTGCGCAATACACCGAGGCCGGGTCGGTCGGTGCGGGCCAGTTCGCCTCCATCGGAATCGGCGTTGATGGCATATTCGCGCATGCCGAGCAGTGTGAAATTGTTATTCACCAGCCAGCGCAGGAATTCCACGGTCTCGTCAATGTCTTCCTGTGGGAGAGGTGGAGGGGTGATCTTGAAGATGGCGATGGTTTCTTCAAGGCGCAGCAGCATGGCTTTCCAGTCTTCCACCACGGAGCTGACATCATTGAGGATGTCGTTCAGGGCATTATGCAGCTCTTCACGTTGTTTTTTGCTGCCAAGGCGTGAGACATGGACGTGGATGAGACTTTCACGACGCAGTTTTGGATTGGTCTGGGCTGCTGCACGTTCATGCAGGTCGGACAGGGCCTGATTGTCATCACGTTCTGCGGTTATGATCGGATGCAGGACGAGATGAATGTCATGGCCGGCATTTTGCAAGACACCCATAACCGAATCAACCAGAAATGGCTTGTTGACATTGTGCAGTTCGATGACCGTGACCTGATTGATCAGAGCGTCTGCATCATCCTTGAATGTCAGATCTGAGATATGGATCTGGTGATGCCCATCAAAGCTTTTGGCGAAATTGTCCATCGACCAAGACGCCAATTGAGCCAGTTCAGCAGCGCTGTAGCGTGCGAGATCCTCTTTATCCGACTGATAAAAAAGATGTTTCAGGTATGTTTGATGGAGGGGGCCAGCCTTGGCGATCAGTTTCTGTGCATCGGCTATATGCTTTGTGTGATCGCTATCAAGATCCAAAGTCATCTTTGTTTCCTCTGTAAAGGGACCAAACCCATCGCTTTTTTATGTGTTTGGGAGAGGTGCCCTTTCGCGTTTTGAGACCAATTGTCGCGATTAACCGTCATTTTTATCAGGTTCTAGACTAAAGGATAGTGAAAATTGGTTAAGCGAAGTCCATACAAATTGAATAAACTTTCGGTTATGTCAGGGGAGGAAATTGACACCATGGAACAAAATGAAGACCAATGTCCGGCAAAACAGAGTAATCGACCGGTGATTGCCCTCGATTTGCCAAGGATGGACCCGCTACCTGCCGATATCGATAAGTATTTGAAGGTATGTAAGGAGAAGCTGGGACTGGTTCCGAATGTATTGGAAGCGCATACTTTTTCTGAGGATAAGTTTCGGGTCTTCTCAGACCTTTACAATGGCTTGATGCTGGACGAGAGTGGCTTGTCAAAGCTTGAGCGGGAAATGATTGCGGTGGTGGTCAGTTCCGTCAATCGTTGTTTCTATTGTCTGGTAGCTCATGGACAGGCTGTGCGGGACTTATCAGGTGATCCGCAATTGGGTGAAATGATGGTCATAAATTATCGTGTGGCCAAGCTAAGCAAACGTCATCGCGCCATGCTGGATTTCTCGGCCAAACTGACGGAAAAGCCATCCGAGATCGTTGATGAAGATCGCGATGCTTTGCGGGATGCTGGTTTTTCCGAACATGATATCTGGGACATCGCCAATGTGGTTGGCTTCTTCAACATGTCCAACCGTGTGGCCATTGCGACTGATATGATGCCCAATGATGACTATCACGGTATGGATCGATAGAGATTATTTAAAAGGCATTTTTCAGAAACGGGCTGTAAATCATGAAAAAGGCCGGATGAGGGATCATCCGGCCTTTTGAATTTTTACTTACCTGCGAGAGGATTATGCGAGAGCTTTCAGCTCGGCGATGATGGCATCGCCCATCTCAGAGGTGGTGACAACATTTGCGCCTTCAGTTGCGATATCGCGGGTGCGCAGGCCTTTGTCCAGAACGTTGGAGATAGCAGCGTCAACCATTTCAGCTTCCTTGATCAGGCCGAAGGAATAGCGCAGTGCCATGCCGAAGGATGCAACCATTGCGATCGGGTTGGCAGCGCCGGTGCCTGCAATATCTGGAGCAGAACCGTGTACTGGCTCATACAGGGCCTTGCGTTTGCCTGAGGCAGCATCCGGAGCACCGAGGGATGCGGATGGCAGCATGCCGAGGGAACCGGTCAGCATTGCAGCAACGTCGGAGAGGATGTCGCCGAACAGGTTGTCACAGACAATCACGTCATACTGCTTTGGATTGCGAACCAGCTGCATGGCGCAGTTGTCGGCCAGAACATGCTCAAGTGGCGTGTTTTTATATTCCTCGGCACCGATGCGGGTGACGACTTCTTTCCAGAGCACACCGGATTTCATCACATTGTGCTTTTCAGCAGATGACACGCGGTTGGAGCGGGTTTTTGCCAGATCAAAAGCAACGCGGGTGATGCGCTCAATCTCGGATGTGGTGTAAAGCTGGGTGTCGACAGCGCGCTTCTGGCCATCTGGAAGATCGGTGATTTCCTTTGGTTCACCGAAATAAACACCACCAGTCAGCTCACGAACGATCAGGATATCGAGGCCTTCGACCAGCTCTTTTTTCAGGGAAGATGCATCAGCCAGAGCAGGGTAGCACAGGGCAGGGCGCAGGTTTGCGAACAGACCCAGATCCTTGCGCAGACGCAGCAGGCCAGCTTCCGGACGTACTTCATAAGGAACATCAGCCCACTTTGGGCCGCCCACAGCGCCGAACAGAACGGCGTCAGCGGTCATGGCTTTTTCCATGTCTTCTTCAGAGATGGCAGCGCCATGCGCGTCATAAGCAGATCCGCCTACCTTGCCTTCGTCGATCTCAAATGAAATAGCATCGAGATTGGCATTCATCCATTCGATGATCTTTTTCACTTCATCCATGATTTCAGGGCCGATGCCATCACCGGGCAGGAGGAAAAGCTTGTTGGACATGCGAATGCTTCCTTAAAAGTGTTGTTCCGTTCTCCCCGCTTGCGCGCAAGGATCGGAAAGGTTCGAACTGTTGGGTTTTCGATTAATACCCGAAGACATGGAATGCAAGGGGAAAGGGCATATTCCTTGGTTGGGGGAGGCTAAAGTGACCTTGCAAGCCGAAAACCCAGATCATCTATGGAGAAAGTGGGATGACTGCGGCGTCGATTTGTGGCCAAACATCCGCGTGCTTCGTCTGCCCAACCGCCTCCTCGAAATATTCTATAGGTGCCATATGTTTCTGGGTCATAGACATCTGAACACCATTCCCAGACATTGCCAAGCATGTCATACAGGCCCCATCCATTGGGCTGTTTTGTTCCCACTGGCTGAGGATGTTCGTTTGAATTGATCTTGTACCAAGCGATTTCGTCCAGCGCTCCATATCGAGGGCCGTGAGTTCCCGCCCGGCAGGCATATTCCCATTCGGCTTCTGATGGCAGGCGATAGCCGTTGCTATCGGGGATGAGCTTGGCGTCTTGCTGATCTGCTGAAAATATATAGCAAGCTTGGAGGTTGGCCATTTTTGAAAGTTGATTGCAAAATTCTACTGCTTCAAGCCAGGAGACAGATGTGACGGGAACAGTATCGCCGCTGAAATCGCTGTCGGTTGGTCCCATTATTTCTTGGAACAGTGACGATGTAACCTGAAACTGGCCAATCAAGAAGGGGGCAATCGTTGCAGACCAGCTTTTCTTAATGCGGTTGTCCTGCATCAGAATTGTCCCCGCCGGGATGGGCTGAAGTTGATCTTCGATGTTGTCTATCAGAGCAATCATGTCATGTATTTCAGAAACAAAAAGCCAGACCTTGGTGGGCCTGGCTCTTAATCGATTTGAATATGCGCTGTGATCCTTGGATCCTCAACTCATCAGACCCAAGGACGCTCACTGGTCATGGTGTCTTCGAATTTGTCGACGTTATCGATCTTCTGCATGGAGAGACCGATATCATCGAGACCCTCGAGCAGGCATTTCTTTTTGAACGGATCGATTTCGAAAGAGATCTTGCCGCCATCAGGGCCTTTGATGACCTGGTTTTCGAGGTCGATGGTCAGGGTTGCATTGGCACCGCGAGATGCGTCATCCAGCAGCTTCTTGTGGTCGTCTTCATTGACCACGATTGGCAGGATGCCGTTCTTGAAGCTGTTGTTGTAGAAGATATCAGCAAAGCTGGTGGAGATGATGCATTTGATGCCGTAATCCAGCAGAGCCCAAGGCGCATGCTCACGGGAAGAGCCGCAGCCGAAATTGTCGCCAGCCACAATGATTTCTGCCTTGCGATAGGCGTCATTGTTCAGAACAAAATCCGCATTCTCGCTGCCATCTTCGTTGAAACGCATCTCATGGAACACGTTGGCACCAAGGCCGGTCCGTTTGATGGTTTTCAGAAACTGCTTCGGGATGATCATATCGGTGTCGATGTTGATCAGCGGCATTGGGGCAGCGACTGCGGTCAGCGTGGTGAACTTGTCCATTTCAGCTCGGTCCTTGTTGTCGTCGTGCCGGTTCGCAGTTGGTCTGCAAGCCGGCGTCTTGATTTGAGTGCGGGGGATGTGCCTAGAGCGGTGCAACAGGCAGGCTTGTCGCCTCATCCAGTCCCAGCATGATATTCATGTTCTGTACAGCGGCGCCGGATGCGCCTTTGCCAAGATTGTCATAAACCGCCAATAGCAGGGCCTGACCGGTCTCATCATTGCCATGCACATGGATATGCAGACTGTTGGTTCCGTTCAGATGTTCTGGTGTGATTTCTTCCAGACGGCCAGCTGCGTTCATAGGTGCTACTTTGACGAAGGTTTCCCCTTCATAGCGTGCAGAGAGGCATTGATGCAAATCTGTCAATGTGAGCTTTTGGTTCAAAGCCCAGAGATTGAGTGGCAGGGCATCAATCATGCCTTGTGCATAGCGGCCAACGGCTGGCTGGAAAATCGGTGCATGGTCGAGACCTGCATAAGTCTCCATTTCCGGCACATGTTTGTGCGCCAGTGTCAGACCGTAAGGCCAGTATGGGGTTTCAACCGGTTGATCTGCTGTCTCATAATCCGCAATCATGCCCTTGCCACCACCGCTATAGCCAGAAATGGCATTCATGGTGGCCGGGAAGTTGCTTGGCACCAGACCGGCATCGACCAGAGGACGCATCATTGCGATATAGCCCTGCGGATAACAGCCCGGATTGGTGACCCGTTTGGCGGATGCGATTTTCGCCCGCTGATCCGGCAGCATTTCGGCAAAGCCATAGACCCAGCCATCTGCTACACGATGGGCAGAGGAAGCATCAATCACACGAGTGGTGTCATTGTCGATCAAGCTGACAGCTTCAATCGAGGCAGCATCAGGAAGGCAAAGAATGGCAATGTCAGCGGCATTGAGCATTTCTGCCCGTGCATCGCGATCTTTCCGCTTGTCTTCGCCTAGTCGCAGAAATTCGATATCGCTGCGGCCGGACAGGCGCTCACGGATCTGCAATCCGGTCGTGCCAACTTCGCCATCGATAAAGACTTTCGCGCTCATAATTCTGTCTCGTTCTTCTCGTGTTTCGTTTTGTGTTGAGGAGCAGGTATCCGATCCTGTCAGTTCCCAATATGGACTTCACAGGTAAATGTCGGGTTTCAGGCCAATCCCCTACACCAGTTGGATGGATTAGCCAAGGATTTTGTCATCGGGTGAAATGATTGAGGAGCCAAAGGACAAGGAAAATGGCAAAGATTGCGCCGCCAATGCGGCCAATGCGAGTGCCCCAGACTTCCATCGGATCATCTTGATCGCTGTCAGTCGCGTTGAAATGATCGCGTGCCTTATTGGCCGTCCGGGCAAAGGAAGAGGTGCCCAGAGTCTCGCCTTCCGCATCCACACGGGCAAGGGCCCGCTTGGCTTCTTCTTCCTTGGCGGTGCGGCGTTCTTCGCGATTTGGTGTCTTGTCTGTTGTCATGCTGGTGTTTTAACCTGTTTTTTTGACACTGTCTCGGCTTTTATCGCATTATTCTTTCGTATAACAATCCCTGCTATGATGATTGTTACTTGACTTCACGGCATGTGTTGGGCAAAAAGCACATCTGAAACCGAGAGGGTCCGCGAATTTGCGGGCTGAGTTTGAGAAGGTCTGATTGGGATGTCTATCTCCCTTATCAAAATTGCAACCATGACCACTGGCAAGATGACTGCCGGTGCGATTGCTGCTGACATGCTCAAACGCACAACTACCACTACCACCAAGGTTTAAGCGCCTCTCGCTCCCTTCAGGCTCTCCCGGGGATGTGAGGGGAGCCATTCTGCCTGCGCCGTTTCGGCCCGGCAGGAGACTTTGGGGGAGCCGGGATCAGGAGATCATTTGTTATGGGTTATAAAATTGCAATCGTCGGTGCCACGGGTAATGTGGGCCGGGAGATGCTTGATATTCTGTCTGAGCGCGGTTTTCCGGCAGATGAAGTGGTGGCGTTGGCCTCCTCTCGCTCCAAGGGCAAGGAAGTGTCCTTTGGCGATTCCACGCTGAAATGTCAGGTTCTGGATCATTATGATTTTTCTGACACCGATTTCTGTCTGATGTCTGCTGGTGGTTCCCTGTCCAAGGAATGGTCTCCAAAGATTGCCGCTCAAGGCTGTATCGTCATCGATAACTCCTCCCAATGGCGTTATGACGAGCGTATTCCACTTGTCGTGCCAGAGGTGAATGCGGCTGTGCTGGAAGAGTGGATTGCAAAAAAGGATCGCATCAATATCATTGCGAACCCAAACTGCTCTACTGCGCAGCTTCTGGTGGCTTTGAAGCCATTGCATGAAAAAGCCAAGATCAAACGTGCGGTGGTTTCCACCTATCAGTCTGTTTCTGGTGGTGGCAAGGACGCCATGGATGAGCTGTTCACCCAGACCCGTGCGGTCTTTGTGTCCGATCCGATCGAGCCAAAGAAATTCCCCAAGCGCATCGCTTTCAATGTGATTCCGCATATCGATGTCTTCATGGATGATGGCTCCACCAAGGAAGAGTGGAAGGTTGTCGCCGAGACCAAGAAAATGCTTGATCCATCCATCAAGGTTAGCTGCACCGCTGTACGTGTGCCGGTTTTCGTTGGCCACTCCGAAGCCGTGAACCTGGAATTTGAAGGCCCGATCACTGCTGATGAAGCTCGTGATATCCTGCGTGAAGCTCCTGGTTGTCTCGTCGTCGACAAGCGCGAAGATGGTGGTTACATCACTCCTGTTGAATCTGCTGGTGAAGATGCGACTTACATCTCTCGTATCCGTGAAGATTCCACTGTTGAGAATGGCCTCAATATCTGGGTTGTTTCCGATAACCTGCGTAAAGGCGCTGCACTGAACACCGTGCAGATCGCTGAGACCCTGATCAATAAAGGTCTGGTCAAATCACGGGCAGAAGCTGCTGCGTAAAGCAGTGCTTGAATAAATTATCGATAAAACCGGTCTGTCTTGATAGGCCGGTTTTTTTATGTTTGGGTCTCAATCATATTTTTATTGATTGAGGCTCACGAAATGCATGCATACATCATTGAACCGAAAAATATCCCGATTGGCTTTGATTTCAGGTTTGACTCTGATCCCGGTCTTGTTGCTGGTTGACGCCTATCCCGCGTTTCCAATTCTGCTGCCTGGATTTGCCAATCTGATTGTTTTTGGTGCGTCACTTGCTTATGGGCCCATTGCTCGTTGGCTGTCTCGCTTTTATCGCAGTTCGCTTTTTGATGGCAGTGAGGAAGGCGAATTGCTTGCTCTGCATCGGAATTTTGCCGTTAAAATCCTGAAACTGATCGGATTATGGGTAGAGGAAGAGGCTGCGTCATGAGCGATGTGATTGTTGATCATTTTGTCATTCGCCGTGCCAATGAGTATGAGTTGGTCGAGGTCGCAAAACTGTTTCGATTATCTCGCACAGTTTGTTTGCCCTTCTTACCAACGCTTCATACGCCACAAGAAGATCTTGCTTTCTTCACGCATCATGTCTTTGCCAAGCAGCAGCTATATGTTGCTCTGGACGGTGCCGATATTGTGGGCTTGATGGTGATGGAGGGAGATTGGCTGGACCAGCTTTATCTGCATCCCGATCATATCGGCAAAGGTATTGGCTCGAAATTGCTTGCTGATGCCAAGGCACAGTCTGATGGCTATTTGAAGCTGTATTGTTTTGTAGAAAATGAGCGGGGCAGGCGCTTTTATGAAGCGCGGGGATTTATTGAGGTGAGCCGTTCAGACGGGTCGATCAATGAAGAAAAAATGCCCGACATCCTGTATGAATGGCGGGCATCTTGAAATTGTTCAGGCGGTCGGACTTCTAGCTGTCGACTTTCACGAATGTGTCTTGATCTTTTTCGAAATATTCCAGATCGCCAGTGGCAATATTGAACCATGCGCCGTGCAGGCAAAGCTTGCCTTCTTTTTCCAGCTCGCGAACACATGGGAAGGTGCGCAGGTTGTTCAGTGACTGGATGACGGAGCTGCGCTCCAGCAGGCCCTGACGGTCCAGATCATCACGCTTCAGTTCATCGAACTTCTTATCGCAGCAGGCGGGCTGTAACAACGAGACCCATTTGCCGATATAGTCGCCTTCGGAGAGTGGTTGGAACTCATCGTCCAGAAAGGCTCTGACACCGCCGCATTGGCCGTGGCCCATGATGACAATATGCTCGACTTTCAATCCTTGAATGGCAAATTCAAGTGCGGCCGGGGTGCCGTGATAATCGTCTTCTTTTTGCGCTGGTGGAACCAGATTGGCAACGTTACGGACGATGAACATTTCACCTGGACCAGCATCAAAGATCTGCTCTGGTGTTGCGCGGCTATCGCAGCAACCGATCAACATGATTTTGGGTGTCTGGCCTATTTCCGCCAGTTGGTGATAACGCTCTCGATCCTCTTCGAAGCGTCCTGATTTAAAAGCAGAATATCCATCAAGCAAGCGTTTCGGTAGTTGGGCCATATGGTCCCCCTCCAATCCTGGTGTTCTATTCCATGCTGAAAATCATCCAGCCAAATTTCACAGAAGATCGTTACTTTGTGCCAATTTTTCAAGCTCTACATTGGACCCGCATAGCACAATTGCCACTTTTTCGCCTTTGGGTGGGGAATAAACTCCACTTTGCAAGGCTGCAAAGGCGGTGGCTCCACCTGCTTCGGTTACAAGATGGTAATCATGCCAGAGTGTGGCCTGTGCTCTCAGGATGGCGTTGTCACTGACAACTACACTTTCATGCAGTTTTGATTGCAGAATTTCAAAGCCTTTTGTACCGATGCGTTTGGCACCCAGGGAATCTGCAGCCACACCCCCGACTTCGACATCCACTGGCTCATCCTTATCGATTGCCTGGTGAAGAGCACAGGATTGCTCGGGTTCTACGGCGATGATTTTGATGCGCTGGCCAAACCAGCTGGCCAACCCTGAAATCAGGCCGCCGCCACCGACGGCCACGATCAGACTGTCCGGGAGATCATCCCCCCATTGTTCTTCCAGCTCCTTGCCCAGAGTTCCCTGACCGCAAATGGTGTGAAATCCATCATAGGCATGCAGGCCAATGGCACCGCTATTCGATTGATGAGACTCACAAAGCGCCAAAGCGTCGGCATAGCGCTCACCTTGGACGACAACTTCAGCGCCAGCATGCTGGATCTTCTTGATTTTGGCAGGGGAGGAGATTTCCGGCACAAAGATCTTGGCGGTGTGTCCCAGTTTATGAGCAGCGTGAGCCACCGCCGCACCATGATTGCCGCCAGAAGCCGCAGCAACTCCGGAAGCAGGAACATCACGGCTCAGCAGATTGTAAAAAGCGCCACGGGCTTTGAAGGAGCCGGAATGCTGGAGCATTTCCAGCTTCAGATCGACAGGTTGATCCAATCCGAAGGCAGCACCATCAATGGAGAAGATAGGGGTTTTGCGGATATGGGATTTGATCAGGCCATGGGCATGCTTGATGTCGTCTTGTGACGGAAGATTGGTCATGGAATATCAATTACTCTGAAGAAGTTGGGCGAGGACGTTTGGGACCTTTGCGGAAAGTGGCCAGCTTGGGTTTGCCACCAATCTTGCGCAGATTGACCATCGCCATCGGAGCCATGAAGCGGTCCTGAAATGTGGAGAGAGCCAGATCCTTTTCGCCGATATTGACAGTGCGGGCTACGACTTCGAAGACGCCGCTTGAGGCCAGTTTCAGGCTTTGCTCCTCGTTTTTGATGTTGAGTAAATGTCCTAAAAACAGCGCGGAAAAGAGATCGCCGGTCCCGTGAGGTGTGTTGGGCAGGGATTGATGCTCACAGAGCAGGGCATCCAGCTCTGCTCGATCATTTGGAGATGGGGTGAGCAGTAAATTGCCGATGGCGTTTTTCAGCATCGGAAACGCGCTGGTGATGACAGACTTGGCGACGGGCCAGTTTGATGCCGTCTCCATCATGTCTTCATTGCAGGTTGGCTCGGAATTGGTGAGCCATGCAAATTCAAAGCGATTGGGTGTGGCGATATCGGCGCGGGGCAGCAATTGCTCCCTGATGGCAGTTGCGGTCTCAACCGGTATATAGAGACCGTTTGCTTCACCCATGACCGGATCGCACAGATAGAGGGCTTCCGGATTGGCGGATTTCAGCTCATCAACCAGCTTTGCGATGGCGTTTGCCTGAGATGCTTGTCCCAAATAGCCGGACAGAATGGCGGCAACATTGGCAAAGTCGGGATGGTTGGCCAAATCCTGCAAACACTGAGCAAAATTGTCTTCATCCGGAATCTGCCGGGTGGAAGGGCCATGACCGGGATGCCAAGGCAGCATGATGGTAGGGACTTCCCATACCTGATAGCCCATCCGCTCCAGGGCAAAAGCGGCGGCGCGATTGCCCACTGATCCGGCCATCACATGGCTGGAAATCACGATGATGATTGGCTTTGGGCCCTGTTTGCCTTGGGCTGGATTGGTAGGCTGGCTCATTCAGGCTCTCTCAATGCTCTCCTTCCCTAATGTTTGGGAAGGAGGTTTGCTTATTTGGCAAAGACTTGTCGTCAGTCTAACCGCAGAAAGAGCCAAAATGCTAGAGGCTTTCAATGTCTGTTAGACAGTTGAAATTGCTCTAGGTTCTTCTGCGCGAATTCTTATCTGAAAAGTCGAACAACTTTTCAGGAATGCGCTATATCACATTCAACTCGCGCACAGGCGTGCCAGAGATGATGCGCTCATAACCGAAGATGGACGGATCCAGCGTCTTATAGGCGCCATGCAGGAACAATTCGCCAATGGCGAGGCCGGTTCCAGGGGCATGTTGCAGGCCGTGGCCAGAGAAGCCTGCTGCAATATAGAAATTCTCGATTTCCGGATGGGCACCGATGACAGGGTTCTGATCCAGCGTGCAATATTCGTAATGGCCCGCCCATGCATTGGCCATCTTGATGGCATCAAAGCCGGGCATGCGCTCATAGAGAGATGGCCAGATGACCTCTTCGAACAGATCGTAATGCGGATCGACATCTTCGCAATTCACCGCGATATCGCGTTCTGCTCCCGGCGATACTCCGGAAATATAGAAGTCACCTTCCGGGCGAATATAAACGCCGGATGTGTCGACCATCAATGGCATGTTTGGATGAGGGGTCTTGCAGTCAATCACGAAAACAGTGCGTTTGCGTGGTTCGATTGGCAGCGGAATATCAAGATAGCTAGCCACGGTGCCTGCATTAGGTCCGGCGCAATTCACTGCGGCGCTACAGGCAATGGTGCTGCCAGACGCCAGTTTCACGCCGGTGACCTTATTGCCTTCGCGCGTGAAACCGACAACTTCATCCTTGATGAATTCTGCACCAGCCGCAATGGCGCCTTTGCGCACCAGATCCAGAAGCATATGAGCATCGAACCAGCCTTCGCCGGATCGGCCATAGGAGCCGCCCGCCAGATCGTCGACATTCATCCATGGGAAGGTGGCTTTGAGTTGTTCCGGGCTCATCAGATCGATGTCGGCGCCTGCTGCCATTTGTACTTCGTGATTTTGCTTCAGGACAGGAAGGCCGGCCTCGGAGGCCAGCAGCAGATAACCACCTTCATGAAAACCGATATCAGCGTCCGGGCCAAAGCGGTCCTTGAGCTCATGAATGAATTTCAGACCGAACTGGGACAGAGCGATATTCTGCGGGGTGGAGAATTGCTGGCGAATGGATGCCGCCGACAGGGTTGTCGAGCTTTTGGCATAGGTGGGATCGCGCTCCACCACCACGACCGAGCCGGTAAAACCCAGGTCTTTCTTGAGGAAATAAGCAACAGATGCACCGACGATGGCTCCGCCTATGATCACCAGATCTGCTTTTTTCATAATCTTGTTCCGTCCTTAAGAAACGCATCCTCTGAAAGTTGTCCGACTTTCGGGAAAAGGATCCGCATCAAAACAAAGGTGATGCATGGTTTTTGCCATGCGGATTGGTTATTGCGATAACTTCAATTGGTCTAACGAAGGGGGTAGCTAAGTTGATCCAAGCTGTTTATCTTGCAGTGCAACAAGACCTTCTCGTTTTCAGGGAGAAAGACCAATGAGTTTCCGTCCTCGTCGTACCGCTCTTTATATGCCCGGGTCAAATGCTCGTGCACTGGAAAAAGCAAAGACCCTGCCGGTCGATGTGTTGCTGCTTGATCTGGAAGACTCTGTCGCGCCAGACCAAAAAGACATGGCTCGTGAACAGGTGGTCGAAGCGGTGAAAGAGGGTGGCTTTGGACATCGTGAAGTGGTCATCCGCATGAACGGTCTGGACACCCCGTGGGGTGAAAAAGATTTGGCTGGTGTAATTGAAGCCCGGCCGGATGCGGTACTGGTGCCAAAGGTGGATTGTGCCGAGGATGTCTATGCTATTGGCCGCAAGCTTAATGATGCGCATGCTAGCCAGGATCTGAAAATCTGGGCCATGATGGAAACTCCAGGAGCCATGGTGCGTGCACTGGAAATTTCCTCTTCCAAATTGGAGTATCATGGGTCTCGCCTTTCCTGTTTCATCATGGGAACCAATGACTTGTCGAAGGAAACTCGCGCTGCTCTGATCCCGGGACGTGCGCCTATGATGCCGTGGTTGATGCAATGTCTGGCCGCTGCACGTGCCTATGAAATCGACATCATTGACGGGGTTTATAACCAGTTCACCGATGCGGAAGGTTTCATTGCAGAATGTGAGCAGGGCGCGGAAATGGGTATGGATGGCAAGACCATCATTCACCCGAAACAGATTGCTGATTGCAACCGGATCTTTTCTCCAAGCGAGGAAGAAATTGCTCGTAGCCGGGAGATCATTGATGCCTTTGATGCACCAGAAAATCAGTCCAAAAATGTGATGACAATCAACGGCAAAATGGTAGAACGATTGCACGCTGAAATGGCCCGTCGCGTGGTCGAGATTGCCGATGCAATTACCAAACAGGATGAGCAATAGTCATGCAGGTTTATCGTTTACTCACTGAAGAAGATGATGCTGTTTTTTGCCACAAGGTAACAGAGGCCCTGACCAAGGGATGGGAGCTATATGGCTCTCCCACTTATGCCTTCGATCCATCCACGAACAAGATGCGTTGTGGACAGGCAGTCGTCAAAGAAGTGAGTGATGATTTTGTCTATGACAGGGATGTTAAGCTGGGTGCGCTCTAGAGCGCACTTTTTTTGTTTTGAGAAGATCGATTTTAAGTGATGAAACAAATTATTGCAGCATTGATCATGGCCTGGTCGATGGTTCTTGTCGTCAGCCATACTGCTGACGCAGCAGGTCAAAAGAAATTCTATGAGATTTCGGGAGAGCCCAAGAAAGCCTTCAATAAATGGGCTGAGAATACCGGATTTGCGATGTTCTTTGCCAAGGGCTGTAACAGTCTGAAAGAAGATCGGATGGCGGTTCGAAGCGCTGGCTGGGCAATTCAGAAGAAATACAAGCTTTCAAACCCTCAGTGGCAGCATTTAGGATCGCAGGGGCGTCAATACGGACAGCAAGTGCTGAAGAAAGTGCAGGCCTATATGAAAGCCAAGGGGTTGACCAAAAACTCCAATGACAAGATTTGTCGTTTGGGTCATCGTCATCTTGCCAAACGCACGGCGATTGGACGCATGCTGAAAGCGCGTTAAAAATGCAAAAGGCAATCTTTTCCGGATCGCCTTTTTTGATTAGGACGGCTAGGTGGGTCGTTAAGCCGATCTTATTCCAGGCCCATGCAATTGGCATAGAAACTGGTTGTTGCTGGCCAATCGGAAAAGACGCCTTTCACACCGACATCTTGTGCAAGCACATGCAGAACTTTGAGCATGTCGCTGTCTTTTTTGATCAGCTTTTTCACTGTCTGATAATACCAGCCGCCGCCATTGTTCAAAGAGCCTGAGCGCTCCAATGACCAGGTAATGATATTGATGTCCGCTTCCTTGGCTGCCTTTGCGTAAGCGGACGGCACAATGCTCTCGCCTTGCGTCTTGAGCAGCATCCAGATCGGTGGCGCAATATAGTTGACGCCCATTTCCTTCAGCTCTGCCATGGACGGTTTGAAGCTTTCCGGATTGTCTGGGTTCAATCCATCACGGGCGCGGCCATCAAGGAAGACGGCCTGCTTGCCAAAGTCCGGTTCATTCTCGATCCAATATTGGATATCGGCAAGATTGAAGCTCTGCAGCCAGACATCGGATGGTGGAATTTCAGCATCGATATATTCATCGACCAGCTTTTGCGCATAATCTTCCTGACTCATGTCATCAAAAGGCATGGAGACAGCGGGGGTTTTAAGCTCGGGTGTGAACTTGACGCCAAGTTCCTTGAACAGCGCGAGAGTGTCTTTGTGGCTGAGAAGGGTTCCGCCCTGACTTGCATAAAGATCGGTGCGCCATTTGGCAGTGCCGTTCAAGAACTCTTCAACTGTTCTGGCATTTTTGTTGGCCGCATCCATCTTTCCGGTGAGATGTTTGAATTCGGAAAGCAGGATATCCGAGGTCCTGCATTCTGCGGAGGCTTTTTCACCGTTACCAGCAGGTGAGAATGGCTTGGCGCAGGTGGCCGCCAGATCCGTTTCCAGAATATTGGTCGTTGTTGCCAGATCATTTTGGCTATGGCGGCAGACCAATTCCTTATCCTTGGTGAAGGTCACATCGCATTCGATAATGCCGGCACCCATGCGAGCGGCGGCCTTGTAGCCTTCCAAGCTATGCTCAGGGAATTGCAAGGGTGCCCCGCGATGGCCAATGGAGAAAAGGCTTTTTATCGGTGCTTTGCCAGTTCGAAACTCTTTGGCGCAGGAGAGCAGTTTTTCCTTCAGCGGACTGTCTTCCATTTGATCGACCAGAGCAAAAGGCCTGGGCCCCAAATTGGCAGCATTGGCGATGGAGATGCTTGATACAAAGAGTGCAGAGAGCAAAATCTGGCGAGCGGGCATTGGAGACTCACGAAAAGGGACTGAAGTATACTGATTTTAGCATAGTCTCTTTGTCAAAGATAAGACGGAATTGCACTAGATGAAATTATCCCACCATTCCCTTTGCTCACGTCTTCTCATTCTTTGGTTTGGATGACATTGCTTGTGCAGTGCAATATGATAATTGGAAAGAGACCTAGAAAGCCTGTTTCCAATTGATCGGGCAAAGAGGCCGAGGGAGAGATTAGAATGAGCAAGACCAATCCGGGCAATTATTTTGAGGATTTCAATGTTGGGCAAATCCTCCGTCATGCCACCCCACGTACTGTGAGCGTGGGAGATGCATCTCTTTATACGGCGCTTTATGGATCGCGCTTTGCGGTGCAGTCATCGGATGCTTTTGCACAAGGGCTGGGATATGAGCGCTCTCCAATTGATGATTTTCTTGTCTTTCATATTGTCTTTGGCAAGACGGTGCCGGATATCTCCCTCAATGCTGTAGCCAATCTTGGCTATGCCGGGTGTCGTTTTCTGGCGCCTGTTTATCCGGGTGATAGCTTGTCCGCTTCTTCAGAGGTAATAGGGTTGAAGGAGAATTCCAACGGCAAGACCGGTGTGGTCTATGTGCGCTCGACTGGCGTTAACCAGGATGGCATCACGGTTCTGGATTATGTGCGCTGGGTGATGGTACGCAAGAAAGATCCGTCCACGCCAACCGGTCACAATAATGTACCAAGCTTGCCTGCGGCTCTGGAAGCTGCCAGTCTTGGTGATGCTGTGCCGATACTCAATAAGGACGCGTTTGATTGGGATTTATCCGGTTCGGTTCATATGTGGGATGATTATGAAGTGGGCGAGACAATCGACCATGTTGATGGCATGACCGTGGAAGAAGCCGAACATCAAATGGCTACACGTCTGTATCAAAACACTGCCAAGGTGCATTTCAATCAATTCACCGAAGGGCAGGGCCGGTTTGGTCGTCGTCTGATCTATGGTGGACATGTGATCTCGCTTGCACGCGCCTTGTCCTTCAACGGTCTGGGAAATGCCTTCCATGTTGCGGCCATCAATGGTGGTCGCCATGTGGCTCCGCTCTTTGCAGGTAATACTGTCTTTGCCTGGTCCGAAGTGATCGACAAGGCCGAACTGCCAGGTCGTGAGGATGTGGGTGCGCTTCGCCTTCGTATGTTTGCGACCAAGGATCAGCCATGTGGTGAACTGCCGGGTAAGGGTGAAGAAGGATATGATGCTTCCGTCATTCTGGATCTCGACGTCTGGGTGCTTCTGCCACGCGGTTGATAGCTCCGGTTGAAAGAAAATGAACAGATAAGTGATAGCCTGGTGACCAATGTATGGTTGCCGGGCTTTGTTTTTTGGATCACACTTCATTTACCCTCAACCCTTAGGGTAGGGCATATTGATTTTGAGTCGCCTTGGGATGCTCTGGTCTATTGTACATTACTCTGACGTAACGTAATGATTTTGCTTTGTTCCTTAGGCGAATTTTGTCGTTTTTGTGACATTTTGCGCGGCTTTCGCTTTGACCTTACGCCAATTTGTCGCTATGAGAAACAGGAATGCGAACCTGACCTATGGTTACCTTTACGCAAGCGTCACCTGTCGAGGACCTAAAGAAATGACAGACGTCGACCTGAAGGGCAAACGCCCTCTTTCTCCGCATCTGCAGATTTATCGTCCGATGCTCACCATGACTATGTCCATTGTGCATCGTATTACTGGAGCTGCGCTCTATTTCGGAACAGTTTTGCTGGCTTATTGGCTGATTGCTCTTGCAAGTGGCCCGGAAGCATTCGAGACCGCTCAGGCTATCTTCGGATCCTGGATCGGTCGTCTGGTTCTGTTTGGCTATACTTGGGCTCTGCTTCACCATATGCTTGGTGGTTTTCGTCACTTCATCTGGGACTTCGGTCTTGGATTTGGTGAGCAGGAGCGCGAGTGGCTAGCTCGTTTGACATTGATCGGTGGCCTGGTGTTGACCGCACTGGTCTGGATCATCGCATATAGCGTTTTGTAAAAGCGGGAGAGAGTAGATGACTATGAAAACGGATATGAAAAGCGTCCGTGGTCTGGGTTCCGCTCACAGCGGGACGCACCATTTCTGGATGCAGCGTGTTACTGCGACTGCCAATGTCTTTTTGGCGATTGCTTTCATCATCATTCTGATCAAGGCGGCTGGCGCTGATTATGAAGCAGCCAAAGCACTCGTGGCATCGCCTTTGGTTGCCATTCCGATGATTCTGTTCGTGGTGTCCGGTATCTATCACATGCATTTGGGCATGCAGGTGATCATCGAAGATTATGTGCACACCGAGAATTTGAAAATTCCTCTGGTGATGGGCAACAAATTCTTTTCAATCGTGATCGGTCTGAGCTGTATTTACGCAGTGCTCACACTGTCCTTTGGGGGTTAAGCAGATGGCAGGTGAATATAAGCCGGGCGCTTTCAGCATCAATGGTCGCGCCTATCAGGTTGTCGATCATCATTTTGACGTGGTTGTTGTCGGTGCCGGTGGTGCTGGCTTGCGTGCAACACTTGGTATGGCAGAGCAAGGTCTGAAGACTGCCTGTATCTCAAAGGTGTTCCCGACCCGCTCGCATACTGTTGCGGCGCAGGGTGGTATCGCAGCATCGCTCAAGAACATGACGCCAGACAGCTGGCAGTGGCATATGTATGACACTGTTAAGGGTTCTGACTGGCTTGGCGATACTGACGCCATGGAATATCTGACCCGTGAAGCGCCGGCAGCGGTTTACGAGCTGGAGCATTATGGTGTGCCATTCTCGCGTACCGAGGAAGGCAAGATCTATCAGCGTCCGTTCGGCGGTCACATGCAGAATTACGGTGAAGGTCCTCCGGTACAGCGCACTTGTGCTGCGGCCGACCGTACCGGTCACGCTATCCTGCACACCTTGTATGGCCAGAGCCTGCGCAACAATGCGGAATTCTATATTGAATATTTCGCGCTTGATCTGCTGCAGTCCGAAGATGGTCAGACCCAGGGCGTTGTAGCCTGGAACCTGGATGACGGCACCATTCATCGCTTCAATGCGAAAATGACTGTCATGGCAACAGGCGGTTATGGCCGTGCCTACTTCTCTGCAACCTCCGCCCACACCTGTACGGGTGACGGTGGTGGAATGGTGGCCCGTGCTGGCCTACCAATGCAGGATCTGGAATTCGTTCAGTTCCACCCAACCGGGATTTACGGCTCCGGCTGTCTGATCACCGAGGGTGCTCGTGGTGAGGGTGGCTATCTGGTCAACTCCGAAGGCGAGCGCTTCATGGAGCGGTATGCGCCAAGCGCGAAGGATCTGGCGTCTCGTGACGTTGTATCCCGCTGCATGACCATGGAAATTCGCGAAGGTCGCGGTGTTGGCCCTGATGGCGATCACATCTTCCTGCATTTGGATCACCTGGATCCGGAACTGCTGGCAGAGCGTTTGCCTGGTATTTCCGAATCCGCCAAGATCTTTGCCGGTGTTGATGTGACCAAGGCGCCAATTCCTGTGCTTCCGACTGTTCACTACA
This sequence comes from Cohaesibacter gelatinilyticus, assembly GCF_900215605.1. NCBI lineage: Bacteria > Pseudomonadati > Pseudomonadota > Alphaproteobacteria > Hyphomicrobiales > Cohaesibacteraceae > Cohaesibacter > Cohaesibacter gelatinilyticus. The sequence continues at coordinate 49,711 of NZ_OBEL01000003.1, read as the reverse complement.
ATATGGGTGGTATTCCGACCAACTATTGGGGTGAAGCTCTGAATGCGGATGGCGACAATCCAACCCGTATCCAGCCAGGTCTGATGGCCGTGGGTGAAGCCGGTTGTGCTTCTGTTCACGGAGCGAACCGTCTCGGTTCCAACTCTCTGATCGACCTTGTGGTGTTTGGCCGTGCGGCCGCTATCCGTGCCGGTCAGGTGGTGGATCGCGAAGCAGCCATCCCAACTGCCAATGAAGCGTCTTTCGAGAAGATCATGGATCGTTTCGATAATACCCGTTTTGCTGATGGTGGTACGCCTACTGCTGATCTTCGCCTGAAGATGCAAAAGAGCATGCAGAACAATGCTGCCGTGTTCCGGACCCAGGACACTTTGGAGCAGGGCTGCACCGAGATGAAAGATATCTGGGGTGAGATGAAAGATCTGAAAGTGACTGATCGGTCGCTGATCTGGAACTCCGATCTGATGGAAACGCTCGAGCTGCAGAACCTGATGCCAAACGCCATTCTGACTGTGAATGGCGCCGAGGCCCGCAAGGAAAGCCGCGGTGCGCATGCCCGTGAGGACTTCAAAGATGGTCCTTTGGCTGGTCGTAATGATGATGAGTGGCGCAAGCATACTCTGGCATGGGTTTCCGACGAAGGTGATGTGAAGCTTGATTATCGTCCTGTTGTTCTCGATCCGCTCACCACGGAAGAAGAAGGCGGGATTGATATGAAGAAGATCGCGCCGAAGGCACGTGTCTACTAAGATTTCATGCCGGACGCAACAATGTGTCCGGCTCTTTCGATATTTGATCTTGGTTCCATCGGCATGGGAGCAAGATGAGGACCGAACTAGCGGAGCGAGATTATGGTAGAACTTGCGCTGCCGAAGAATTCTAGAATGCAGGAAGGCAAGACTTGGCCGAAGCCCGAGGGTGCGACCAATGTCACAGAATTCCGCATTTATCGTTGGAACCCGGATGATGGCAAAAATCCGCAGATCGATACATTCTATGTCGATCGCGATGCCTGTGGTCCAATGGTGCTGGATGGGCTGCTCTATATCAAGAACAGTGTTGACCCGACCCTGACCTTGCGTCGTTCCTGCCGTGAGGGCATTTGTGGTTCTTGCGCCATGAATATCGACGGCACCAATACTCTGGCTTGTACCAAGGGTATAGATGAGTGCATATCAGACGTCGTGAAGGTTTATCCTTTGCCACATATGTCTGTTGTGAAAGATCTGGTTCCGGATTTGAACAATTTCTATGCACAGCATCGCTCCATTGAGCCTTACCTGAAAACGGTAACGCCGGAGCCGGAGACTGAATGGCTGCAATCTCGTGAAGATCGTGCCAAGCTGGATGGTCTTTATGAGTGTATTCTGTGTGCCTGCTGCTCGACTTCCTGCCCATCCTACTGGTGGAATGGAGATCGCTATCTTGGCCCATCGATCTTGTTGCAGGCCTATCGTTGGCTGATTGATAGTCGTGACGAATTTACTGGCGAGCGTCTGGACAATCTGGAAGATCCGTTCCGTCTGTATCGTTGTCACACGATCATGAATTGTTCCAAGGCTTGTCCGAAGGGTCTGAACCCTGCGAAGGCCATTGCCGAGATCAAGCGCATGTTGGTTGATCGCGAGATCTGACTTTCAGATAACGTTCAGCTTTATGTCTATAGATATCAGACACTGCCCGGTCAGAGGACCGGGCGGTGTTTTTGTTTTTGGGTATCAGGTCTTGAATTGAAAATCTTGCTTTTTGCTGAATGAGCGAAAGTTAAGGTGACATTGGTCTTGTAATTATCTAAAGGTGACCAAGATAAGGAAGGTCCGGAACAATACGAATGCCTAACTTTTGTTTGAAAAAGTGCTGGTATTGATGTTGGCTTTTGTATATGGAATGGGCCATTCATCGCTGTTGTGATTGGTAGAATTGTCATGCAAATGTCTAAAAGATGGGATACATCGCCCGTGACATTTGAAGATAGGGGCTGTTCTCATGCTGATTTTCATACCGCAAGATTGTCTTGTTCAAAGGCAAGTGTATGAGTTTGGTGTGGGTCAGGTTCAATATCCGGATCAGCTTTTAGCGATGTAGTCCCAAGGAGACTGTGATGCTACAAACGAATATTCTGTTTGTTGATGCGACCAATAATGGCCGTTCTATCATGGCGGAGGCTTATTTCAATCAGCATTGCCGTGGGCATTTGCGCGCCTTTAGTGCCGGAGCAAATCCGGATGCTGAACTGGATCGCCATATTCTCGAGATCCTGAAGGAAAATGACATCACTCCTGATGATTATTGTCCCAAACCGATCGATATCTTCTTGCAGCCCTATTCTCCGCGGATCGATATGATCGTCGGTTTTACACCAACCATTGATCAGTTTGTTTTGCCAATCTTTCCACATCAGCCTGAGATGACACATTTGCAGATCAAGCCTGTTGTGGAGCGTATGGAAACCGTCAGCCGCAAGCAAGCCGTGCGCGAGTGCTTTGCAGACATGCGTCTGGTGGTTGATCGTGCCCTGGCTTCTGGTCAGTTGCCTCGCAACGAGGCTGCCTGAATTCCTATCTTATTATCCACGATGTATGTTTGAGTGGCTTCTATAGTGCTTTAGGGCTGGACCTTGATGCATCAAGGTCCTAAGGTCTTGTCAATCTGAGCAGTATGGGTGCGTAACTGTGAATCAAAGTCCTTCTTGGTGCATGACGGGTGTGTTGACCAGCTTGTTGTTGGCAGGCTGTGCATCAAGTGGTTCTCTGGGGACATCGGATGCCAATCGCAGTATAGCTGTTCCTGTTTCATCGGTTGATCAGTCCAGCTTGCCGCCTCTCGATAACAGCGAAGCTGGCAAATTCTCTCAGTCCGATGATGGGTCCCTTGTTGTGGCGCAGGCAGCAAGTGAGTTGGTTGAAGAAGAGGCGGCAGCCTATCAATCATCAGAGCAGGCCAATCAGATTTCCAATCGAGTTGTGTCCGCGAATTCCAAAATGCTTGGAAGCTGGGTTGTGCAATCTCGAAGTGCCAAAACATCAGATCGTCTCAGCAAGTTGACTGCAATGGCCAATCGTTTGTTTGATCATTCCGAGAGCGCACGAAGCCAGATTTGTCAGGTGCAATTTGGTTCTGATCCGGTCGAAGGTGGATATAAGGCTGATGGGGCTGCGTCCTGTCCGACCATGTTGTTCATGTTGGAAAGCTGGCGTCCTTATGGTGACAAGGTGATTTTGAAAAATCACATGGGTGATGAAATCATGCGCCTTACTTCTCGTTCAGGCGACCTCTGGGTCGGGGTTGATGAGAAGGGCCAAACTTTCACTCTGAAACGCCCTGCTGGGAGCTGATCCTTTTGATCTGATTTCATTGAGGCATATAGCTTGTTATAGCCTTATAAAGACGAATTGTGTTTTCTTCCCGTTTCGTGGCATTTTGGTTAAGTAAATCAAGCTAGGCTTATTGTGGTCTTGATCTTTGATGACTATAGGTCAAGTCTTGAAACGTGCGACAAGGAGAGCTTTATGATTCGCTTTTTCATCATTGCTGGTGCTGGTTTGGCGCTTGCAGGATGCTCTTCCGCCGGATTGGATCGATTTGGTGGGCGAGCAGGCTCTTTGACGCCTGCGCCGACTGCTCCAGTGCAAAGCCAGAGCCTAACTCCTCTTAATCCAGCCAGTAATGTTGCCGGCAATGTGCAGCAGAATGGCGGTCAACCGATCAACAACGCTCTTGGAGCCGAGGCTGGCCTGCAAGATCAATTCACGCCCAATCAGCAAGTTGCCACCCTGAATGCTCCATCAAATGCCAGATCCCTGTCTCGTACAGATCTGCTCGGAGCGTGGACTTTGGCTTCTGGTGCCGAACAGTGCAAGTTGAATGTCAATCTGACCAGTTGGTCGGGTGGGTATCGTGCCTCGACCCGTGGTTGTCAGTCGTCCGAACTGCAGCGTGTGAATGCCTGGAACCTGAATGGCAATCAGGTTCTTTTGCTGGCCGAGGATGGTAGCACGATGGCGCAACTTTACTCCTCCAGTGCGGGGAGATTTGACGGGCAGATTCAAACAGATGGTCGTGCGGTTTCCTTCTTCCGATAGGAAGGGATTCGCTGGGCAATTGTTTGACTGGAAGAATGAATAAGACGGTGCAAGTCGACTTGATTGTCGGTTTTTACCGATCCCGGAGTTGGTATGTCCAGAACCGTATCGGGCCTTTATGATCTCAAGGTCGAGCATGGTGAAATTGATTTGGATGAAGCTCAGCGGTCGCTGGCTGTACATTTCGATGATCTGCTAGAACGCATTACCACCAGTCGTCTTGCCAACAAGCATTCCACGCTTGGCTGGCTGTTTGCCAAAAGGCAATCGCCTGAGACTGTCAAAGGACTTTACGTCTGGGGTGATGTAGGTCGTGGCAAGACCATGGTCATGGATCTGTTTTTCGAGGTTGCTCCGGTCAGGCGCAAAGGCCGTTTTCATTTTCATGAATTCATGCGTGATATGCATGCGCGCATCAAGCAGGCAAGGGCGGATATTGCTGCTGGCAAGATCAAGGGTGATGATCCGATCAAGCCGGTGGCCGAAGCCTTGGCGGATGAAGTGCGTCTTCTGTGTTTCGATGAATTCTCTGTTACCGATATTGCTGACGCCATGTTGCTTGGGCGGCTTTTCACACGATTGTTTGCCAAGGGTGTGGTAGTGGTCGCGACATCCAATGTGCAGCCGCGCAATCTCTATATGGATGGTTTGAACCGCCAGCTCTTTCTTCCTTTCATCGAATTGCTTTCAGAGCAATGTGAAATTCTGCAGCTGGAGTCACGAACCGATTTTCGCATGGAGAAACTGGGTGGTCAGCCCATTTATCTGCATCCACTGAATGAGGAGACGGATGAACGCATTCAATCCATGTGGGAGGCGTTGATCGAAGGGCCGCGTGCGCCAAGTGATGCGGTTTCCAACCAAGGACGCACCATTCATGTGCCGCAAGCCTATCATGGGCATGCCCGTTTTCACTTCAATGATCTATGCGCAACCCCCCTTGGTGCGTCGGATTACCTGAAATTATGTGATCTCTATCACACGATTGTTATGGAGGGCATTCCACAACTTGGCTTCACGAATCGTAACGAAGCGAAACGTTTTATCACGTTTATTGATACCCTTTATGACAATCATGTGCGCCTTATTGCTTCTGCACAGGCTTCCGCCTTTGAGCTTTACGTAGCGGAAAAGGGCACGGAAGCCTTTGAATTTGCACGCACCACCTCGCGTTTAATTGAGATGCAGTCAGACGAATATCTGTCTACAGGTGGTCATTTTTCCTGACGCTGACGTTAAGGTTATGTCCTCCTAAAATCTTATTTTTTTTGCAGAAATTCAACTATCTGCGACTTGAAAGCGCACCTCAAAAGCGGTAGTTACAGCCATCCATTCCCTCTTATGGGACAACCTTACGTTTGGGGAAACTACCTAAAATGGCGCGGAACAAAATTGCTTTGATCGGTGCGGGCCAAATCGGTGGCACGCTAGCTCATCTCGCTGGTCTGAAAGAACTGGGTGATGTCGTTCTTTTCGATATCGCTGAAGGCACTCCAGAGGGCAAGGCTCTCGATATTGCTGAATCAGCTCCTGTTGATGGCTTTGATGCGAAACTTTCCGGTACCCAGTCTTATGAAGCGATTGCTGGTGCTGATGTGGTGATTGTAACTGCAGGTGTTCCGCGCAAGCCGGGCATGAGCCGTGATGATCTGGTTGAAATCAACCTGAAAGTCATGCAACAGGTTGGTGCGGGCATTGCCAAATATGCTCCGGATGCTTTCGTGATTTGCATCACCAACCCACTGGATGCCATGGTTTGGGCCTTGCAGAAATTCTCGAATCTGCCAAAGAACAAGGTTGTTGGCATGGCGGGCGTTCTCGACTCAGCTCGTTTCCGTCACTTCCTGGCTGACAAATTCGACGTATCCGTCAAGGATGTGACCGCGTTTGTTCTGGGTGGCCATGGCGACACAATGGTTCCTCTGACCCGTTATTCCACTGTTGCTGGTATTCCTCTGACCGATCTGGTTAAGATGGGCTGGCTGACCCAGGAAGAACTGGATCAGATTGTACAGCGTACTCGTGATGGCGGTGCCGAGATCGTATCTCTTCTGAAAACCGGCTCTGCTTTCTACGCACCTGCCGCTTCCGCTATTCAGATGGCCGAATCTTATCTGAAAGATCAGAAGCGTGTTCTGCCATGTGCAGCGCATCTGTCTGGTGAATATGGTGTTGATGGTCTGTATTGCGGTGTTCCAACCGTTATCGGTGCTGGTGGCATCGAGCGTGTTGTCGAGATTGATCTGAATGGCGACGAGAAAGCCATGCTGGATCACTCCATTGATGCCGTGAAAGGCCTGGTTGAAGCTTGTCAGCGCATCTCTCCTGATCTGGCTGACTAAGTTCGATAAGATCTGTCCTGCCCGTCACTGTTTCGGGCAGGATCCTTTGATCAAAATGAGGAAGAATGATATGTCGGGAAACCAATGGGGCATGTCATTTCGGAGTGAAGGAGTGAAGCTCCCATGAACATTCATGAATATCAGGCAAAAGCGCTTCTGAAAGAATTTGGTGCCCCTGTTGCTGAGGGCGTGGCCATTTTCTCTGCAGACGAAGCTGCCGCTGCTGCAGACAAGCTGGGCGGTCCGCTTTGGGTTGTGAAATCCCAGATCCATGCCGGTGGCCGTGGTAAGGGTAAATTCAAGGAAGAATCCGCTGGCGAAAAAGGCGGCGTTCGTCTTGCTTTTTCCAAAGAGGAAGTAACCGAGTTTGCTACTCAGATGCTTGGTTCTACCCTTGTAACCGCTCAGACCGGCGAAGCTGGCAAGCAGGTTAACCGTCTTTACATTGAAGATGGTGCGGACATCGAGCGTGAGCTGTATCTGTCCCTTCTGGTTGACCGCACCTGTGGTCAGGTTGCCTTTGTTGCTTCTACCGAAGGCGGCATGGACATCGAGCAGGTTGCTGAAGAGACGCCTGAGAAAATCCTTACCCTGCCAATCGATCCAGATGCTGGTGTTACCGCTGCCGCTGCTGGCGAGCTTTGCGATGCGCTGAAGCTGGATGGTGTGGCTCGTGAAGATGGCCTGAAGCTGTTCCCGATCCTCTACAAGGCATTTGTCGAAAAAGACATGTCCCTGCTGGAGATCAACCCGCTGATCGTCATGAAAGACGGCCGTCTGCGTGTGCTTGACGCCAAATGCTCCTTCGATGGCAATGCTCTGTTCCGTCATGATGACGTGATGGCGTTGCGCGACAAGACCGAAGAAGACGAAAAAGAGATCGAAGCCTCCAAGCATGATCTGGCTTATGTTGCTCTTGACGGCAACATCGGCTGCATGGTGAACGGCGCTGGTCTTGCCATGGCGACCATGGATATCATCAAGCTCTATGGTGCTGAGCCTGCAAACTTCCTCGACGTTGGTGGCGGCGCTACCACCGAGAAAGTAACCGCTGCGTTCAAGATCATCACGTCCGATCCTAACGTTGAAGGCATTCTGGTTAACATTTTCGGCGGCATCATGCGTTGTGACGTGATTGCACAAGGTGTTCTGGAAGCTGTGAACGAAGTTGGTTTGCAGGTGCCACTGGTTGTTCGTCTTGAAGGCACCAAGGTTGAAGAAGGCAAGAAAATCATCAATGACAGTGATCTGAACGTGATCCCTGCTGATGATCTCAACGATGCAGCTCAGAAAATTGTTGCTGCTGTGAAGGGGGCGTAAGTACGATGTCCATTATTGTCAACAAAGACACCAAAGTCATCGTGCAAGGTCTGACCGGTAAAACCGGTACCTTCCACACCGAGCAGGCTCTGGCTTACTACGGCACCCAGATGGTTGCCGGTGTTCACCCTAAAAAAGGTGGCACCAACTGGACCGGTAACGTAGACGGCAAGGAAGTTCAGGTTCCTATCTTTGCGACCGTTAAGGAAGCAATGGAAGCAACCGGTGCGAATGCCTCCGTGGTTTATGTTCCACCTGCAGGCGCCGGTGCTGCGATTATTGAAGCGATTGACGCTGGCGTTCCTTTCATCTCCTGCATCACCGAAGGTATTCCGGTTGCAGACATGGTGAAAGTGAAAGCGCGCCTCGACAAGTCCGATTCCCGTCTGCTGGGTCCAAACTGCCCAGGCGTCATGACCCCTGAAGAGTGCAAGATCGGCATCATGCCGGGCTCCATCTTCAAAAAGGGTTCTGTCGGCATCGTATCCCGCTCTGGTACTCTGACTTATGAAGCTGTTTTCCAGACCACTCAGGAAGGCCTTGGTCAGACCACTGCCGTTGGTATCGGTGGTGATCCGGTCAAAGGCACCGAGTTCATTGACGTGCTGGACCTGTTCCTGGACGATGATGCAACCGAATCCATCATCATGATTGGTGAAATCGGTGGTTCTGCAGAAGAGGAAGCATCCGAGTGGCTGAAAGAACAGGCTGCCAAAGGTCGTAAGAAGCCAATGGTTGGCTTCATTGCCGGTCGTACTGCACCTCCAGGCCGTACAATGGGTCATGCTGGTGCTGTTATCTCCGGTGGCAAGGGCGGCGCAGAAGACAAGATTGCTGCAATGGAAGATGCGGGTATCCGTGTTTCTCCATCTCCAGCGAGCCTGGGTAAGACTCTCGTCGACTTGCTAAACGGTAAGTAACAGTACTATGACAGTATGAGGGGGAAGCATTAACCATTTTCCCCTCATAATCCGGCAAATCGTTCGGCAATGGTGCCGACGAAACGAAAGAGCGCCGGGAGAAATTCCGGTTGGTGGCGATGGCACGTCAGGACGCAAATGAAGCGTTCGCGTTAACCTCCTTTCTTTATGGTGGTAACGCGTCCTATATCGAAGATCTCTACGCCCGTTATCAGGAAAATCCGGCAGCAGTTGCTCCTGAGTGGCAGGGATTCTTTCAAGATCTCCAAGACAAAAAAGAAGATGTGATTGCGGGGGCACGTGGTGCATCCTGGAAACGACCTGATTGGCCGATTCCGCAATCTGGCGAACTGGTTTCTGCTCTGGACGGTGATTGGGGTCCCGACGAGAAGAAACTGGGCGACAAGCTCAAGACCAAGGCTGCGAGCCAGGGTATTGAGCTGAGCGATGAGGCAGTTCAGCAGGCGACACGCGATTCCGTTCGTGCCCTGATGATGATCCGTGCTTATCGCATGCGTGGCCATCTTCATGCAGATCTCGATCCGTTGAAACTGGCGGAAGCCAAGGATCACGAAGAGCTGCATCCGACCTCTTATGGTTTCACCGAGGCCGATTATGATCGCAAGATCTTCATCGACCACGTGCTGGGCCTGGAATTTGCCACCATTCCTGAAATGCTGGAAATTCTGCGTCGGACTTATTGCTCTACCCTTGGTGTCGAATTCATGCATATTTCCGCTCCGGCGGAAAAACGCTGGATCCAGGAGCGCATCGAAGGACCGGACAAGCAGATCGCATTCACTGCGGAAGGCAAGAAGGCGATCCTTTACAAGCTGGTAGAGGCGGAAGGCTTCGAGAAATTCCTCGATATCAAATATACAGGCACCAAGCGTTTTGGTCTGGACGGCGGGGAAGCTTTGATCCCGGCTCTGGAACAGATCATCAAGCGTGGCGGCGCCATGGGTGTGAAGGAAATTGTTCTGGGCATGGCACACCGTGGCCGCCTGAACGTCCTCTCCCAGGTTATGGCCAAGCCACATCGTGCGATTTTCCATGAATTCAAGGGCGGTTCCTACGCTCCTGATGATGTGGAAGGGTCTGGTGATGTGAAATACCATCTGGGTGCATCGTCTGACCGCGAATTTGACGGCAACAATGTTCATCTGTCCTTGACCGCCAATCCGTCTCACCTTGAGATCGTGAATCCGGTTGTTCTGGGTAAGGCGCGTGCCAAGCAGGATCAGATTTCCGCAGGTGATGGCCCGTTCATCGAGACGACCGAGGTAGACCGTACGACGGTTCTGCCGCTTTTGCTGCATGGTGATGCGGCTTTTGCCGGTCAGGGTGTTGTGGCTGAATGTCTGGGTTTGTCAGGTCTTCGTGGCCATCGTACCGGTGGTTCGATCCATGTGATCATCAACAACCAGATCGGTTTCACCACCAACCCGCGCTTCTCTCGTTCTTCTCCATATCCTTCCGATATGGCCAAGATGATCGAAGCGCCGGTGCTGCACTGTAATGGTGATGATCCGGAATCTGTTGTCTTTGCAGCAAAGATTGCTACCGAATTCCGCCAAACCTTTGGCAAGCCGGTCGTGATCGACATGTTCTGCTATCGTCGCTTCGGTCACAACGAAGGTGATGAGCCGGCCTTTACCCAGCCGATCATGTACAAGAAGATCCGTCAGCATCCAACCAGCCTGCAGATTTATGCAGACAAGCTGATTGCTGAAGGTACGATTACAGCTGAAGATCTGGAAAGCATGCGGGCAGATGTTCGCAAGGCTCTGGATGAAGAATTCGAGGCTGGTCAATCCTTCTCACCGAACAAGGCTGACTGGTTCGATGGCAAGTGGGCAGGTCTTTCTACCGCCAGCGCTGAAGATGATCGCCGGTCTGGCGAAACAGGTGTTGCGATTGATGATATTCGAGCAATCGGTGCGAAACTCACCCATGTGCCGGAAGACTTCAATGTTCACCGGACCATCAAACGCTTCCAGACCAACCGCGCGAAGATGTTCGAAACCGGCGAAGGCTTTGACTGGGCGACAGCAGAGGCTCTGGCCTTTGGCTCCTTGCTGAGGGATGGTCATCCTGTTCGCCTGTCCGGTCAGGATTGTGAACGTGGTACTTTCTCCCAGCGTCATTCCGTTCTCTATGATCAACAGGATGAGGGCCGTTTCATTCCGCTCAACCATGTCTCTGAAGGACAAGAGCGTTATGAAGTGATCAACTCCATGCTGTCCGAAGAAGCGGTTCTTGGCTTTGAGTATGGTTATACCCTGTCCGAGCCACGTGGTTTGACCATGTGGGAAGGTCAGTTTGGTGACTTTGCCAATGGCGCACAGGTTGTGTTTGATCAGTTCCTGTCTTCGGGTGAGCGCAAATGGTTGCGGATGTCCGGTCTCGTGATGCTTCTGCCGCATGGCTATGAAGGTCAGGGGCCAGAACATAGCTCGGCCCGTCTTGAGCGTTATCTGCAGGCTTGTGCCGAAGATAACATTCAGGTGGCAAACTGTTCCACGCCTGCCAACTATTTCCATATCCTGCGCCGTCAGGTGAAACGTTCTTTCCGTAAGCCGCTTATTCTGATGACGCCAAAGAGCCTGTTGCGTAACAAGCGCTGTGTCTCTCGGATTGAGGAAATGGGCGCTGATAGCACCTTCCATCGTGTCTTGTGGGATGATGCACAGAGCAATCCGAACTCCGAGACCAAACTGGTTTCCGATGACAAGATCCGTCGTGTCATCATGTGTTCCGGTAAGGTCTATTACGATCTGTTGGAAGAGCGTGAGAAGCGTGGCATTGATGATGTTTATCTTCTGCGTGTCGAGCAGCTTTATCCGTTCCCGGCCAAGGCCCTGATCAAAGAACTGAGCCGCTTCAAGCAGGCGGATATGGTCTGGTGTCAGGAAGAGCCGAAAAACCAGGGTGCCTGGTTCTTCGTCGAGCCTTATCTGGAATGGGTGCTCAACCAGATTGACGCGAAAACCAAGCGTGCAGCCTATGTGGGTCGTGCAGCATCTGCTGCGACTGCGACCGGCTTGATGAGCCGCCATCTGGCTCAGCTGCAGGCCTTCCTTGATGATGCGTTTGCCGAATAACCGGCTGACCAATGCGAATTTGAAATGTGAGAGAGACGAATGGCTACAGAAATCAAGGTCCCAACTCTTGGGGAATCTGTGACCGAAGCGACCATCGGTCAGTGGTTCAAGCAACCAGGTGATGCGGTTTCTGCCGACGAGCCGTTGGTAGAACTGGAAACTGATAAAGTTACCATCGAAGTGCCAGCACCATCTGCTGGCACCATGGGTGAGCAGCTTGTCGCTGAAGGTGATACTGTTGAAGTTGGCGCTTTGCTTGCCATGCTGAATGAAGGTGAGGGTGGTGTTGCTGCTCCGGCTGCATCTGCTGCTGCACCAGCGCCATCTGCTGCGCCTGCGCCCGCAGCTCCTGCTGCAACTTCCATGCAGCCTGCTCCATCTGCTGCCAAAATGATGACCGAGAACAAGATTGATCCGGCTGCCGTTGCTGGCTCGGGTGTTCGTGGTCAGGTGCTCAAAGGCGATGTGCTGAATGCGGTTGCTTCCGGCACCACGGCTCCGGCGGCTTCTGCTGCTCCTGCAGCGCGTGCACCGTCTGCTCCGGAAGATGCCGCGCGTGAAGAGCGTGTTCGCATGACCAAGCTGCGTCAGACCATTGCACGTCGTCTGAAAGACGCGCAGAACACCGCAGCCATGTTGACCACCTTCAATGATGTGGACATGTCTGCGGTCATGGGTCTTCGCAAGCAGTATAAGGATCTGTTCGAGAAGAAGCATGGTGTGCGACTTGGCTTCATGGGCTTCTTTGCCAAGGCTGTGACCCAGGCTCTGCAGGAAATCCCTGCTGTGAATGCCGAGATTGATGGTACCGACATCATCTACAAGCATTTTGTGAACCTGGCTGTTGCCGTTGGCTCCCCACGTGGTCTGGTTGTTCCAGTTGTGCGTGATGCTGATCAGATGTCCATTGCAGAGATCGAAGGATCCATTGCCAATCTGGGTCGCCGTGCTCGTGATGGCCAACTGACCATGGAAGACATGCAGGGCGGTACATTCACCATTTCCAATGGTGGTGTTTACGGTTCCATGATGTCTACCCCGATCCTCAATGCGCCTCAGTCCGGAATTCTGGGTATGCACCGCATTGAAGACCGTCCGGTTGTCCGCAATGGTGAGATCGTGATCCGTCCGATGATGTATCTGGCTTTGTCCTATGATCATCGTATCGTTGACGGCAAAGAGGCTGTGACCTTCCTGGTTCGCATCAAGGAAGCTCTGGAAGATCCGCAGCGTCTGGTGCTGGATCTCTAAGCCGGATCTACAGTTTTCCAAACGGGGCGTCTGCGCCCCGTTTGTCGTATTCAAGATGGTCTCCATGATTGAGGCCAATGGGATGTGAAAGGCGATTGCTTTGGCAGGAGCTTTGAAATTTGGCAGCTGGATTTGCGCCATTTATGTGATTTTCATCGCTCTGGTTTGGCTGGTGGGTGGCTTTCTTGTGACCAATGCAATCAGCAATGGTGCCGAATCTGTTTCAGGTCTTGAACTTGTTCCGCAGCTTTTCTGGCCTGTTCGTGCCATCGTTGCCGCGCTTGGCGTGGTTGGCGCCATTATTTTGGTCCTATCCCGGCCCGCATTCTTGCGGGTTCTCGCTGTCTGGTTTGCATCCGAGCTTGCTTTGCTGGTCTGGCTCTTTGCAACTGGTTTTCTCTCTTCTCAGTTTGAAACAATGAGCGATGTGCGCAATCTTGCCATCTGGCAGGTCTGCAATCTGGGCGTGGTGATGTTCGCCTGGGTGAAACATCGTGTACAGTTTCAATCTGCTTCCATATCGGAGTGAATGATATGTCTTATGATCTTGTTGTGATTGGCACCGGCCCTGGCGGCTATGTCTGTGCGATTCGCGCAGCGCAGTTGGGTATGAAGGTTGCTGTTGTCGAAAAACGCAAAACCCACGGCGGTACATGCCTCAATGTTGGTTGTATTCCGTCCAAGGCGTTGCTGCATGCCTCCGAGCTGTTTGAAGAAGCAGGTCATGACTTTGCCAATATGGGCATCAAGGTTGGCACCCCTGAGCTGGATCTGCCAGCCATGATGGGCCACAAGCAGGAAGTGATCGACGGCAATGTGGCTGGTATCGATTATCTGTTCAAGAAGAACAAGGTCGATGTTTTCCAAGGCACTGGCAAGATTGTTGCCGCTGGCAAGGTAGAAGTGACCCCTGACGAGGGGGATGTTCAGACCGTGGAAGCCAAGAATATTGTGGTTGCGACGGGTTCTGATGTTGCCAATCTGCCGGGCGTCGAGATTGACGAAAAGCAGGTTGTTTCCTCCACTGGTGCTCTTGAGCTGGACAAGGTGCCATCCAAGATGATCGTGGTTGGTGCTGGCGTAATTGGTCTGGAGCTCGGCTCTGTCTGGCGTCGTTTGGGCTCTGAAGTCACCGTCGTTGAGTTTCTTGATCGGATTCTGCCTGGCATGGATGGCGAAACTGTCAAAAATGCTCAGCGCATGTTCAAGAAGCAGGGCTTCAAGTTCAAGGTGGGCACCAAGGTTACCGGCGTTGAGAAAAGTGATGCTGGCCTGAAGGTTGCTATCGAATCTGTCAAAACCGGTAAAGCAGAAGAGCTGGAAGCTGACGTGGTTCTGGTTGCCATTGGTCGCCGCCCTTACACCGATGGTCTTGGTCTGGATGCTGTCGGTGTTCAGCTGGATGATCGTGGTCGGGTTGTCACTGATGGTCACTTCAAATCCACCGTTGATGGCATCTATGCAATCGGTGACGTGATCGAAGGCCCAATGCTTGCGCATAAGGCTGAAGATGATGGTGTGGCTCTGGCCGAGATCCTGGCTGGTCAAGCAGGCCATGTGGACTATAATCTGGTGCCTGGTGTGGTTTACACCATGCCTGAGATCGCGGTTCTTGGTCAGACCGAGGAGCAGCTGAAGGAAGCGGGTACTGCTTATAATGTTGGTAAATTCCCGTTCTCAGCCAATGGCCGGGCCAAAGCACAGCGCCATACAGATGGCTTTGTGAAGATTCTGGCTTGTAAGGAGACCGACAAGGTTCTCGGCGCGCACATGATTGGTGCCGGCGTTGGTGAAATGATCCACGAAGTGTCTGTTCTGATGGCCTTTGGTGGGGCTGCGGAAGATCTGGCGCGTACCATTCATGCTCATCCGACCTTGTCTGAAGCGGTCAAAGAAGCAGCTTTGGCAGTCGATAAGCGCCCGATCCATATGTAAAAGATTCGCACTAGCGTTTTGACGCAAAAAACTCGTGATGCAGAAATCTTTGTAAGCGCATACCAAAACTGATTTTGAAAAGGCGGCCTTTTGGGTCGCCTTTTTTGTTTGGCCTTCCGGATAATATGAATGCAGCCTATGATTTGATTGTTTAAATTAACCCTGCAACCAAGATATGTATCTGACTTGAATGTTAACCATTTGTAAATCCTTAATGATTGGTTAGTTTGTGTTTATTGAATTACTTAAAAGAGAGCTATCGAGCGTATTCGGAATTTGAAGAATTCACTTGGTAGACAGGGAAAATGACTATCAATAGACATCAATCAGATAATCGGGTTCAGGATATTATCAGAGCGTCTCGCAAGAATGTCGAGCGTCCGGTTTTCAAGCAGGAACCTTACCCCAACTGCCGTCGCCGCAGTCCTCGTCAACGGGTGCTGAAAGGGGCCAAGATTACATTCAATGACTATTATGAAAGCGTGTCTTGCCGGGTGGTGAGCCAGTCCGAGCATGGTGTGATGCTGCGTATGGACTATGACAATCTCTATCTTAACAGCTTCAAACTTGCCATCCCGATGGATCGCGGGCAATGGAAGTGCCGTGTGGTTCAGCGTGATCTGCCTGATGTTCGTGTCGAGTTTGTCAGCGAAAAGGAAGAGTTGGATCAGGATCTATCAGTCCATGCCAAGATCCCGGCCAATCCTTTTGTGATGGCGATCGAATAGTTCGGCGAGTGTAATTGTATTCTATTGCTTCCAGAGCACGAAGGAACGCTGCTGGTCGGATTTGCGTGGATCGTGAAAGTCGTCATAGACAATCACATCCATGCGCTTGCCATTGATGGAGCCTTTGACGAGCCGCTTGGCGAAGAATGTTCGATAGAGCACTTCGACATATTGTTCATCTGCCTTCTGAGCAATGGATCGGCCCCAAGTGCAATCACGTGGGGCGCAGGCTGTATATGCCTTGACCTTCAAATGCGGCACGGTCTCATTGCTGCATACTTCCCAGATTTCGAGTTTGGTAATATCGGACTTGTTGCCAGCAAAAGGATTGAGCCATGTGCCTATGGCCTGACTTTGGATGCATTCGCCACTCATTGCTTGCTGGCTCCATGCCAACATCATGAGAATTGAGAGAAATGCCAATCGCTTTGCCATGATTTTCCCACCAGCTTCAGAAGCTCATTTGGTGAGTAGTCTATCAGAAATGGATTACTCTGTCCTTAAGGGGTAATCCGGGTTTTGCGGGCTGGAGACTTTAGCTGCGTGGATGTGCTTTTTGATAGATGTCCATCAGTTCACCCATCTCTACTTGGGTATAGCTTTGGGTCGTTGAAAGGCTTGCATGGCCTAGCAATTCTTGAATGGTGCGTAAATCTCCGCCATTGGCAAGCAAGTGTGTTGCAAAGGAATGGCGCAAGGCGTGAGGCGTTGCGGTTTCGGGCAATCCAAGTGAGCCGCGCATTTTCTCCACAGTGCGCTGAACCATGCGTGGGTTCAATGGGCCGCCTTTAACACCCCGAAAGAGCTTGTCTTTCGGCTCCAGTTCAAAGGGGCAGAGTGCAAGATAATGTGTGACGGCCTTTTGCACGATTGGCAGTACCGGTACGCGGCGTTGCTTGTTGCCTTTACCGGTGATGGTCAGGGCATCGCGCCCTTCGATTGGTGCTTCCTGAACATTAAGCCCGAGCGCTTCCGAGATACGCAAGCCACATCCATATAAAAGAGCCAGAATGGCCGAATCACGTGCAATGACCCAAGGATCCTCCTCCAGGGACTGGGAGGGATCGATCAGATTGGTTGCCTTCTCTATGGTCAGTGGTTTTGGCAGGCCCTTGGAATATTTGGGTGTGTTGACGGCGGCAAAGGGTGCACTTGTCGCCATATTGCGGCTTTCCAAGTGGCGCACGAAGGACCGAATTCCTGCCATGGTGCGTGCCAAGGATCGTGACGATAGTCCGGTCTGTCGTTGGGAGGCCATGAAAGAGCGCACATCCATGGGTTTGAGGATTTGGAAATGGCTGACATCGGCCACTTCTCCCTGATGCATGGTCAGGAAAGAGAAAAAAACATCCAGATCCCGATCATAGGCAGCGAGCGTTGAAGCAGATAGGCGGCGTTCATTGGCCAGAGCTTGCTGCCATAGTTTCTGTGCTTGCCGAAGTCGCGGTGTGGCGATCAGGAGAGGGGTATTGGATGTCTGGACCATGTGGTCTTGTCTCGATTGGTTCGTAAAGATTGCGCATCTGGAGACAAAAAATCCCCGATCCTTTTCAGCATCGGGGATAAATCTTGAGAAAGTCTCTGCGCCCGACCTAAAAATCTTCGAGTGAGATTTTTAGGCTGCATTTCCTGCCCTCTCCCCCTCCCAAACCGCCTTTGATGATACCATATCGGGTGGCTTGGGAGGGGGAGAGGGCTTGGCTCAGGACTGTTAGGCCTAAGCCTTACAGGATGGACTGGCCGGTTTTTGCCCAGTCAGCCAGGAATGCTTCCAGCCCTTTGTCGGTCAGAGGATGTTTTGCCAGACCTTTGACGACAGATGGTGGGATGGTTGCCACATCGGAGCCAGCCATCGCACACTGTTTCACGTGGTTGCCAGTGCGGATGGACGCCGCCAGAATTTCGGTCTCGAAGCCGTAATTGTCATAGATGATGCGGATGTCTTCGATCAACTCCATGCCATCGATGTTCATGTCATCAAGACGACCGATGAATGGTGAGATGAAGGTTGCACCAGCTTTTGCAGCCAGCAGAGCCTGATTGGCAGAGAAGCACAAGGTCACGTTGACCATGTGGCCCTGGTCGGTCAGGGCTTTACAGGCTTTCAGACCATCAATGGTCAGTGGCAACTTGATACAAACATTTTTTGCAATTTTCAGAAGCTCTTCAGCTTCCGCCAGCATTGCATCACATTCCAGTGCGGTTACTTCTGCTGAAACAGGACCATCTGTCAGTTCGCAGATCTCAGCGATGACTTCCTTGAAGTCGCGGCCGGACTTTACGATCAGGGATGGGTTGGTGGTGACACCATCGATGAGGCCGGTTGCGGCCAGTTCACGGATTTCGTTGGTATCGGCGGTATCGACGAAGAATTTCATTTGGCGATAAGCTCCCTATAACGGTGCCTTGAAACAGAGCGGAGGATTTCAGCAATTTGTCTGCCTATCTTGGGATAGGCGCATTAGTTGGCTGACATTGGTGAACCCTTTAGCCTAAAGTGGACGTTTAGTCAGCCCCTAAGTGATGCATGCTGCAGCATAAGCGCGCTTTTTCGGCTCAATATGACAATTTGTTCCAATTGGTCGGCCCAATTGGACGGGACCAAGTGGCAACAGATTAGATGCAGGATCTCCTCCTTTCCGAGCAGATAGTGGCGGTATTGGTGCCGGTCTATGTGGACCAGAGCTATAGCTATCGCGTGCCGGAACATATGGTGCCAAGTGGAGGTCTGCGTCCCGGCATGCTGGTTCGTGTGCCATTGGGGCCGCGTTCGGTGCTTGGGGTGGTTTGGGATGACGACGCCCAGTTCAAGGATGCTTCGCGTCTGAAAGATATTGAAGCGATTTTTGATGATTTCTGCCTTAGTGATGATCTGCGCAAATTTGTCGACTGGATTGCTTCTTACACATTGGCCCAGCGTGGCATGGTTCTGCGGATGATCTTGCGGGGTGAAGAGGCTTTGCAGCCGGATAAGCCTGTCAAAGCGATTCGCTTGGTCGGAGATGTGCCGAATCGCCTGACCAAGGCTCGCTCCCAGATCTTAAGTGTCATGGAAAATGGCTTGGCTCGTTCCAAGAAAGAGGTGATGGAGGAGGCCGGGGTTTCCAGTGCAGCCATTGATGGCTTGATCAAGGCAGGCACGCTTGGCTATTGCGAATTGCCACCGCCTGCTTTGTTTGAGGAACCAATCGCGGACTTTGCACCGCCAACCTTGTCTGATAGCCAGCAAGAAGCGGCCAATGAGATCAATGCCTGTTTTGAGGCAGGTGGCTTTCAGGGCATGTTGCTTGATGGCGTGACCGGGTCTGGTAAGACCGAGGTTTATTTCGAAGCTTTGGCGCGTTGTCTGGAGAAAGGCCAACAGGCTTTGATCCTGGTGCCGGAAATTGCCCTGACCAACGCGTTTCTTGATCGGTTCACGGTGCGTTTTGGTGCAAGGCCTGCCGAGTGGCATTCGGATCTATCCCAAAAGCAGAAGAATAGAGTTTGGCGGGAAGTTGCCAAAGGCAAGGCGAGAGTTGTAGTCGGTGCGCGCTCCGCTTTGATGCTGCCATTCCGTGATCTTGGTCTCATCGTGGTTGACGAGGAACATGATGGTGCCTTCAAACAGGAAGATCGGGTTATCTATAATGCCCGTGACATGGCGGTTGTGCGCGGCCATCTGTCCGGGTTTCCAGTTATTCTTGCCAGTGCAACGCCGTCTGTAGAGACTCGCAACAATGCCAATACAGGCCGCTATAAGCATATCAAGCTGACCAGCCGCTATGGTGGTTTCGCCATGCCGGATATCAGATTAGTGGATATGCGTAGTGATTCGCCCGAAAAGGGGCGTTGGCTGGCTCCATCGCTGGTAAATGCGGTGAATGAAACGCTGGAAGCGGGCGAGCAAAGCCTTCTATTTCTCAATAGACGCGGCTATGCGCCCCTGACCCTGTGTAGATCCTGTGGACATCGTTTTCAGTGCCCGTCCTGTTCGACCTGGCTGGTTGAGCATCGGTTTCGCAAATTGTTGATGTGCCATCACTGCGGACACAGCGAGCCCGTGCCGCCATCCTGTCCGTCGTGTGGGGCGGAAGACAATCTGGTTGCCTGTGGCCCCGGGGTAGAGCGCGTTGCTGAAGAAGTGGCCGAACGCTGGCCGGACCGACGTGTGGTGATTCTTTCCTCAGACTTGATCCATGGTGTTGCCCAATTGCGGGCAGAACTGGAAGCCATTGCCAAAGGGGAAGCCGATATTGTCATTGGTACCCAATTGGTTGCAAAGGGGCATAACTTTCCTGCCATGACCCTTGTTGGCGTGATTGATGCAGATCTTGGATTGGCACACGGAGATTTGCGGGCCGGGGAGAAAGTCTTCCAGATGCTGGCCCAGGTGACGGGCCGGGCCGGGCGAATGGGGGGCAAAGGACGGGGTCTTTTGCAAACCCATGCAAGTGATCACCCGGTTATCCAATGTTTGTCCAAAGGTGATTGGGAAGGTTTTTACACATATGAATTGGAGCAGCGCCAGCGGGCGCAAATGCCTCCATTTGGACGTTTGGCAGCCCTCATCATTTCGGGAGAAGATCGCGAGGCGGCGCTGATGTATGGGCGTGAGTTGGTGCGTCATGTGCCACAAGGATCAGCGGTTCGAGTTCTTGGACCGGCAGAGGCTCCCTTGGCTGTGTTGCGCGGACGCTACCGCTTTCGGCTGCTGGTCTGGGCGGAACGATCCTTTGGAATATCGTCCTTTTTACGACATTGGTTGGGTCAATGTCCGACACCTCGTGGATCGGTTCGATTGCAGGTAGATGTGGATCCAGTCTCTTTTGTCTAGGAATCCGACCCGCTTTTCTCAGTCTTTTGCATTAGAATTGCAAATTACGACTTATGGCGCTCAAGCTGATATTGCGCCCCGCCATGGCATGTGCTAGACGAAGCGCGGTTTTAGGGGTTTTTATAACCCTTGGCAGATGAGACTGAAAATCCGGATGAAGATGTTTCGGCAGCTTTTGAAGGGTTGGTTCTATTCTCCCAATGTCAGAGAGCGACCAGGTGACGGATACGAATTCAGAAATCTCAGGAGTGGCCGAACGATACGCTCGCGCGTTGTTTGACCTCGCCCTTGAAGAAAAAGCTCTGGATGCAGTTGAGAAAGATCTCAGCTCCATCGAGGCTATTATGGATGAAAGTGAAGATTTCATGCGTCTGGTACGCAGCCCGGTCTTCACAGCTGACGAGCAATTGGCTGCAGTTTCAGCCCTTCTCGAAAAAGCTGGCATTTCTGGCATTGTCGGGAATTTCGTCCGTGTTATCGCAAATAATCGCCGGCTGTTTTCCCTGCCGGGGATGATCAAAGCTTTCCGCAACATCGTTACAACCCATCGTGGTGAGCAGGTGGCTGAAGTCACGTCTGCGCAGCCATTGACCGATGCCAACCTGAAGGCGCTCAAGAAGTCGCTGAAAGAAGCATTGGGTAAAGATGTTGCGATTGATGCCAAGGTTGATGCCGATATTCTCGGCGGCCTTGTCGTAAAAGTAGGTTCGCAGATGGTAGATTCCTCTGTGCGCACAAAACTCAACTCGCTCAAGATTGCACTGAAAGAGGTCGGCTGATGGATATTCGGGCCGCGGAAATTTCCGCAATCCTTAAAGAGCAGATCAAAAACTTCGGCTCAGACGCGCAAGTATCTGAAGTCGGACAGGTTCTGTCTGTTGGTGATGGTATCGCCCGCATCTATGGTTTGGACAATGTTCAGGCCGGTGAGATGGTGGAATTCCCTGGTGGAATGCGCGGTATGGCGCTTAACCTTGAAATGGACAATGTCGGTGCCGTGCTTTTCGGTGACGACCGTGCCGTTAAAGAAGGTGACGTCGTAAAGCGTACCGGCGCTATTGTGGATGTTCCTGTTGGTAAAGGCCTGTTGGGCCGTGTTGTTGATCCGCTTGGAAACCCAATTGACGGTAAGGGGCCTATCGAGGCTACCGAACGTCGTCGTGTGGATGTGAAGGCTCCAGGGATTATCCCTCGCAAGTCCGTTCACGAACCAATGCAGACCGGCCTGAAAGCCGTTGATGCGTTGATTCCAATCGGCCGTGGCCAGCGTGAGCTGATCATTGGTGACCGTCAGACCGGTAAAACTGCCGTTGCTCTGGACGCGATCCTGAACCAGAAGTCTGTGAATGACTCTGGTGCCGAGAACGAAAAGCTGTATTGCGTATATGTGGCTATCGGCCAGAAGCGCTCTACTGTTGCTCAGTTCGTGAAGACGCTTGAAGAAAACGGCGCTCTGGAATATTCCATCGTTGTTGCCGCGACCGCGTCTGATCCAGCTCCAATGCAGTTCCTGGCTCCATTTGCCGGTTGTGCAATGGGTGAGTATTTCCGTGATAACGGCATGCACTCCCTGCTGGTTTATGATGATCTGTCCAAACAGGCTGTTGCTTATCGTCAGATGTCCCTGTTGCTGCGTCGTCCTCCTGGACGTGAAGCGTATCCTGGTGACGTTTTCTATCTGCACTCCCGTCTGCTGGAGCGCGCTGCGAAGCTGAACGAAGACAACGGTCTTGGTTCCATGACCGCTCTGCCGGTTATTGAAACCCAGGCAAACGACGTGTCTGCGTTTATTCCGACCAACGTGATTTCCATTACCGACGGTCAGATCTTCCTGGAAACCGATCTGTTCTATCAGGGTATCCGCCCTGCTGTGAACGTTGGTCTTTCCGTGTCTCGCGTGGGCTCTTCTGCCCAGGTGAAAGCAATGAAGCAGGTTGCTGGCCCGATTAAGGGTGAGCTGGCTCAGTATCGTGAAATGGCTGCGTTTGCGCAGTTCGGTTCCGACCTTGATGCCACCACGCAGAAATTGTTGAACCGCGGTGCACGTCTGGTTGAACTTCTGAAACAGCCTCAGTTCTCCCCACTGAAAGTGGAAGAGCAGGTCGCTGTGATTTACGCCGGTGTGAACGGATATCTGGATGGCATTGAAGTCAAACAGGTTCGTGCGTTTGAAGATGGTCTTCTTTCCGTGATGCGCAATGAGCACAAAGACGTGCTCGAAGCCATTCGTGACAAGAAAGCTCTTGATGACGAAATCACATCTAAACTGAAGGCGGCGGTCGAAGGTTTCGCAAAGAACTTTGCGTAAATCGTAAGACTGGCGGGGAACGGAGGCTATTATGTCAAGCCTTAAGGACCTCAAAAATCGTATCGCCTCAGTTAAGGCGACACAGAAAATCACCAAGGCCATGCAGATGGTTGCGGCTGCAAAACTTCGTCGCGCGCAAAGCGCGGCGGAAGCTGCGCGCCCGTATGCCGAACGTATGGATGAGGTGCTGGCCAATATCGCAGCGAATGCGGTTGGAGGTGACTCCACCCCCAAGCTTTTGGCAGGAACCGGTTCTGATCAGAACCAGCTTCTGTTGGTAGCGACTGCTGAACGTGGTCTCTGTGGCGGCTTCAACTCTTCTATCGCGCGCCTGGCGCGCGATAAAGCCCGTGCTTTGAAAGCAGAGGGCAAGACAGTCAAGATTTTGTGTGTTGGCAAAAAAGGCGCCGATGCACTCAAGAGTGAATTTGGCAATGACATCATTGATGTCATCGACATTCGTGATCTGAAACGGATTGCATTTGCCGATGCTGAAGCTCGCGTTGGACGCCGTATTCTCGAGATGTTCGAGAATGAGGAATTCGATGTCTGCACTCTGTTCTATGCCCGGTTCAGATCCGTGATTGCACAGATCCCGACCGCGCAGCAGATCATCCCGGCTGTTTTCGAAGAAATTGAAGGTGATACAGCAAAATCATCTGGTGCCATCTATGAGTATGAGCCAGATGAAGAGGAAATCCTTGCAGATCTTCTTCCAAGAAACGTATCGGTGCAAATCTTCCGTGCGCTTCTTGAAAATGGTGCTTCCGAGCAGGGTGCTCGTATGTCCGCTATGGACAACGCGACGCGCAATGCCGGCGATATGATCAGCAAACTTGAGCTGACCTATAACCGCCAGCGCCAGGCGAAGATTACGAGCGAATTGATTGAGATCATCTCGGGTGCTGAGGCGCTCTGACGGCGATTGACGAGGATAGACGAATGGCAGCAAAAAAAGCTACCGGACGCATCACGCAGGTTATCGGCGCTGTTGTGGACGTCCAGTTCGAGGGTGCTTTGCCACCCATTTTGAACGCACTTGAAACCGAAAACAACGGCCAGCGCCTTGTTTTGGAAGTTGCTCTGCACCTTGGTGAGAACACTGTTCGCACCATTGCTATGGACAGCTCTGAAGGCTTGGTTCGTGGCCAGCCTGTATCCGACACCGGCAAAGCGATTGCTGTGCCAGTTGGTGAAGAAATGCTTGGCCGCATCATCAACGTTGTTGGTGAGCCGGTGGATGAAGCAGGCGAGATCAAAGCATCTGGCACCCGCGAAATTCACCAGCCAGCTCCAGAGTTCGTAGAGCAGTCTACCGAAGCTGAGATCCTGGAAACCGGTATTAAGGTTGTTGACCTTCTCGCACCATATGCGAAGGGTGGTAAAATTGGTCTGTTCGGTGGTGCCGGTGTTGGCAAAACCGTTCTGATCATGGAGCTGATCAACAACATCGCTAAAGCACATGGTGGTTATTCCGTCTTTGCTGGTGTGGGTGAGCGTACTCGTGAGGGTAACGATCTGTACTGGGAAATGATCGAATCCGGCGTGAACAAAGAAGGCGGCGGCGAAGGTTCCAAATGTGCACTGGTTTATGGCCAGATGAACGAACCTCCTGGAGCCCGTGCTCGTGTTGCTCTGACCGGTCTGACCGTTGCTGAACAGTTCCGTGATGATGGCCAGGACGTGTTGTTCTTCGTTGACAACATCTTCCGCTTCACACAGGCAGGTTCCGAGGTGTCCGCGCTTCTGGGTCGTATTCCTTCCGCTGTGGGTTACCAGCCAACTCTGGCAACCGACATGGGTGGCCTTCAGGAACGTATTACCACCACCACCAAGGGTTCCATTACGTCTGTGCAGGCCATTTACGTGCCGGCCGATGACTTGACTGACCCTGCGCCAGCTACTTCCTTTGCTCACTTGGACGCAACCACCGTGTTGAACCGTTCCATTGCTGAGAAAGGGATTTATCCTGCGGTGGATCCACTTGACTCCACATCTCGTATGCTTGACCCACGTGTTATTGGTGATGAGCATTACGAGACTGCCCGTCAGGTACAGGAAATTCTGCAGCGCTATAAAGCTTTGCAGGACATCATTGCAATTCTTGGTATGGATGAATTGTCTGAAGAAGACAAAATGGCCGTGGCTCGTGCTCGTAAGATCGAGCGCTTCCTGTCTCAGCCTTTCCATGTTGCCGAGGTCTTCACCGGTTCTCCAGGTAAACTGGTTTCCCTCGAAGACACCATCAAAGGCTTCAAAGGCCTGTGCAATGGTGAGTTTGATCATCTGCCAGAAGCTGCTTTCTACATGGTTGGTTCTATGGACGAAGCCATCGAGAAAGCTCAGGCACTTGCAGCGGACGCGGCGTAAGCCGCTCCTCAACACCCTGATTGGGAGTAGGTATCTATCATGGCCGAGGCTTTCAACTTCGAACTCGTATCCCCAGAGCGGCTGGTTCTTTCCGAGCCCTGCAACTCTGTGCTGGTTCCCGGTAAAGAAGGTTTCTTTACCGTGCTGAAAGATCATGCGCCGGTGGTTGCCTCAATTTCTCCCGGTGTTCTGAATGTCGAACTGGAAGATGGCACCAAGCGTGACATCTATGTCCGTGGCGGTTTCGCCGATGTGGCAGAATCCGGTTTGAAAGTATTGGCAGAACAAGCTGTTCCCGTCGAAGATCTGGATGCCGAGCAAGTTGCTCAGTTGATCAAGGACGCGGAAGAGGATGTTGCTGATGCCAAAGATGACGACACCAAGAGTGAGGCCGAGATCCGGCTAGGGCGTTTGAAAAATCTGCAGGCGGCGATCTCCTGATTGCGCTTGAAAACGCTGAAATGATTCAAAGCCGCGAGGGTGTTTCTCTCGCGGCTTTTTTATGTTCAAACCAGTGACAGGTTTGTTCTTTTCTTGATGCAGGAAGCAGGATGGTTGATATGACAATTGCAATTGTACTGCCACGTGCGATGGTATTTTCGCCAAAAGGCGCGACGTCCATTGATCTGGTTGCAAAAGATCTGCTGTTTCACAGTCGCTTGAAGGATCAGACTGTCGTCTATGGGCCCGACATTGTAGAGCCATTCGATGGTTTCCAGTTTGTGGGGTTGAAGGCCAGTAATCAGAGACAACGGGACCGTGAGCTGGTTGAGCATCTGAAATCCCAAAAGCCAAGCTGTGTGGTGGTGCATCAATATGTTCAAACAGCGGCACTCATCGCAAGCAAGCTACCCGATAGCCGAGTGATCCTGCACAGACACGGCTTGCTCAAGAAGCGCAAGAATGCACTTGCCAGATTTGTGAAATCCCGCTCCTATCGCAAGCTTTCCCACATCATATTTGTCAGCAACTTCATTCGAGGAAGCTTTTTGGAAGATTTTCCAAGCTTAAGAGAACGTAGTCTTGTCCTGTATAATGGTGTTGATACGACGACCTGGTGTCCCTCAGCAGAGAAAAAGAAGCAAGTTGTCTATATCGGTCGGGCACGAACCGATAAGGGCATACTTCCTTTGATTGAGGGCTTTCGGAAGGCAAATTTCTCGGATTGGCGTCTGAAACTGATTTGTGCAGTTCAGACAGAAGAAGAAGCCGATTTCTATCGGGATCTTCAAGCTAAAACTGCCAATGACAGTGTTATCGAACTTGTTGCCAATTATTCAATTGATCAAGTTCGGGATTGCTTGGCCGAGTCTCTCGTAGCAATCTCACCGTCCATCGTAAAGGAAGGATTTTCACGCGCCCTTATTGAGGCGATGTCTTGTGGGTGTGCCAGCATTGGGACGCTGAGTGGAGGGATGGCGGAAGCTGCAGGTGATGCTGCTTATGTGCTGCAAGGGGTTGATATGAATTCCATTGCCGAGGCTTTTGAGGATCTTTTGGCTGACCCGGAAAAGATTGGGCATTTTGGTAAGCTTGGCCGGGATCATGTCTGTGCCAATTTTGATATTGGTAAGATGTCCAATGCTTATGATGAGATACTAGAGCATTTTGAATGAATACCTGGTCATTCAAAATGCCCAAGCTATTGTTTCCAAGTATATTTTGTCCGAAAACTGCACACACTTTTCGGGAATATGCTCTAATGGATGAGATGGTTTAATAACAACGAGGGCCAGATTTTCAGATTTTGTGGACTTCGTCCCTGCTACCTTTTGGTTAACCAGACCATGGCAGCAGCCCGCTTCAATAGGAAGGGGCAGGATGCGCTTTATCTCAGCCGTGATGAGAAAGTGCCCGCGTTGCTATTGGGCAATATGTGACTGAGGATACAAGGGAGAGGCTCTTGCTCACCTTCTGTGTCTCTCAGTGCAAGCTGTTTGATCTGCGATCTGATGAAGCTCGAGATGTTGACCGTCTGGCTTCGCAATCATGGATGAATGCACTGAGCCGTGGTGAGGAGCCATGGTCCTGGGTGGCGGCTGATAAAATTCGTAGTTTGGGCTATGATGGTCTTATCGATCCATCTCGCCGCAGGCCGGGCCTATGGCACATCGCGCTTTTTCGATGGAACGATGACAATGCGCCACAGGTAGAATTGCTAGGTGTGCCGAAGCAAATCACATTGGATCTTGACTATCGGTGAACACTCTTTGCCAGCTGGCACTAGACGAGCTTTTTGAAGGCTTCGACGACCTGATCATAGACCTTGCGTTTGAAGGGGACGATCAGTTCGGGCACGTCGGATAGATCGGCCCAGCGCCAGTCTTCAAATTCCTGATGTTGGTTTCCGTCGCCGGGATTGAGGATATTGATTTCGTCATCGCGACCATCAAAGCGAAAGGCAAACCAACGCTGGCGTTGACCACGGAACTTGCCTTTCAGACCCACCCCGATCAGATCATCTGGTAGATCATAATGGAACCAATCGTCAGCCTCGCTCAGCAGTGTGATGGAGTGGATGGAGGTTTCCTCGAACAGCTCGCGTTTGGCTGCTGTGAGGGGCACCTCGCCCTTGTCGATGCCGCCTTGTGGCATTTGCCATGTATAGGAACTTTTGGATAGCTCACTTGAGCCAACCCGATTGCCGATCCAGACCTTGTTATCCTTGTTGAAGACACAAATGCCCACGCAGTCGCGATAGGGTAGATCTTCGCGCTTTACCATCAGATTATTCTTTCAAAAGTGTTGTAACCGGGACCAAAGCAAAGCCTCGCTGGCGCAGATCCTGTGTCCATGTGGCAATGGTTCTCACCGAAATCGGAAAGGCTGTCGCGACTCCCAGCGCTCTGCCTTTTTCCTGAGCCAGTGTTTCCAATTGCACCAAACGGGTCTCAATATCCTGACTGCGTCCTCTAGCATCAATGATGTAATCGGCACGCAAGTTCGGCACATTCATGTTGTTGGCGAGATCATTCATACGGCTACGACCTGATGCGCCATTATCGACATAGGCGAGACCGCGACTGGCGAGTTCTCGCACCAAATCTCCGCCAGCCAGCTCATCAGCCGTGAAGCGGGCACCCATATAATTCATGATGCCGATATAGGAATCAAAGCGATGCAGCAACCAGTCCAGATTTTTCTGGTTGTCTTCGCTTGTCGCTGATGTCAGCAGCGTGTGGGGGCCTGGGTCGTTGTTGGGATAATCAAATGGTTCCAGAGGGATCTGTACCAGCAATTCGTGTCCCTGTGCGCGCGCCTTGCTTGTCCAGCGATCCAGACCATTGCCGTAGGGGGCAAATGCCAGTGAGATATCTGGCGGTAACAGGCTCAAGGCCTCCTGGGTGGTGGTTTGTGACAGGCCAAGTCCGTCAACAATGATGGCAATCTTGGGTAAACCCGCGATGGCTTCGCTGTTTATCTGTCTGGCATTTTTCTCCAACGGAGTGCTGGCGCGACCGGGCGGGTTGGCAAGGCTTGGGTCTGCAGGATCCAGAACTCTGATTTCACCGCTATTGGGTGTAAAACCGGAGGATCCGTTGTTTGAGTTTTGGGGTCGTCGTACAGAGGTGCTCAGGGCTTCCGGGACGCCGGGTTTGATGCCGGGTCGGATGCCGTCGATGCCGATCATGGCCTGATTGGCCGGTCCGTCGGGCAATGCGACGATCTTCATTGGGTACCCGCCATTTGGTTGATCCGTGAAAATCAACCATCCAGCCAGCCCTACAACAAGTGTGAGGAGGAGGCCTACAGATGCCAGCATGAAGCGCTTCGCAGTAAGAAGAGGCGCTTTTTTTGACTGGCCCAGAGGCTTCTTCAGATCATTCGCCGCCATGATCTGTATCCTTTATAGCGCATTTCCGAAAAGTTGAATCATTTTTCGGATGAGAATTCGCGTTGAATCTAAGAGTGGGAAGGGCAGCGAGATGGCTGCCCTTCGGGTCTTGAGTTTATTTGGATGCCATCTTCTTGGCGGGGAATGCTTCATTGCTTTCCTCACCACGCATCAGTTTCAGTGCATATTGCAGCTGAGTGTCTTTTTCCACTTCGGGCGGAACATAGGAAGGAGAATAGGCTTCCTTCGGATCCTTGGCGTCTTTTGTGTCGGCTTTGGGAGCATCCGTTTTTTTGGCCTCGTCCTTTTTCAAATCGCTTTCCGCATCCTTGTTGCCATCCTTTTGAGCCTCTTTCTTAGCTCCGGATGCCTTGTCGGTATTTTCCAGATGACCACGCAGGTTGGCTTCTGTCTGGGAGGTTTGAGGGAACCGATCCTTCAAATCATCTGGCAATTCCTGTTTGATGAAGATATCCGGAACAATGCCTTTGGCCTGAATGGAGGTGCCAGATGGGGTGTAGTAGCGTGCGGTGGTCAGACGGATGGCACCATTGTTACCCAACGGTATGATGGTCTGAACCGAGCCTTTACCGAAAGACTTGGAGCCAATCAGAGTGGCGCGATCATGATCGGACAGGGCACCAGCAACAATCTCGGATGCAGAGGCGGAGCCGCCATTGATCAGCACGATGACTGGCAAGCCTTTGGTCAGATCACCGGCGCGGGCATAATAACGTTTCACTTCGTCCTTGTTACGGCCACGGGTGGAAACGATCTCACCCTGATCCAGGAAGGTGTCGGAAATGGCGATGGATTGATCCAGCTGGCCGCCGGGATTGGAGCGCAAATCCAGAACGAAGCCCTTGAGCTTGTCAGATCCGATTTCCTTTTCCAGTTTTGCGATGGCATTTTTCAGTCCATCAAAGGCCTGGCCATTGAACTGGGTGATACGCACATACCCAATGTCATCCAGAGCTTTCGAACGAACAGAAGAGATCTTGATGATTTCACGGGTGATATCAATCTTGATGGGCTGCTCGACTTCCTTGCGGACGATGGTCAATGTGATCTTGGTGCCGACCTTGCCACGCATTCTATCAACGGCTTCGGTCAGGTTCAGACCGCGAACAGCTTCGCCATCAAGATGGGTGATCAAATCATCGGCGAGAACACCGGCTGCATGCGCAGGTGTGTCATCAATTGGTGAGATGACTTTGACCAGACCATTTTCCATGGTGACCTGGATGCCAAGGCCACCAAATTCACCAGACGTCTCAACAGCCATTTCTTCGAAACTTTCCGGAGAAAGATAGCTGGAGTGAGGGTCAAGGGAGGTCAGCATGCCATTCAGAGCAGCAGCGATCAGATCCTTGTCCGTCGGTTCCTCAACATATTCCTTGCGAACCCGCTCGAAGACATCGCCAAACAGATTGATGTGACGGAAAGTATCGGACGTGGCGGCGTTGGCATTACCAATGCTGAGATTTGTGCCGGTCCATGGTGCGTAAGTGAAGGTTGATGACAATCCGGCACCAACCACGACGCCACAGAGCAATAGGGAGATTTTACGAATCATCCGTCTGCCTTTTCTTTTAAAGCTACTGTCCACCATGGTGCCGGATCAATCGCAACACCATCTTTTCTCAGTTCCAAATAAAGCACAGGTCTGGATGCGCTGTCTTGCAATACATCCGATTGTGCAAGTTTTGTTTGTTTCATTTGACCAATCGGCTCATTGGCCAGAATGAATTGTCCCAATTCTGCGGTCAGGTTTTCAAGGCCTGCCAATAAAATATGGTAGCCGCCTCCGGCATTTATAATCAAGAGCTTCCCGAATGAGCGGAAAGGACCCGAATAAACAACCCAGCCATCTGCCGGGCTGGTGACTTGCGCCCCGGAGCGCGTGGCAAGGGAGAGGCCTTCAGCTTTGCCTCCAAATCCGTTCGCGCTGCCATATTGTTTGATTATCGTTCCTTCTACCGGAAGGCGAAGCAGTCCCTTTATTTTATCAAAAGGTATGGCAGGAGAAAGGCGTGCGGCGTTTTTTAATGCCGCAATCTTCTGTTTTTTTGTGGCAATTTCCTGCTCGATGGCCAGTTTTTCCGATTCCTTGGCATCCTGCACGGCCTGACGGGCTGCTTCGATCTCGCGCTCCATGGAGGCGATCAGCTCATTCAGGCTGTTGGCTTTGAGGGCCAATTGCTCGGTCTTGGCGCTTTCATCCTTGATGGCTTGCCGGTTTTTTTGTTCTTCTTCCTGTTTTTTGGCGATCAGCAGATCAAGACGTTTGCGTTCTTCATTGAGCTTTTCGAGACCGGTTTGCAGTGCCAGCTTTTCCTCATTGATTTTTGTTTTCAAGTTGATTAGCTGCTCCAGCTGACTGGCGAGAGCCTGGGCTTCGATGCGAATTTCCGGTACCAGAGTGCTGAGCAGGATTGCTGAGCGTACGGCATCCAGTGCGTCTGATGGCTTGATGGCCAGTGCTGGAGGAGGATTGCGACCGATGCGTTGAAGGGCTGCCAGAATGCCCGAGAGCGCGTCGCGCTGTTCTGCGAGTGAGACCTTCAAAGCTGTTTCGTCCTGAAACAGAATTTTCAGACGGGCTTCGCTCTCGTTCAATGAACGTTCCAAAGTCTTGATGCGATCAGCGGTTTCAATCAGGCCGCTGGCAAGGTTTTGGCGATCACCTTCCAGCCTTGCCACTTCTTCCTGAAGCTCAGCTTGACGCTCTTTGGAGAGTTTGATGGAGCCTTCCAGCTCTTCCAGCGCTTTTTGTTGTTCCTGTCGGGCTTTTTCGCGCGCTTGCAAGGCACGCGCAGCTTTTTGTTCGGCTTCGTTGATGGGAGGGGAGGTTGGCTGAGCAGGCGTTTCCTGAGCTGATTGCGCAGGAGGGGTTTGTTGCGCCAAAGTTATCAAAGGAAATTGCCCCAGCAGAATACCAAACAAAGCGACGGATAGGCGCTTTGCGAAATGTTTGGCTAGCATATCTGGACAGCTCGGCAAGCGAATCACCTTTTCAAAACTCTTTGCGCCAATTTAGAGCATGGAAGAGATGGGTGGAATCGCTTGAATTCACTTTTGCGCGGCTAGTTGGTGAGCGGTTTCGTTGTTCTCAAGTTCTGTGGTAGGGGTGGCCGGTCAGGATGGTCATGGCGCGATAGATCTGTTCGGCGATAAGCATGCGGGCAATCTGATGGGGCCAGGTCATGGAGCCGAGGGCCAGTTTGCTTCTGGCGGTTTGCAACAATGCCTTGCCATGCCCGTCAGGGCCACCGATCACCAGCGCAATTGAACCATGGCCTGCACTGCGTTCACGGTCCAGCAGTCTGGCAAAATCCGGGCTTGAGAGATTCTTGCCATGCTCGTCCAGTGCGATGATGAAAGAATTGGAGGGCAGGGCCTTGAGCAGTTGCTCGGCTTCCTGATCCTTGCGCTCGGAAGTGGATTTGGCCCGGCTTTCCACCAGCTCGATCATTTCGATCGAGGTGAAGCCCAAACTGCGCCCGGCTTTGCGGGCGCGGTCAAGATACCGCTCAAGCAACTCTGTTTCCGGGCCTGCCTTTTGGCGGCCAACGGCAGCAAGGATCAGTTTCATGACAGGTCCGCTCGGATCAAGTCTTAAAGCCTTTCTGTAGATTGTTGAATCGATGGAAAGGCTTTATATCTTTGTTTTAAGCAAATTCTTATCCGAAAAGTTGAAGCACTTTTCAGGAATATGCTCTAGTCGTCCTGGCTTTCAGCGGACCACATTTTCTCGATATTGTAAAACTCACGCACTTCCGGGCGGAAGATATGGACGATATGATCGCCTGTATCAATCAGCACCCAGTCGCAATTTGGCAGACCTTCGACATGGGCATTGCCGAACCCGTTATCCTTCAGATCACGCAGCAGACGATCAGCAACAGCTCCCACATGACGGTGGGACCGACCAGAGCTGATGATCATGAAATCGGCAAGAGAAGACTTGCCGCGCAAATCGATGGAAAGGGTGTCTTCAGCCTTGGAATCATCCAGGCTCGACAAGATCAGGGTAAGCGCTTGCTCTGGATCCTTGCGATCTGTTGCAGGGGCTTGGGGAGAAAGGCCGTTGGGCATGGTCTCCATTTGTGTTGCGGTGGACAAATGCACCTCATTTTCCAAAACTGGATCATTCCTTGCTCGGTATGGCCCCCATAGACTGGCCAAGAATGTGAGCGAAGGTTGATCCGTCGAATCTCTCGACTCTTAT
The DNA here is from genome assembly GCF_900215605.1 of Cohaesibacter gelatinilyticus. NCBI lineage: Bacteria > Pseudomonadati > Pseudomonadota > Alphaproteobacteria > Hyphomicrobiales > Cohaesibacteraceae > Cohaesibacter > Cohaesibacter gelatinilyticus. Next base: position 16,469 of record NZ_OBEL01000003.1, on the reverse strand, counting down.
AATCTAAGTCATTCTATGTGACATTATCAAGGCTGTTGCCAGTGCCCTCACCCTTGCGCTTCTTTTCGCGCAGCAGTGTCGATGACAGATGTGACCGCGGTCCATGGAGGAAAACCCAGCAGGGGCCGCGGTTGGCAGATAGGCCTTTCGCCTCTTTTTCTGGCAGGCGCCAGCGTTGATAAGTCTGGGCTGCCTTGGAAGAAAGAGGCGACAGGCTGTAACCCGGACGGTCAATGATTGCAATGGGTAAAGTGGCAAAAATGCGCTTCCATTGCCGCCAATGATGAAAATTGGCCAAATTATCGGCTCCCATGAGCCAAACAAAGCGATTTTGCGGATATTTCCTGGTTAACCAGAGAATGGTCTTGGCGGAATAGCCGGAACTGAGTTGCTGCTCGAGCCCGGTCAGCGAGATGGATGGGTGATCCATCATGTTGGCTGTTTGCTCCAGTCTCTCTTCCAGTCGAGGAAGGCTGGAATTGTTCTTGAGCGGATTGCCCGGCGTGACCAGACACCAGATCTTGTCCAGCTCCAAGCGCTTCAAACCTGTCAATGCGACATGGCGATGCCCGTCATGAGGTGGATTGAAGCTGCCTCCATAGAGCCCGATGGTCATACCGGGCTCGATAGGTGGAATGCGCGTGCCGTGATTGGGTGATCGGCTCATGGAGTTTGGGTCCAGCTTTCTCGTTCACAATTATGGACGAATCTGCCCGGTGCCGTGAACGCGATATTTGAAGCTGGTTAATTGCTCCAGACCAACCGGGCCACGGGCATGCATGCGGCCGGTGGCGATGCCGATTTCGGCGCCCATGCCAAATTCGCCACCATCGGCAAATTGAGTGGAGGCATTATGCATGACAATGGCACTATCCACTTCATTGAGGAAACGGCTAGCAGCCTTGGCATCCTCAGTGATGATGCTCTCTGTATGAGAGGAGCTGTAGGTCGCGATGTGATCGATGGCCTCTGCGATATTGTCGACCAGTTTCACAGAGATGTCGGCTGAGAGATATTCGGTGTGCCAGTCTTTATCACTCGCTGCTACCACATTATCAGTCAGCGCAATTACTTCCTCGGTGCCATGAATAGTGCAGCCGGCGTCCTGTAGGGCTTTTACAATCGGTTTGGCATGGCTTTGCGCGAGCTTGCGATCCAGCAGCAGGGTTTCTGCTGCGCCACAAATTCCGGTGCGGCGCATCTTGGCGTTGACGGCGATTGCCAGTGCTTTTTCCGCATCCGCTGCTTCATGGATATAGAGATGGCAAACACCTTCCAGATGTGAGAAGACCGGCACGCGTGCTTCATCCTGAACACGGCCAACCAGACCCTTGCCGCCTCGGGGCACAATCACGTCGACATTGCCACCCAGACCTTTGAGCATTTCTCCCACAGCTGCGCGGTCTGTGGTTGGTACCATTTGAACGCAATGCTCGCTCAGGCCCGCGGCTTTCAAGCCCTGCATCAAGCAGGCATGAATGGCACGAGAGGAATGATAGCTATCCGAGCCACCACGCAGGATTGAGGCATTGCCAGCTTTCAGACATAGGGCACCTGCGTCGGCTGTAACATTGGGGCGGCTCTCATAAATCACACCAATCACACCGAGGGGGGTGCGAACGCGTTCAATATGCAGGCCGTTGGGACGATCCCATCCAGCCATGATACTGCCAACAGGGTCAGGTAGTTTGACAATGGCGTCCAACCCCTGGGCAATGGCGTCAATGCGTTTCTCATCCAGTGTCAGGCGATCAAGGAAGGAGGCTGCCATGCCGTCCTTCTTGCCTTTTTCGACATCTTTTGCGTTCGCGGCGAGGATTTCCTTGGTCGATGCGCGAATAGCAATTGCAGCCTCGGACAGGGCTTTGTTTTTTTGTGCTGTCGGGGCGTTGGCGAGCTCTCGGGCGGCGGTTCGAGCTTTTTGACCCAATGTCATCATGATCTCGGTCACATTGCCTGTCATGTCATTCATTTGCCTGTTCCCCTCAAGGCTTAAATCTGAAATCTGTTATCTATTTTCGAATTCGCTCAGAACCATATCATCGCGGTGGATGACTTCGGCTCTACCATCGTAGCCAAGCAAGCCTGCAATCTCATGGGATTGCCGACCGATAATTTTATCGGCTTCCGTTCGATCATACGCGACCAGACCACGGGCGATTTCTTCTCCATCCGGTCCGTTTAAAATGACGGCGTCCCCGCGAGAGAAGGCGCCTTCCAGTCTGGTGACACCTGCTGGTAGCAGGCTTTTACCGGAGAGCAGCGCTTTGACTGCACCGGCGTCCAGCATGATCATTCCATGGGGTTCCAGTGAGCCATGGATCCAGCGTTTGCGGGCGGTGATCGGGCTGGCTTTAGCCAAAAACCAGCTGCATTTTGCGCTACTGACAATGGCTTGCAACGGATTGTAGCCAGCACCGTTGGCGATAACCATGGATGTGCCTGCTTTCACAGCGATTTTTGCAGCAGCAATCTTTGTGGTCATGCCGCCTTTGGCAAGGGATGATCCGGCACTGCCTGCCATGGCCTCAATCTCCGGGGTGATTTTTTCAATCACGGGAAGATGCCTGGCATCGGGATTGGATGCCGGTGGTGCGGTATAGAGGCCGTCAATGTCAGAGAGCAGTACAAGACAATCGGCGCTGATCATGGTGGCTACACGTGCGGCCAGACGGTCATTGTCGCCATATTTGATCTCGGATGTGGCGACCGTGTCATTTTCATTGACGATTGGTACAACGCCCAGTTCCAGCAAGGTCGCAAGCGTGGCCCTAGCATTGAGATAAGGGCGACGTGCTTCGGTATCACCCAATGTCAGCAGAATTTGACCTGCTATCAGCTCTACCTTGTTCAGGGCGTCTGCATAAGCTCGGCCAAGGCTGATTTGGCCAATGGCTGCTGCAGCCTGACTTTGCTCCAGCTTCAAATGGCCTGTTGGCAAGTTTGTTTGTTTGCGGCCCAGAGCGATGGCACCGGAGGATACAATCAAGACTTCCTTGCCCTGCTCCTTCAGCCAGGCAATATCATCGACCAATGTTTGCAGCCAGGCTGCGCGCAAACGCCCACTTTTGGCATCAACCAGTGTGGCTGAGCCAATTTTGATGACAATGCGTTTTTGATCTTGCAATCGTGGAATTAAGGACGCCATGGTTCGGGCTCAAGATCTGCTTCTTCTTCGCGTTTGTTCTCGGTTTCAATCTTGCTCATGATAGCACGCAAGATATCGTCCATATTGGTTCGGGCAACAGCAGAAATGGCCATCGGTCGGAAGCCATAAGCCTCTTCAAATGTTTGGAGTTTTTCTTCCAGCTCTTCTTCTAGCAGCGAATCAACCTTGGTCAGGGCGACGATTTCGTCTTTCTGGCCCAAGCCTTCATCATAGGCTTCCAGTTCACCGCGGATTACCCGATAGGCGTCGACGAAATCCTCCTGGGTTGCGTCGATCAGATGCAACAGCACACGACAGCGCTCGACATGGCCGAGGAAGCGGTCTCCGATGCCGATGCCCTCATGGGCTCCTTCGATCAGACCGGGAATGTCGGCCATGACAAATTCACGGCTATCAATGCCCACAACACCCAGATTGGGATGCAGAGTGGTGAATGGATAATCGGCGATTTTTGGTTTGGCAGACGAGACTGATGCAAGAAATGTGGATTTGCCAGCATTTGGCAGGCCAACGAGACCTGCGTCAGCGATCAGCTTCAAACGCAACCATATCCAGCGCTCTTCGCCATCTTGCCCGGGATTGGCATGGCGTGGGGCCTGATTGGTTGCGGATTTGAAATGAGTGTTGCCAAAGCCTCCATTGCCACCTTTGGCGAGCAGAATCTTCTGGCCGATTTCCGTCAGATCAGCGAGAACCTCATCATTGTCCTCATCCATAATCTGGGTGCCGATGGGTACACGCAACACCACATCCTTGCCTTTATGGCCATTGCGGTTACGGCCCATGCCATGCAGACCGGTATCGGCTTTGAAATGCTGTTTGAAGCGGTAGTCAATGAGCGTATTCAGGCCATTGACACATTCGACCCATACATCGCCGCCTTTGCCGCCATCACCCCCATCAGGGCCACCCATGGCGACATATTTTTCGCGGCGGAAGGAGACGCTGCCAGCGCCTCCATTGCCTGATCGAACAAAGACCTTGGCCTGGTCAAGAAATTTCATCGTACGCCCTCATAATATCGGTTTGCAGTCAGCTCCAGTTCGATCTGGGCAACATCTTGACTGCGTGCCGGGCTAAAGCCCCGTCCTCTGCCGATTTCCTTGAAACCCATGCGTGAGAGGATAGACAGGGACCTTGGATTGTCTTCAAACACTGCAGAGCGGACCCGCTCGGTCGGCTCCAGCGGCATATACCAGGCCAGAAACCGGGCAACTGCTTCACTCATATAGCCTTTACCCCAAAAGGACTGGTCAAGCCAATAGCCAATTGAGGGAACAAAGGCATGTTGTAACCGCTCGGTTGATGGCGCCATGCCGATAATGCCGATCAATTTGTCTTTTTGTATGATGGCATAGTGAATGCCTTCCAGCCCCTGTTGGCATCGTTCGATGAAGCTGGTGGCGCTTTGCCTGGTGTAAGGGTAGGGGACACGACCGAGATAACGGGTCATCGATACATTGCTACAAGCAATTTGGATGGCGTCTGCGTCCTCGGTATGCAGAGGACGCAGCAAGAGGCGGTCGCTTTTCAAGCTTGGCAACAACATCAGGCTGCTCCTTTGTTAGGGGTTAAATGATTCCAGTCTCTCAAGGCTTGCCAGACCCGGCGATCGAGCTTGAATCGATCGGTCGGGATCATGCCTTTGTAAAATGCGGAGCGAGTCATGCCCGTGCCACAATATTGGAAACCGCATTTTTCCAGAAGGCGCTTGGAAGCCATGCTTGAGACACGGGCCAAGGCAAAAATGCAGTCCAGATTATCCTTTGAGAATGCCAGATCCAGCATCGCCTGGGTTGCCAGTGTACCATATCCACGGTTCCAGCAGGCTTCATCGAGCCAGATGGAGAGCATATGATTGGCGTTGGTGTGATCTGGCTGGTAGCCAATCATGCCAAGGGGCTGGTTGAGGGAGTTGGCGATGATGAGAGTGCGGCCGGAAAAATTATCCAGCTGATTGCATTTCACCGCGCAGCTTTCGGCAGACAGATTTTTTGCGATGCGAGGATTGGAGGCGATTGCTGCCAGTTTCCCCTGATCGCAGCTTTGCGGAAAGCGAAGGATAATAGCGCCGATCCGCAAAGGGGTGATACTGTCAGGTTCGTCCTGCTGTATGCCTTCATCTATATCCAACATGAGTTCCTCCTCAAGAATTGTAGTTATGAGATGATTGAAAAGAAAAAGGGAAGATGGTGTCCCATCTTCCCTTCTCATCTCAGCTACCCTTTTAGGGGAACTATCATCGACTTGTCGGGGTCAGGGACACCGGCAAGTCTTGTGTTTCATGCCGATGCTTATTCTGCGGCTTCCGCCACCGGGTTCACAGATACGTAAGTTCGGCCGTTAGCCTTTGCGCGGAATTCCACCTTGCCTTCAACGGTAGCAAATAGGGTATGGTCCTTGCCCATACCGACATTGCTGCCCGGATGCCATTTGGTGCCGCGTTGACGCACCAGGATGTTGCCAGGAATCACTGCTTCCCCGCCATATTTCTTTACGCCCAAGCGACGACCAGCTGAATCGCGGCCGTTACGGGATGAACCACCTGCCTTTTTATGTGCCATTTTGGTGTCTCCTCGTTCCTAAACTTATTTCTCGGCTGCGAGAGCAGCAGCCTGCTCGAGCCAGTTGTCACGTTCGATGCGGCCTTTGAAGTTCAGCGCATCGTCGACTTTAGCAATGTCTTCTGCAGAGAAGGCTGCTACCTGAGCAAAAGTGGTGATGCCCAGAGCGTTCAGTTTGCCTTCCAGAACAGGACCAACGCCGGAAATCTTTTTCAGATCGTCCTTGTCGCCAGCCGGAGCGTCGAAGAGTGCTGCGACTTCAGCGTCAGCTTTTTTCGCTTTTGCCTTTGCAGGAGCTTTCTCTTCCTTTTTCTCAGCTTTTGCAGGTGCCGCTTTCTTTGCAGCTTTTGCAGGTGCTTTGCCGCCGGTCAGGATCTCGGTGATCTTGACGGAAGTGAAGTGCTGACGATGGCCGTTGCGACGACGGGAATTCTGACGACGACGTTTCTTGAAGATGATGATCTTGCGGCCACGGCCCTGATCCACGATCTCGGCAGCAACAGTTGCACCGTCTACCAAAGGAGCGCCAACCTGTGCGTCACCTTCGCCGCCAACCAGCAGCACGGAATCAAAAACCACGGTGTCGCCAGCTTCGCCTTCGAGCTTTTCGACCTTGATCACATCTTCAGGGGAAACAGTATACTGCTTACCGCCTGTTTTGATGACTGCGAACATTTTTTTCTCCTGTTCAATCCGAACTTCCCGATTCTGGGAGCCGTCTTTTTTCAGTCGGTGAATGGATTGTCCGTCTGTCAATTTCCATTTAATTCCAAATGCTTGGAGTTAAACTTGTCTTTACAAACAAACAGGCGCGGAAAGGGCTTCCACGCCAGACTTGGCCGCACTATAGCTTTTGATGCCGCAGAGTCAAGGAAAAGAGCGGACTTTTGGCCAGATTTCGACCCTTAGGACAAAGAGTTAGCGCATTGCGGATTTCTCTACCTTTCTTCTCGTCGTGATTGATTGTGGGAATGAATGAGGGTGTCTTGAGCTTGATTGGAGCTGTGTGTAAGGTCCGCTCATGTTCGTTTGAGCTCGTTCGATCTTCATCTTGGCTCGTTCGAATATGCGGAGAGGTGCCGGAGTGGTCGAACGGGGCGGTCTCGAAAACCGTTGTGCCTTTGCGGGTACCGGGGGTTCGAATCCCTTCCTCTCCGCCATTTTCATTTGCACATTGCCACCCGCCAACCCAATGTGCGATGGCTCCGAGTTCGAATTTCGTTCTTCACTCTCCGCCATCTTATCTTGCGCCTTGCCGCCGACCAACCCAAGTGTTTGGGCTCTGAGTTTGAACTTTGTTCTTCACTCTTTGTTATTTTGTTCTGGCAGGCAACCGCCACGCCAATCTAGCCACCCGAATCTGGTGTTCGTCTCACTGATCCGTATCCAGAGGTTCCGTTTTTGCGATATTGACTTGCAGAGTGAACTGATTGTGGAAGTGATTGAATGTCGTAAGAAGATGAAAAATGCTCCAGCACACTATGCCGAAAAATTTTGCACTGTCTTCAAGATAGACGAGATAGGCATCAAGGCTGTGAAAGACCAGATCGATAAAGATCGAGCTGGCGAGTGCGATTGCTCCGAGTGCAAGCATCCACCATTGTTGTCGGAAGATATATTTCCAACTGGTCAGGACATATAGTCCTGCCAGAACCATATAACTGATGATGACCAGTGTTTGTGGAACCCCAACAGCCGGGAATACCTTTTCGTGGACAAGAAACATGTCATCAATGGCAATCCATGCGGTCAGTGATCCCGCCGAGAGCGCAAATCTTGTAAAGGGATCCTGTTTGTCAACAGACAAGACAACCAATCCCATCAGGAGGCAGACGGCAGCGGTGCCTGTCCAGAGCAGTAGCCCCATATTGGATACAAGTCCGTAATAGACGTGACAACAATCAGGTGCATATTCTGCTGCTGCCAAAGTGTCCAAAAACATCCATTTGGGTTCTGCAAAGGGTTGGAGCAGTACGGACGCCAGGAAAATGGTCGGAAAAATGAAGAGAGTATAGGTTGCAATCCGGTTGGCGAGCTTGAAATCTTCTGTTGTGCGGGTGATCGTTTGTGTGTGCAACCTTGCACGATTTTCATTGATAACCATATTCAACCTCTTTTTATCTCTCAAGCCCAAACGGCGCAATTGATGCCGGTCTTTTGTTTGGCCGACAGCCACATTGCTATGGCTGTAAATCCCGTCGCCGCGAGATACCCCCAGGCAACCATGGTCAGTCCACCGAGCTCGAAACCACCCATTGTCAATACAAGGGATAGGGCGAGGGATATCAGAAGGATTTGGGCAATCCTGTGATGATTGCGCTTCATGCCAAGCACTGCAGGTGCCGGTCCGAACAGGGCGCGAATTGGCAATGTGGCCATGATGATCATCAGAATACCATGGCCCTGCTCGAATTCGTTGCCGAAAAGACCCAGTATAAACTGGCCTATCAGGGCAATTGTAATCCAGGCGGCAGTTGCATAGGCCAATGTGATTCTGCTGGATAGTCTGATGAGGCTTTGAGTTTCTCCATTTTGTTGTTGTGCATTGGCAGAAAAAACCTTCGGCATCAGCAAGGAATAAAGAGCCTTCATACCGAAACCGGCCAATTGCCGGATCCGGAAGCTGATATGAAGCATTGCCACCTCAAATGGAGCAAATAGCAGGCTTGCGAGAATGATATGGATTTCGATGAAATAATCCCACAGCAAGGTTATGACAGTCCAGCTGGGAGCCATTTGCCACCATTTTTTTCGTTCTTCTTCTTGCTCTGATGCAGTTCCCGCTTGTTTTGACAATGTGCGTCTTAATCTGATCCATTGGATGGCAGCTGTTGCGATGAATATGGCTGTGGCGGCCAGAACCAAATGTGCAATGGAGACATCATCGATCATGAGGGCGATCAGGCCAAAGCTTGCAATCAGTAGCAAGGGTCTTAGCAGCATGTCGGGCAGCTGGCCGGAGAATTGGCGTTGTAGGCCGATCAGGATGCTTCCGTTGAAATAGATATAACCCATGGCCATGGCAGAGGGTATGGCGCCCGCCAGAATGATGGACAGATCATAGGCACCTTCAGAAGGGATCAGCATTGCTGCAACAGTTGCAGGAATTGCGGCAATCAGGCTCATTATGACTATGAGCCTGTGCCCGTATTGCGTAAAGAAGCTGAGTAGGCCAAGCCTGTTGAGCGCTCTATATTCGGCGGCTATCATCGACCCTATGGCGTGGAAACCACAGGGCAGCAGGACGGATGCAAGACTGGCGATTGCCAGAAAAACCGAATATTGCGCCATCATGTTTGCGCCAAACTGTCTGGTGATCAGAAAGGTGATCGCAAAGACACATAGGGCCCCGACAATTCGGGCCAGTGTCAACAGAGCCATATGAGAAAACAGACGCTTGAGCTGTGGATTGGACATGGGATCGGCTCAATCGGCAAAAGCGGCTTTGGGACCCTTGGTCCGGACGTCATGAACAAGTCTTGCGATTTCGCCCTTCTTGCGTCGAGCAAAATAGAGCATATGGCCAAGGATACGTGATTTGATACTGGAGCCATAGTGATAGTAGCGAGGGGTAATGACCGTGCTGCCTTTCTTGCCGACAAAGCCACGTTTGAACTGATGCAGATGGCAGTCCTTGTCTGCTCCGCCAAGGTCATACCAGCGACAGATCGGGCTTTTTACGAGATGTTGGGCGATTGCCCAATGCATCACAAAGCCTGCATTGAGAGGCAGGGCCTTGTTGTTTGTTGCCCCGTAGAGATAAACCGCTCTTTCGCCCGTGCTATCAATTGCAGCTCCCGCAACCAGTTCATCTTCGTACTCAACCAGCAGAATTTCTGGTCTGAGGGCCAGTTCATCAGCTTCCATCAAGTCCTTTAATGTGCCTATGGCTGATGTGTCATGAAAGTCCTTGCGGTTCTGCATGGCTTCATATAGCTGCATGAATGCTTCATGCCCTTCAGCATCATTGGCAAAGCGACATGTCAGGTTGTTCTTTTCGGCCTTATTGAGATTGTAGCGCCATTTCTGGGTAAGGCTGGCACGCAGATCCTCCAGGGAAATATCAGTGTTGACAAAATAACGAAGGGGAGAAGCCAATTCCTCACCAGCTACGAAGCCGCATTTTTCGAAGGTGCTGACCTCAAGTTCTGAAATGTCAGGGTCTGCGCGGGGGAAGAATGTCAGAAAGTAATCTCTCTCGATGGCATAGATGTCCTTCAGTCTTTCAACGGTCTCTTCAAGAATGCGTGGTTCAACCGGTAAATCATGGCGACGCCACAGCGGCCCCCATTTGACAACCGCAACACCCCCGCCAACGATAGGGAAGTCCATTTTCAGGACCATTGCAGCACTTACCACTTGTTCGCCTTTGTAGAAGGCAATGCGTTCCAATTGTTCGGGAGCCCAGCGTAATGCATTGAAACACTCGCTCTGCTCGTGAAGGATGTCGAGAAATTCGACCGCAATCTGGTCCCAGTTTTCCGGGTCAACAAAGCGATACACCAAGTCTTGATCCAGATTCAATGATGTCTCAACTGCGTCAACAGGCAAAGGCGATGTGGCCAAAGATGCATTCATTCAAGACATTCCTTGCGGATAAATAATTTGAACAGGAGAGGATTTTGAAAGCGTCGTCGGGTAATGGCACCGATAAGAGGCAAGCTGTCACAAAGAGTGATCAGGCCAGGCATGGGGTCGCCCGGAACGAACCCCATGTCGAGATCATCGTGGCGATAACAGCGAAATGCTTCCAGAGCGGATTTCAGTGCTTCGATGAAACCAAGCTGGCCATTGCGCAAGGAGTGTCTGATAGCGTCCAGCTCCCCGGCGATCCAACTGTAGCGCAATCCTGCTGACCCAATGATGGAGGTATCAGGGTGTGTAGTATTTTCGGTCATATCAATCAACCAGCCGCTCAAGTCGAGCTTGCATGCTTCGGGTAGAGCGTGATTGCCTGCAATACGCGGGTTCAACTCCAGGAAATTGATGTCACCACTATCGGGATCGACGAGATATTGCGCACACCCGATGCCATTATACTCGAGAGCTTTGATCAGTTTACGGGTATAGCCTTCTATGATGGTGCAAGGTGTGACGGTCTCACCCTCGACCGCCAACCCTGATCCATCGGGTTGATCTGTTCGAATGATCTTGGCGTGGAGATAGCGATGTATGTTGCCATCTTTGGCTGCAAAATAGATGTTGTCGCGCTTGCCCTTGACTTGGCGCTGAAGAAGCAATTGATAATTGCAGCGTTTCCAGATCTCATTCCGTTGCGAGAAGTCATCGAGATTGCTGCAGGTGATTGCCTTTGTGGAGCCGAGTAATTTGCCGGTTTCCAAGGGACGGATGACGAGCGGAAAACCGATTTTTTCTGCTAGTGCGTAAAGATCGTTCCGGTTCCGGGTTTCCGCGAAAGGTGCGACAGGAATAGTCAGATCCCTGGCGTGTGTGAGCAATGCTCTTTTATCGAGGCAATGCTGAACCAGTGTGCCATCCATGGTGCCCATACGGATATGGTCCGGAAGATTGAGCCGCCCTTCAGCAACAGCACGGACCACGGGTTCGGCGATGGGGTAAATATCCGTGATATCAGGATGTTGTTCCAGAAATTTGGTCAGTTCTGTTTGAAACTGCTCAAACTCGGTCTGATAAGAGGCATGTTTCCAGACCTTGTCAACAAAGCGGGAGACCTCAGCGCCCCGATCATAACCATCAAGCCCTGAAATGACCTGATATCCCCTGCTTTTCAGGCTTTGTGCAAGTATGAAGGTTGGCCGATAATTGCCGATCAACAGCGCGATATTACCTGTCATAATTAAAGTCTGCTTACCAATTGTGATTTAGAACTAACTCTATGTGGCAAAAGTTAAAGCCGACTTACGGGTATTCTTGTAGCTTTGTGTCAGAGTGGTTATGTGAATTCGTATATTCAGGATTTTCGAGTTTGCATATATAGCTTGTCGGTCTGCTTATGCGCTCCGGGGAGCTGATGTTTTCAGGAATTGCTCCAAAATCAAGTATGGGAACACTTCGTGTTTGAGATCACACTGCATAATGAATTGGATTTTTTGTCAGAGACTTATCAAGATCTCTATAATCGATCCAATGCTACGGCCTTTCAGCATCCCATCTGGATGTCTGCGATGCAGAAGAAACTTTGTAAAAGCCTCTCCTTTGAGCCGGTGACACTGGTGGTCAAAACTGTGAAAGAAGGTCTTCTGGTTGCTCTTTTGCCGCTTGTTCAAAAACGGTTGGGGCCATTCAGGATCCTTGAATATTCCAATTTTGGTGTGGTGGATCATGCATGTGCGATCGTTGATCGTGATTTTCATGATGAATTGATGAACTGGTCTGAGCTCCCAGATATGGTCGACAATGCTTTGGGTGCCTATGATCTGCTATGGATCAAGCATGTTCGCCATCAGGAGCTTTGGCTGAGCACGTTTTTTGGAAAACAGATCGTTATAAAAGAAGCCGGTTTTGGAACCTATGCCACCGAACTTGGCGACAATTATCAGACCTGGAAGCAAAACAAGCTGTCCGCCAACCGTCGGAGTGATCTCAGGCGCAAGCGTGGCAAGCTTGAGCAGGCCGGATCTCTGGAATTGCGTATAGCTAGTCAGGCTGATGAGATCGACCGTTTGTTTGATTTTCTTCGTACCGTGCGGGCAGATCGCTTTACTGGAGCGGATGGCAAGGATTTTTTGCAGAATCCATTATTCTTCGATTTTTACAAACAGTTGGCTCAAACACATTCTGTTCACGGTTATCCTGTTACAGCTGGCCTGTTTCTTGATGGTGCCATTGTTGCGGCAGCTTTCGGCATCAAGGATGGAGGAACCTTCAAATTTCTGCTGCCCGGGGCTGATTATAAACGATTTGGACGGTTCTCGCCCGGCAAGGTACTTATTGATCTCATGATTGAGCGGCTCATGGACAAAGGTGTAACCTGCTTTGATTTGTCCGTTGGTGATGAAGATTACAAGGCTTCTTTTGGTACGAAACCTGAGAATATCTATACGCTGAGAGCCAGCAAAAGCGTTGCAGGTTGGGCAGGTTTGAAATTGATTGATGTAATCAAGAGATTGCGTGCATCAGGTGACCCCTTGTCAGGTTGATGATGCATTGCTAGAGACGTTGATCATATCGCCGAGTTGTTTGGCCAAGTTTTTGTACTCTGCGTCGGGATGATGAGAGAGTTGCCCTGTCGAGAGATTGCACCGGATTTCATGAAATTTCACAGGAGAGAGATGTGAAGCGCATCTTCATCACGGGTACGGCCGGTTTTATCGGATTTCATCTTGCCAAAATGCTGCTGGCAGAAGGTTTTGTTGTTCATGGCTATGACGGCATGACTGATTATTATGATGTGCGCTTGAAAGAGCGGCGTCATGCCATGCTGAAGCAGAATGTCAATTTCTCCGCTACCGAAGGAATGCTGGAAGATACGATCCTGGTCGACCGGGTTATGGATGAGTTCAAACCCGATGTGGTGGTTCATCTGGCAGCTCAGGCTGGTGTTCGTTACAGCCTTGAAAATCCTCGCGCCTATATTGATGCCAATGTGATTGGAACTTTCAATGTCATGGAAGCCTCTCGCCGGCTTGAAGTCGAGCATCTTCTCATGGCATCGACCTCTTCTGTTTATGGTGCCAATGAAGACATGCCATTCATTGAGACGGAAAAGGCGGATACCCAGCTGACCATTTATGCGGCGACCAAGAAGGCAACCGAAAGCATGGGGCATTCCTATGCGCATCTGTGGAACCTGCCGATCACCATGTTCCGCTTCTTCACGGTTTATGGTCCATGGGGACGCCCGGATATGGCGCTGTTCAAGTTTGCTGATGCCATTTTAGATGGTCGCCCGATCGATATCTATAATCGTGGCGACATGTATCGTGACTTTACTTATGTCGATGATTTGGTACGTGGCATTCGTTTGCTGATTGATGCTGTGCCTGTGCGACCTGAAGACAAGGTCGTGCCGGAAGGTGACAGCCTGTCACCGGTAGCGCCGTATCGTGTGGTCAATATCGGGAATTCCGATAAGGTGCGTTTGCTCGATTTTGTTGATGTGATTGAGGCAGAGATCGGCATTGAAGCAATCCGCAATTATATGCCGATGCAAAAAGGGGATGTGCCTGCTACCTGGGCCAATGCAGATCTCTTGCAAAATCTGACTGGCTATAAACCCGAAACGAACTTTAAGGATGGTGTGGCAATGTTTGTTGCCTGGTTCCGGGATTATTATCAAAAATAGTGGTTCCATAGTTGCGAACCAAGATGTTGAAAGCAAAGAAGTCCGGATTCATTGAACCCGGGCTTCTTTGTTTCCTTAATTCGCCTTGGCAACGCGTGTTGGTTTGGGCTTTCCAAGCAATTCATCAATACGCTCACGATTGCCTTGGAAGCTTGCGAGCATTTCACCCTTCAGAGTTCGACCTCGTGGAAGGCGGATGCGCATTGGGTCTACGTGGCGGCCATTGACCGTGACTTCATAATGAAGATGAGCGCCGGTTGAGAGGCCAGTTGAGCCAACATATCCGATGATCTGGCCTTGTCGGACATAATCCCCGGTCTGGAACTTGTTGGAGAAAGCACTCATATGGGCATAGCCAGTAGCATAGCCGTTTGTGTGTTGAATTTGAATATATTTACCGTAACCACTGGACCATTTGCGTTTGACAATGCGGCCATTGCCGGATGCCATGATTGGTGTTCCACGTGGCGCAGACCAGTCCACGCCTTTATGGAGGCGTGAGATTTTCAAAATCGGGTGTCGACGCCAGCCAAAGGGAGAGCGGAACTTTCCGCCTTGCATAGGCTTTCGCATCAGGAATTTTTTGGCGCTGCGTCCATTCTCATCATAATAATCGACATAATTGTCGTCGCCGGTTCTGTAGCGATAATAACGCTTGGTTTTGCCGCCAATCTGGATTTCGAGAAACAGGATTTCTGGTTGATCTGTGGAGCCATCTCCAGGAATGGAATGGAAGACCTGAAGTGAGTCACCTGGTTTCACTCTGGTTTTGAAATCGATGTCGAATGACAGGATCTGTACCATCTTGTCGATCATCTCAGCATCAATGCCGTTCTTCAAGGCGGTCTGATATAGCGAATTATAGATATTCAAGCGAGGGCCAGAGCGTAGACTTTCCAGACTATTTACATTAGCTGGCAAAGTCGCAAACCCTTGTTGAGGTTCATCGGCCACCTGAAAGGAGCCAAGATCGGATTGAGCCAACGTGAGTTGATGTTCCTCACCATCATAGAGACTTATTCGCAAGGGAGCACGTTCTCGAATGCCATCACCCACCAATTGATAGACAATACGCAGGCGCTGATGGTTGCTTAACTCCGAGATGCCGGCTTCCGATGAAAAGAGGTTGGCCAATTCCTCCGCTTCGCCCTCAGTCGCTTCATTTTCAAGCAATAAATCACGAACAGTATCGCCTCGAACGGCGATTACGATTTTTTCTTCTGTTTCCGCTCCAGCGCTATCAAGCGCGGTTTTGGTTATGGAAGCCATATTTTCCGGAATAACGCGAATATAGGCATCAGACACGTTGCCCAATGATGCTCCGGGGAATTCAAATCGGGAAGGGTCGATCAGGTCGAAGGGATTGGAAGTCGTATTGCCTTCATCTGCCAAAAGGATTGAAGACTGATTGATCAGCTTTTGGATGACGAAGTCGTTTGGCCCGCCGGCTTCCAAGGCGTAAGCTGAGGCCAAATTCAAAGGCTCACTGCGAATGCGCATCTCTCCTTCAATATCTGCTGAATAGATGCTGTCTTCGTCAATGGAGCTGCGATCCTGTGTGGAATTCTGGGATGCGCTGGCAAAGATGCGCACAGCGTCAAATTCTGGCAGGCTGATATCGTTGTTTCTCTTTGTTTCAAGTGATGCCGAGATCAGCATATAGGGTCGACTTGAAATCAGGTTTTCGTTGCCAAGGGCAGAGATGGTGCTGACCTTGATTTCCTTGCGATGAGAAACCGGTCGAATGGTGCGCGAGAGGCGATCACTTTTTCGGCCCGCACTGATTAGCTGGCCCGGAGGAATGGATGCTGCATTGGCGGCCTGCTCGTTATAAGTCGCCAGCTCAGCCATTTGGTCTTGACTTTGAATGCCCGCAACAAGCGCTCCACCCATCAGGAAAATGGATGTGCAACCCGTTAGCACCGTGCCAATCAACCAGCGCATATTCAGGGTTCTACGATCTGGCGGGTTCAAACGAGCTGACGGAGTGAGCAAGGCTGGCAGAGACCCCAATTGAATTGGTCGCTGGTTCGGCGCTGTTTTGTTGCTCTGTGACATGCTTTGCTTGCCTGACCCTATATCATGTAAAGTGCAGAGGAGTTCATATGACAGGAACTCTCACTGACCAGCCGTTTTGATTTGTGTTGTCGTTTTAGCGCGAAATTGCTTTCGGGAAAAGACCCGGAAAATACGGCTAATTTTCGGCTGTGAGGATTTTTTTTCGTAAGATGAAAGTCGTTTATGCACTGGCCTGTGATTTTTCTGACATAAATCGAAATTAGACTTTGACAGTTTATGATTGTTTGCTTATAACGCGCTTCATCGACAGCGGCTTGCTGCTGGCGGCGGGGTCTTGTGTCCTTGTTATTGGGTGCTTGGTCTTAGAAAAGGTAGGTTTGTTATCTTTTGTTCTTTGACAATTTGTTTTTTGAAATAAAGAGAAACGTGGACGGCTTGGTCTTAGTCTCGC